>JAODMS010000122.1 GCA_025464925.1 Arthrobacter sp.
GCGCCCGGATGCGCGAAACCGTGGCGATGGGCCGGTCCCTGCTGGGCGGGAACGGGATTGTCACCGACTACCGGATGGCCAAGATCTTCTCCGACGCCGAGGCGATCTACACCTACGAGGGCTCGTACGAGATCAACACCCTGATCGTGGGCCGAGCCGTCACCGGAGTGTCCGCGATCGTCTAGAAGAGCCCGGGCTCCTTCTCTCCGGCCTCGATCCGGTAGTCGAGGCTGTTGTTCTTCACCGGCATGGGGCAGGTGCCGTACGGGGTGAAGGCGCTGGGGTAGTTGATGGCACGGTTGAAGTCCAGGATCACGGTCCTGTTTCCCAGGGCATCGACGCGGGGGCGTGCGGTGGAGACCTTGCGCCACTCGGCAGTTGCTTGTTCCGGCGGGGCTGCTCCGTTGGTCTCGTCGTGGAATGTGACGGTGAGGGCGCCGAGCTTCTCCTCTTCGGCCTGCAGATGGCACTCGTGGTCCTTGCCCGGCAGCCGGAACACCAGCTCGCCCACCGAGCGGTGCACGCCGTCCACCAGCGGGTTGGCGGTTCCGATCGGGACGTCCATGGGTTCCGGATACGGGAGGAACTTCGCCTCGACCACGAGGTCCGGACGGTAATCGAAGGTCGGTACGCCGTCGAACTCGGTGAACACGGGTGACCGGGAGTCCCGGGTGCGGAGGGCGTACTTACCGGCCCGCATGGCCAGTTCCACCACCACCTGCCGGCCGTCCGCGCCGCCGTACTGGACCCACATCAGCGACTCCTCATCGGAGAGGCGCGCGCTGATGGTGCCGTCAACGGTCTCGCCGCCGGCCACAAGCGCCAGTCCCGCTGCGGCGTCGGCGGTGAGGAACGCCGTCGTGCCGTCCGTGGACCACAGTCCGGGCACAAGGTCGACGGCGGACGGCTCGCGCTCCAGCCACTGGAGTGAGGTGAGCGTGAGCCAGCCGTGCTCGCTTGCGAGGGCCGTGTTGCGGCTGTTCCGGAAGCGCTGCCAGCGGGCGAGCTGGGCGTCGGGATCGGGGTGCGTCGTGCTCACGGGTTCCTCCCAAGCGGTGGACGGGTGCCTCAGGTCTAACCCTAGGCCCCTCCCAACCGGCTGGCACGCGTTGTCGTTCCGAGGCCGCAAAACGACAACAGCTGCCGGCTACTATCTGAGACAGATTCACGGCGGGCGCCGGTGGCGGGTACCATCCCTTAGGAAGAAGTAACCGGGCTCACAGTATCCAGCGCAGTGTACGAGCCAAGTCGAACCCTCGAAAGATAGTTTCCATGGCTGACACTGCAATGAATTCCGCCACCGACCTCGCCGCCGAACTGCGCGCCGATGTGCGCCGGGTATCCACCCTGCTGGGTGAATCGCTGGTCCGCCAGCACGGCCCGGAACTCCTTGATCTTGTGGAGCAGGTCCGGCTGCTGACCAAAGAATCCAAGGAAGCCGCCCGGGGCGGCGCTGACGCCACCGGTCCGTGGAGCTCGTACGACGTCGTCGCGCAGGTCCGCGAACTGCTCGGCTCCCTGCCCCTTGAGCAGGCCACCGACCTGGTCCGTGCCTTCGCGTTCTACTTCCATCTGGCCAATGCCGCCGAACAGGTCCATCGGGTCCGCGGGCTGCGGACCCGCCAGGAAAAGGACGGCTGGCTCGCCAAAGCCGTCAGTGACATCGCGGACCAGGCCGGCGCGGCGGTGCTGCAGGAGGTCGTGAATGAACTCGATGTCCGGCCCATCTTCACAGCGCACCCCACCGAGGCCTCCCGCCGCTCCGTGCTGGACAAGGTCCGCCGGCTCTCCGACATCCTCGCCGAGGCGACCGACGAGGGGACCTCCGCACGGCGGCGCCAGGACCGCCAGCTTTCGGAAGTGATCGACCAGATGTGGCAGACCGATGAGCTCCGGCAGGTCCGGCCCACCCCGGTGGACGAGGCCCGGAACGCCATCTACTACCTCACCGGCATCCTCGGCGACGCCATGCCGGAAATGCTCGCGGACCTCTCGGAGCTGCTCGGTGAGCACGGCGTCACGCTGCCCGTGGAGAAGGCGCCGATCCGCTTCGGCTCGTGGATCGGCGGGGACCGCGACGGAAACCCGAACGTCACCGCGGCCGTCACCCGCGAGATCCTGCAGATCCAGAACCAGCATGCTGTCCGGATCAGCATCGCACTGCTCGACGGGCTCATCTCGATCCTGTCCAACTCGACGGCGCTCGCCGGTGCGGACCAGGAGCTGCTGGACTCGATCGACGTCGACCTGGGGAACCTGCCCGGCCTGGACCGCCGGGTCCTCGAACTGAACGCCCAGGAGCCCTACCGGCTCAAACTCACCTGCATCAAGGCCAAGCTGCTGAACACCGCGCGGCGGGTCACCTCGGGGTCCCCGCACGAGCCGGGACGGGACTACACCACCACCACGGAGCTCCTCGCCGAGCTGGCTCTGCTGGAGCGGTCGCTGCGGAACCACCACGCCGCACTCGCCGCCGACGGTGCCCTGGCCAGGGTCCGCCGGGCCATCGCCTCCTTCGGGCTGCACCTCGCTACCCTGGACATCCGCGAACACGCTGACCACCACCACGACGCCGTCGGGCAGCTGATGGACCGGCTCGGCGGACCCGGAGTCCGGTACGCCGAACTGAGCCGTGCCGAGCGGCTGGAGGTTCTTGGCTCGGAGCTGGCCTCGCGACGCCCGCTCTCCGGCCACCCGATCAAGCTCGACGGCGTCGCGGACGGCACGTACGACGTGTTCCGTGAGATCCGCCGGGCCCTGCGGACTTATGGTCCCGACGTGATCGAGACGTACATCATCTCGATGACCCGCGGCGCCGACGACGTTCTGGCCGCGGCCGTGCTGGCCCGTGAGGCAGGCCTTGTGAGCCTCTTCGGCGAGGCACCCTACGCCAGGATCGGCTTCGCCCCACTGCTGGAAACCGTGGAGGAGTTGCGCGCCTCGGCCGAGATCGTGGACCAGCTGCTCTCCGATTCGTCCTACCGGGAGCTCGTCCGGCTCCGCGGCGACGTGCAGGAAGTCATGCTCGGCTACTCGGACTCCAACAAGGAATCCGGCGTCATGACCAGCCAGTGGGAGATCCACAAAACCCAGCGCAAACTCCGGGACGTCGCGGCGAAGCACGGAGTGCGGGTGCGCCTCTTCCACGGCCGCGGCGGCTCTGTAGGTCGCGGCGGCGGGCCGACCTACGACGCCATCATGGCCCAGCCGAACGGCGTGCTGGAGGGCGAAATCAAGTTCACCGAGCAGGGCGAGGTCATTTCGGACAAGTATTCGCTGCCCGAGCTCGCCCGGGAGAACCTGGAGCTGTCGCTGGCGGCCGTGCTGCAGGGCTCAGCGCTGCACCGCACCCCGCGCACCTCGGAGGACCAGCGCGGGCGTTACGGCCACGTGATGGAGACCATCTCCGACGCCGCCTTCGCACGGTACCGGACGCTGATCGAAGATCCGGACCTGCCCGCCTACTTCATGGCGTCCACCCCGGTGGAGCAGCTCGGCTCCCTGAACATCGGTTCCCGCCCGTCCAAGCGTCCCGATTCCGGCGCCGGACTGGAAGGCCTGCGCGCCATCCCGTGGGTGTTCGGCTGGACCCAGTCACGGCAGATCGTCCCGGGCTGGTTTGGCGTCGGTTCGGGTCTCAAAGCCGCCCGTGAGGCCGGCCACTCGGCCCAGCTGGGGGAAATGATGGATTCCTGGCACTTCTTCCGTTCGGTGCTCTCCAACGTGGAAATGACGCTGGCCAAGACGGACATGGACATCGCCGGCTACTACGTTTCCACGCTGGTGCCGGAGGAACTCCACCACCTCTTCCGCGCCATCCGGACCGAATACGAGCTCACCGTCGCCGAGATCCAGCGGCTCACCGGCGAGGACCTGCTCCTGGATGCCCAGCCGACGCTCAAGCGTTCGCTGGAAATCCGCGACCAGTACCTTGACCCGATCAGCTACCTGCAGGTGGAGCTACTGCGCCGCATTCGGTCCGAGTCAGCCGTCGGGGAGAACCTGACCGGCGCCGAAATCGACGAACGGCTCCAGCGCGCCATGCTGATCACCGTCAACGGTGTTGCGGCAGGCCTCCGCAACACCGGCTAGACACGTTCCCCCCGGATCCTCCCTCAGGTTTTGCCGCCGTTCGCCGGATGCTCCCTCAGCTGGCGCCGCGCCGGGCCCGTGCCGTCGCCGTAAGGCACGACGACGGTACGGCGGTCGTGGCCGCCGTCGGAATAGGAGACGGTTCGAACCGGAACCCCGTAGAGAGCTGACAGTGCGGAGTCCGTGAGCAGGTCGGTGGCCGCGCCTGTCTGTGCGCCGCCGCGCCCCAGCAGCACCGCCTGGTCCGCGACGTAGAGGGCGTGGTCGGGATGGTGGGTGCTCAGCAACAGGGCCATGCCGTCCACCATCAGCTCCTGCAGCAGCGACAGGACGCGCACCTGGTTCTTCAAATCGAGGCCGGTGGCGGGCTCGTCCAGCACCAGCACGGGACAGCCCGCAGCGACGGCCCGGGCGATGAGGACCAGCTGCTGTTCGCCGCCGCTCAGGGTGGGGAAGCGGCGGGTGCGCAGCCCGGCGACCCCCACCCGCTCCATCGCTTCGAGGGCCGCGGCCCGGTCTCTGGGTCCCGGCGTACGGAAGATCCCCACCTGCCGAGCCCTGCCCATCAGGACCATGTCCAGGGCGCTGTAGCCGAACGTACTGCCGTGGGCCTGCGGGACGTATCCCGCGCCGTCGGCCCGGCGGATGGTTCCTTCCGCCGGCTCCAGCAGCCCGGCGGCGCAGCGCACCAGGGTGGTCTTGCCGCTGCCGTTGGGCCCCAGTACAGCGGTGGCCGTGCCGGGCGGAACCCGGAAACTGACGTTCCGGAACACCCATTCCTGCCGGGCGTAGCCGAATCCCACGCCGTCCAGCTCAAGCACTTTCCCAGATCCTTTCCCGGTGGCGGCGCAGGAGCAGGAAGAAAACGGGGGCGCCGATCAGGGCGGTGAGGACACCCAGCGGGATCTCCCCGGCGGTCGCGGTCCGGGCGACGGTGTCCACCAGGACGACGTAGGCTCCGCCGAGGAGGAAGGACACCGGCAGCAGGACGCGGTGGTCCGGGCCTACCCACATCCGCGCCAGGTGCGGCACCACCAGGCCCACCCAGCTGACCGCGCCGCTGACCGCGACCGCACCGGCCACGATGAGGGCCACCGCCACCAGCACCACCCAGCGCAGCGGGCGCGGCTTGACGCCCAGCGCTGCCGCGTCCTCGTCACCGAGGGAGAGCACATTGATCCGCCAGCGCAGTGCCAGCAGGACGGCGGCGCCGCCCAGCACGGGCACCAGCGCCACCGCGACTTTCGCGAACGTGGCCGTGGCCACGCTGCCCAGCAGCCAGAAGACGATGGCCGGCAGTGTGGTGTTCGGGTCCGCGATGTAGGTGACGAATGCGACCAGGGCGGAGAAGAACGAACCGGTCACCACACCGCCGAGCACGATCATGAGCATCGGAGTTCCTCCGCGGCCGGAGGTGATCAGGAAGAGGGTGCCGAGGGCCACCAGGCCGAAGACGAAGGAACCCGCGACGAGCAGGAACGTTCCGAGCCCGAGGAGCAAGGCGAGCGCCCCGCCGAAGGACGCGCCGGCGGATACGCCGATGATCTCGGGGCTGACGAGCGGGTTGCGGAAGACGGCCTGCAGGGCGGCACCGCCGATGGCCAGGCCGCCGCCCACGAGCAGGGCGAGCAGGACCCGGGGCATCCGCACGAGCAGCACTACGTTCTGCTCAGTCCCGCTTGCCTCGAGGGGGAACGGCACAAGCTGCGCGGCCAGGATCTGGACAACGTGCCCGAGGGGTACGTTGTACCGGCCCAGCCCGAGCGCCAGCAGCCCGACGGCGGCCAGCACCGCGGTAGCGATGGCGATCGGCCCCAGGGCGGACGGTCCGGCCTGCCGCTCACGTTGTCCTGGCCGGCCGGCTCCCGGCCCAGGCGGTGGACTCCGGCGGTCCGGTCGCGCTGAACCGGCTTCATCCAGCATTGAACTGGCGATAGTCGGCTGACTCGTTGTTGGCCGCGGTCCAGAGAATCTTGTCCAGCTCATCCGCGGTGGGCACGTGGTGATACAGGAACTGGAAGTAGTCCGTGGCCTTGCTCCGTACCCCGGACCGCTCCTGCGGGTAGGCGATATCCGAGAGCCAGTGCCACATGAGCGGTGATTCCTGGCCCGGGGGGTCCCAGCGATAGCCTCCGAGCGGGACCTTGTAGACGCGGCGCGTGCGGACAGCGGACATGTCCTGCCACACCGGGTCGGCGTAGATGTCCCGGGGCATGGCCGAGTCGAAGTTGCCCAGGAGGATGACCTCGGGGTCCCAGCGGAGGACCTGCTCCACGTCCAGGCCGACCATCCCGGTGCCGGGCAGCGGGTCCTCGCCGGTGGCGGGGTTCGTGCCGCCTACCAGCTTGATGTAGAAGTCGTTGTAGGTGTTGGCGGCGGCGGCTTTGAGTCCGCCGGTGAATCGGTTGAAGTACAGAATGCTTGGTCCCGGTGAGCCGCGGCCGGCCGCCGCTGCCTTGACCTCGGCGAGTTCCCGGTCGCTGCGTGCCTTGATTTCCGTGGCACGCCCGGGTTTGCCCAGCATGGCGGCGAACATGGTTACCCAGGCGTCCACGTCCTCCTGCTTCCCGGTGTTGATGAGCCCGAGCACCGTCAGCCCGGCGTTCTCCAGCGGCTCGATCAGTTGCGCGTCCGACCACTGGACCACGACGTCGGGGTTCAGCGCGCGCACGCTCTCCACATTCGGGGTGAAGTCCTGCGTTGCAATTTCGTGCGGCAGCTCCAGCGCGCGGGGAAAGATGGTGCCCAGAATGCCGTCGCGCATCGCCACCCAGGACGCATTGTGCATTGCGCTCAGGTGCTCGGCACTGCCGTCGACGGCGACCAGCAGCGATGCGGCCGGCATGGGTATGGTCACCACCCGGGTGACCGGCTTGGCGAAGGTGAGGGTCTTTCCGCGCTGGTCCGTGATGCTGATGCCCTGGGTGTTTCCGGAACTGCTTCCGCTGCCGGCAGGGGACGCCGCGGGCGGGCCTGACGCTCCGCAACCGGCAAGAAAGGCCGCCGATCCGCCTGCCAGCAGCGCCTGGAGAGCCGTACGTCGGTTTAGATCGTCGACTCGCATGGCCTGGCCCCTTGTACGTAGGTTCTTCACAGGATCCGCCCGAAGAACAGGGCTGTCAACGGTTCCGGGCGGCGGATCCCCTTGTCGGCGCGCGGGCCCGATGTTACGTTCGAAGGACCTTTTGCAGATGGTGGCCTCATCATGGTTGTTGACGGTGCCCAGTTGTTTGTCCGCTATGCCTACCCTCCAAATTCGAGGGGGAGTTGCGGGCCGCCGGACAGTGACGCGCTGCTTCATTACGGCCAGTCCGGAGTGACGGACCAGGGACTCCGGGAACTGGCTAAGGGGTTCGCCGGCGCCTGGCCGTACCTGGAACTCATTGCCGCCTCCAACCGCATCCCGGACCCGCTGGATTTCCGTGTGGTGGAGGCGTACTGGGTGGGGAACAGCCTGCTGGACTCGGTCGGAATCACCAACATCGGAAACTCCATGGAGGAGCGGTTCCGGGCACGCACCGGCCGGCAATTCCCGCACCTGGCGGAAGGTGTCCTGGCCGGCGGGGTCCCGCACCACAGCTTCCACGTCTTCGAGATCTACCCCTGGCTCGGCCTGCTGCACGACGACCGCCGGCATGCCACCGCCTTGAATGTGCTCGACCGGTGCCGGATCCGCTGGGGTGAGGTCCTCGCGCTCTCCGGCGACGACGCGGTGGTCCGGTCCCGGCCGCTGGCGTGGGACGGGGCGGCGCTTGAAGTCGGCCCGCCGGTGGTGGAGTCCGCCAAACACGCTGTGAACGGAACCGGATTTGTGGCCGGACTGGTGGTGGGGGACGTGGTGTCGTTGCATTGGGACTGGGTCTGCGACCGGTTGTCCCCGCGCCAGCTGCAGCGGCTGAAACTCTTTACGGCGCGCCACCTCCGGATCGCCAACAACGGCGTCGAACACCGCGGCGCCGCCATTGCCCTGGAACGCTAGGGATGCACGACCGTCGATGGGCGCGCTCAAGCGCGGGGATGTCCGCGCGCCGGGCCCTACGGTGATTGCGGTGCGGCGCTGTCCGGGTCCTCCGGCGTCTCAACCCCGGTGGAATCGCGGGGCGTCGATTCACCGACCGGGCGGCCGGCCGGAGTGGCCTCTTTGCCTGTTTCTTCCCGCCCGGGCTCCTGGCCTTCTTCCTTGACGACATCCTCACCCCGCCGGGTGGTGCTCTCGCCGACGCCTTCCGGCGCCATCGCCGCGTCGTCGGGGGTATTGTCGGAGCCCGGGTGGGCGGGCTCCTTAAGGGGTGGTTCGCTTCCGAACGCACGTGCCGTCCCGGGAGCTGTTCCCTCGCCGGAGTCCTTTTCCGGGGACTGATTCGTCGGTGCCATGATGTTCTCCTCGATCTGGATGTGGTCGTTCGCCGCCGGCCGGCGGGGCGGGCTTCTGCCAGCGGTGCTAGCGGCCGTCGGCGTCGGTGTCCCGGGGGCGGCCCATCAGCTCCAGCCCGCCCAGAGCCCGTTCCGCGCCCTCGGGATCCACCCGCTCCAGGGCGAACCCCATATGGATGAGGACCCAGGTTCCCGGCTGCAGCGGGCCCTCGTCCAGCAGGCCGATGTTGATTTTCCTGCGCACACCGGCCACCTCCACGAGGGCCAGCTGGTTGCCGTAGCCCTCCAGCAACTCGATGACCTGACCCGGTATTCCAAGGCACATGGTGGGCGCTCCTTCTGCTCCGAACGGGCGTTCTCTGGACAGGACCTTCTCTGGACTGAACCGTCCCTGGGGTGGTCAGCCCGGGACCGGACGGGGCCGCGAGGAGTCGTATTGTGCAATCAGTTCGACGACGGCCTCGATAGCTCCGGGCACGGCCGCGGCGACCGGGGGGCTGAGCCCGATGCCTTCCGTCACGTCCGCCGGGACGCAACCCACCACATACGTCAGCGGCAGCTCACCGCCGAGCGAACGAAGCCTGCCCAGGACGGCGGCTGGATCCATGCCGTGCGGATCAAGGGATGCGGTGCCGTCCAGGTCTTCCGGGCGGACCTGCAGCACCCGGATGCTGCCTGGCGCGGCTTCCCTTAGGTCGCCGGGCGGCACCGTGTCCACGAGCACCAGGAGGTCCGGGCCGGCGAGGAGATCGTAGGCCAGGTGCATTCCACGGATGCCGTAGTCCACCGCCAGCATTTCCGGGGCGGCCGGGCCGGCGCCCTCGGACAGCCGGCGGGCGCCCTCGGACAGCCGGCGGGCGACCTCGGGACCGAACCCGTCGTCGCGCAGGAAGATGTTCCCCACCCCTGCCACGAGGATGCGAGCCACGCGGGCCGCCGTCTTGCCCGTTGCGCGAACGGCCACGTCCGGCGTCACATCCGCCGCGCTTTCAGGTACCGCTGGATGTCCGGGACCGAACGGATCCCCACGACTACGGCGCCGAGCGCCACTGCCACCAGCACGCCGACCGTAGCAATTCCTACAGCTCTCATAGTGGGTTTCCCTTTCCATCCTCGAGCGGTTCAAGTTCTTCGGGCGCGTAGTAGAAGGACCGCCCGTAGCCTTCATGGAGGTTCGCGGCGGGGTCCTGGTCGAGGACCAGACCCACGTGGGTGCTGCCGTCAACGTCGAAATGCACGTTCGTGACGCGCCCGGTCTGCCCGGCGAAGAAGAGGTCCTGGGCATCGGCGCGCCGGTTCGGATGGACCCTGACCCGGCTTCCCCGGGCCACCGGTATACCGTGGATGAGGACTGAATCCAGCTCGGGCCGAACGCTTGCCTCGGCCTCCGGATCCCACCACGGCCGGTCGAGATAGGGGTTGCGCAGCGCACCATGCAATCGCTGAAGCTCCTCGGGAGACATGGCTTCGCAGCGGTCGATGATCGCGGCGGCGCGGGCATCGGTGGCGCGGGCCTCCAACTTTTCCTCCTCGGTCAGGGTGAGCACGCGCAGGGTGAGGATCTCGTCGATTTCCGTGGAATCATACAGGGCCACCGAGCTTTCCGGCGCCACGGACGGGTGGTCATAAAGAATGATCGGCGAAACCAGCAGAACGTCGGTCTGTCCCTCCGGACCGGCCAGGACCGGCCAGCACCGGTGCTGCGAGCAGGACGCGACGGCGTCCTGCGTCGAATCCGGCGGGTCGAGCAGGGACTGGAAATCTCCGTCCCGCAGCGCCAGGATCACGTGGGTTCCGATGAAGGACCGGGTGACGGCGTCCTGCCGGTCTCCGGGTTCCGCCGCGGCCGTGGCAGTTGCGACATTGGCTACCGACACCCTCAACCGCACGAGCCCGCCGCTGGCAGGGGCCGCGTCGAGCCTGACTTCACCGTGCAGGGCCTGACGACGCCGGACCAGCCGGCCGGCCGACTGACCTGCGGCGTCACGGAGGTCCTCCACCTCCACACCAGCGGGAACCTCCACCGGCAGTACCGCCGTCTGGCCGCCTGGCCCGCCCAGTTGCGCCACCGCGAACGGCCCCAGGGCGATGTCCTGTTCCACGGCCTCGTCCCAGCTCAGCCAGCGGGCGGCACCGACCGTGAGCTCATCCACGGGGCTAAAGCTGCCGGCCGCATCCGCCGTTTCGACGGTCCGGGACTGAAGTTGCAGGAACCGCAGGTTGACTTCCAGTTCCGCGTCCGGCCCCGGGCTCAGTAGGCAGTCCGCGAACATCTCCGCTTCTTCCCCGAAGCCGGCCTCCGCGGCGCCGCGGGGCCCGAGGATGCCAAACTGCCAGCGGGCCTGGTTCTTCTGCGAGGAGGCGCGGTACGGGTACAGCAGGTAGCCCTCGTAGAGGACGGCGTCCGCAACGGCCTTGGCGAGGCTCAGGCTCATGTTCATGGCAGCCGTTTCCCGCCGACGCCGGTGGCCGCAGCAGCGAGCAGGGCTTCGACGGCGGCATCCCACGAGGTCAACCCGCGCGCCGATTTGTACTGTGAAAGGGCCGCGAGGACCTCCCGGTCCAGCCGGATCCAGCCCGTATTCGGGAAGTACAGGTCCATCAGCCGGTGCCAGGCGGCCACCGGAAGCCGGTAGGACGCCTCGAGGTCCCAAGGCACATGCTCCACGCCGAATCCCGTCTGGCCTCTCGTGAAAACCGTCCCGGAGAACAGGAGCTCCAGCGGGATCTCACCGTCCCGCAGGGCGTTCAGGTACTTTGCGGCGGCCACGTCGAAGTCAAAGGTGCATGGCAGCGGCAGGTCCACGTCGGTGCCGCCGGTGAAGCCCTGCACCATGGTGCTGCACTGCATCCACAGGAAGGACTTCAGCGTGCTGGGCCAGCGTCCGCGCTCGCCGAAGAGGTCGAGGACGCCCTGTTCCTCGTCGCCGGCATAGCCGCGGCGCTGCGGCAGGATGCGGACCTGGCAGCGCAAGGCGATGGCGTGGATGGCGGCGCCGGTGGCCTCGGTGATCCGCAACCGGGCGGTCAGCTGCGGGGCAGCCGCGTACGGTTCCGGCTGGATGTCGACGACGGTGAATGCCAATTGCGTCATTGCAGGCCTCCCGGCACGGACTCGCGGATTTCCGATGGCAGGGGCCTGCTGCGGCTGTCGACCTTCTCGAAGAATGCAGCCAGCTGGTCGCGGGCCTCCTGCCCGCCGTCGAACCCTCGCCAGAGGCGGCGCAGCTGCCCCACCAGTTCGTAGCACGCGTCGACCGGGACGAGGTGGCAGTCGGCACGTTGGCGCTCGGGGCCGGGCCCGCGGATCAGCAGTGCTTCGGTGTCCGGGGCCGCCACGGCCAAGGCGGGGTTGGCTGCCAGCACGGCACCCCACGCGTCGAGCGGCAGCTCGGACTCGGTGGCCCCGGCCGGACCGGGGTAGAAGGCGACGGTGCGGTTGAGCTTGGAACTGCGGAAGAAGAATGCGAGGCCGACCGGGATTTCCAGCTCGTCCCACTGGCCGGGGCCCAGCTCGAAATCCGGGAAGGAAAGGTAGCGGTCGGGCACGGAACGGTAGCGGAGATGGGCGCTGCTGTCGGTGAAGAGCAGATAGCACGGCCGGCACGTGCACATCATGGCGTGGCTCTCCAGGTCCACCACGTGCTGGTGTGCCTCCGGGATGGGTTCCCCGCACATTTCGCAGCGTTCACCGGCGGGCGGCGTGGACGGGCTGGCGGCGATCCTGCGCAACAGGGCCACGGGCAGGCCGCCGGGTCCGGGTGCCCCGCCGGTGTTGGTGCTCCGCCCTTGCGCCATCTCAGGCGTCCTGGCCGGCCGCGACCGGCACGGCCACGGACATCACGCCGGCCCGGATAAGGAGCGGCAACGGGTCAAGGTGCAGGTTCCGGTCCTCGAGGCATGAACCTGCCTTCCGGACGTCGAAATGACCGCGGCAGGTAGGGCAGCGCAGCAAACCGCTGCCCACGGGTGCGGCGAGGGCACGCTGCAGGGCTGCCCCGGCCAGGGACCCCACGCAGCGAGGGCAATAGTCGCGGTAGGCGTAGACATCCTGCCCCGTCCGGCAGGCCAGCACCGGGTAGCCTCCCACCAGGAAGCCGGCCACGTCGCCCGGCTGCAGCTCGGCGATCTCGGGCACGGGTTCCCACGATCCGCCGGTGTACTCCTGCCGCCCGCTCCCGGGCTGGTCCCGGAGGCTCCCGTCTGGGCCGCCCGCATGGTTCATCCGGACCAGCAGGGCGTCCACCGGAATCAACGCGGGCGTGGCCGCGGGGGTTTTCGCCTCGACGACTTCGATGGCGGTGACCTCCGGCGCCGCGGACTGAATGGCTTCCTCGACGGCGAACTTGAGCGTGACCGACGAGGAGGGACAGCCGTGGCAGGTGCCGAGCAGCCTCAGCCGGACTACGCCTTCCGGGCTGATGTCCAGGAGCTCCACGTTGCCGCCGTGGGAACCGAGGTAGGGCCGGACGCTGTCCAGGGCGGTGGCCACGCGCGTTTCCAGGTCCACGGGGTGCAGTCCGTGGATCACGAGCAGGCTTGAAACCAGCTCGTCAGCGGTGAGCGCGTCCAGGGTGCCGTCGTCGAGTTGTCCGCGGGCATCGAGGATTTCCAGGATCCGTGCCAGCCCGGAGCCGTACATCTCCGTCACCTGGCGCACCAGTTCCTCCGCACGGCCGCGGGCGACTGCCCCGCCGGCTCCGAGCGCGTCGAGCAGGCTCTCAATCCGGTCGCCGGCCTGCCGCGGCCGGTCCTCGCCAGGCACGGCAGTTACTCGCCCGTCAGGGTCTGGGTCGGGGAGTGCAGCTTCTCCAGGGTCTGGCCCTTGCCCAGATACATGTGGACGCCGCAGGGCAGGCAGGGATCGAAGCTGCGGACGGTGCGCATGATGTCGATGCCTTTGAAGTGCTCCCGGTCGTTTTCCTCGAAGATGGGCTGTCCCTGCACGGCGTCTTCGTAGGGGCCGGTGACCCCGTTGGAATCCGTGGGGCTGGCGTTCCAGGGTGTTGGCGGATACGGATGGTAGTTGGCGATCTTTCCGTCCCGGATCACCATGTGGTGGGACAGGACACCGCGCACGGCCTCGGTGAAGCCGCAGCTGATGGCCTGGTCGGGAACGTCGAAGGTCTCCCAGGTCTTGGTGCGTCCGGCGCGGATCTCCTCGAGGGCCTTTTCCGCGAAGTGCAGCGCGGCGGCAGCGGCGTAGGCCTGGAAGTAGGTCCGGGCCCGGTTGCGCTCCAGCGTGTTGCTCCACTGCGGGATGTTCCACTCGAAGGACACCGGACCTTTCAGCGCGGTCTTGGGCAGGTTGATCTGGACGCTCGTGCCGGTGGACTTGATGTAGCCGATATCCACCAGGTCGGCCAAGGCAGTCGCCCAGAGCCGGGCCAGCGGGCCGCCGCCGGTATCCAGGGCCAGGTTGTCCTGGCCGTCAAACCACCGCGGGGACATGACCCAGCTGTACTTCTCCGAAAGGTCCCGCTTCTGAGGCTTCGGGTTCGTGTGCTGGTTCCAGGGATGGCGGCGGTCCACCGGATTGCCCAATGGATCGTGGGTCACAAACATCTCCTGGTCTTCCCAGTCCTCGTAATAAGAGGAACCGAGCAGAATCCGGATACCCAGGTTGATGCGCACCAGATCCGTCGTGACGAGTTTTCCATCCACCACGACGCCGGGGGTGACGAACATCTTCCGGCCCCACTCGGTCATGTCCTTGTATTCGAAATTGCAGAAGTCAGGGTCCTGGAGCGAGCCCCAGCAGCCCAGGAGCGTCCGGCGCAGCCCCACCTGCTCGTAGCCGGGCAGGGCCTCGTAGAAGAAGTCGAACAGGTCGTCGTGCATCGGGACGACCTTCTTCATGAACTCGACGTACCGCATGAGCCGGGTGATGTAATCCGTCATCAGCTGGATGGTCGCCACCGTTCCCACCCCGCCCGGGTAGAGCGTGGAAGGGTGGACGTGGCGGCCCTCCATGAGGCAGAACATTTCGCGGGTGAGCCGGCTGACCTGCAGGGCCTCCCGGTAGAACTCACCGGTGAACGGATTGAGCGAGCGCATGATGTCGGCGATGGTCCGGTAACCGTGGTCCGCCTCGTGCGGGGCCCGGGTGTTTTCCGCCCTGGCCAGCACGCCGGGGTTGGTCTCGGAGACCATCTTCTCGCAGTAGTCCACGCCGACCAGGTTCTCTTGGAAGATGTTGTGGTCGAACATGTACTCGGCCGCTTCGCCCAGGTTCACAATCCATTCGCCCAGGGCCGGCGGGCGGACACCGTAGGCCATGTTCTGCGCATAACAGGAGCAGGTGGCATGGTTGTCTCCGCAGATTCCGCAGATGCGGCTGGTAATGAAGTGGGCGTCCCGCGGGTCCTTGCCCTTCATGAAGATGGAGTAGCCGCGGAAAATCGAGGACGTGCTCTTGCACTCCACCACCTGGTTGTTTTCGAAATCGATCTTGGTGTAAATGCCCAGGCTGCCGACGATCCTGGTGATGGGGTCCCAGTTCATCTCCACCAGGTTGGTGTTGTTCATTCCGGCCCCGGAAGGCATTGGAATCGTGGAGGTCATGTGCTTCACCTGTCTGGAAGGGGGCGGTTACCAGGTGCGCTTGGCGCCGGTAAGGAGCTCAGGTCCGGGCCGGCGCCACTTGGGCTCCTGGTCCAGCGTGTGGGTGGTGATGCCGCGCAACGCCCGGATGGCGGAGCCGTAGGGCCGGATGGTGCCGGTTGAAAGCTTGCCGCCGGGCGGTTCATCCATGAAGGGCATGAACTTGTCCGGGAAGCCCGGCATGGTGCAGCCGATGCAGATGCCGCCGACGTTGGGGCAACCTCCGATGCCGTTCATCCAGCCGCGCTTGGGCACGTTGCACTTGACCACGGGGCCCCAGCAGCCGAGCTTGACGATGCACTTGGGGGAGCCGTACTCGGTGGCAAAGTCGCCCTGCTCGTAGTATCCGGCCCGGTCGCAGCCCTCATGGACCGTTTTGCCGAACAGCCAGGTGGGCCGGAG
>JAODMS010000144.1 GCA_025464925.1 Arthrobacter sp.
TAGGAGATGATCTCGGCGGTCCATACCGGGTAGAAGAAGGCGGAAACCAGCACCGCCGTGACGACGAAAAGTGTGACGAGGTACAGCCCGGATCGGCGGCGCCAGAGGGGGTCCGTCCGGCGCCCGAGGACGAGCCCCAGGCAGTACACGAGGGCCAGCACCAGGAACGGCTCGAAGGACACGGCGTAGAAGAAGAACGTGGTGCGTTCCGGATACAGAAACCAGGGCAGGTAGCCGGACGCCACCCCGGCGAGGATGGCTCCCGCGCGCCAGTCACGGCGGCCCGCCCACCAGAAGAGCAGGATGCCGACGGAGACGGCCGCGCTCCACCAGATCAGCGGGTTGCCGACCGAGAGGATGGCAGTGGTGCAGCCGGCCGTGTCGCAGCCGGGGCTGCCTTGCTGGGGCGATTCGTAGAAAAAGGACGTCGGCCGGCCCAGGACGAGCCAGCTCCAGGCGCTTGCCTCATACGGGTGGTCCGAGCTGAGTCCCTGATGGAATTTGTACGCCTCAAGGTGGTAGTGCGCCAGGGACCGGACGGCGTTGGGCAGCCAGCCCCATTCGGCAGAGGGGTTGCCCTCTGCCCAGTGCCGGAAATAGGCGTCCGTGGACCGGAACCATCCGGTCCAGGTGGCGCCATAGACCAGGGCGGCCACGGGGACAATACTTCCGAAGGCCGAGATGCCGTCCTTGAGGATGCCCCCGCTGATCCAGGCGTGCATCCCGGCAATCCGGCGGGCGCTCAGGTCCCAGAAGACAGTCAGCAGTCCGAATCCGGCGAGGAAGAAGAGCGCGGACCATTTAGTGCCGACCGCCAGGCCCAGGCACACGCCGGCCGTGAGGCGCCACCAGCGGATGCCCAGCCAGGGCCCGGAGGCCAGCTGGAGCGGAGCGGGACGGCCGGCAGCTGAGGCAGCGGCCTGCCGGCCGAGACGCTCCGCCAGCCGGCGCCTGCCGTCGTCGCGGTCCAGCAGCAGGGCCCCGAAGGCTGCGAGGACCCAGAACATCAGGAAGATGTCCAGCAGGGAGGTCCGGGACATCACCAGGTGATGGCCGTCCACCGCGAGCAGGACGCCGGCAACCGCCCCGAGGGTGAGCGAGCGGAAGAGCTTCTGGGCGATCAGGGCCAGCAGGAAGATGGACAGCGTCCCTGCCAGCGCCGCGCCGAACCGCCAGCCGAAGGGGTTGTCCGGGCCGAAAAGCCACATCCCCGCGGCAATCATCCACTTGCCGACCGGCGGGTGGACGACGTACTCGGGCGTATCCAGCAGCACCCCCGGGTTGCCGGCAATGAAGGAATCATTGGCCTTCTCCGGCCAGCTCCGCTCGTAGCCGCTGATCAGGAACGAGTACGCGTCCTTGACGTAGTAGGTCTCGTCGAAGACGAGGCTGCGGGGGGTATCCAGCCGCACAAAGCGCAGGACTCCCCCGAGGGCCGCGGTGAGGGCGGGAATCAGCCAGAACCACAGCCGGAGCGACGGCGGATAGTCCTGCCAGCTCTGGATGCTGCCGATCAGGCGTTCCCTCAGCGCCTCAGGTGTGAAGGCGTCCGAGGGGCGGCTGATCCAGCTATGCCCCTCCAGATTGCGCCCGGTGCGGGTGCCGGCTGTGCCGCCGACCCTGCGGCTGGTTTTGCTCAGGGCTGGCGGCGCTGATGCGGCTGGATCGACCGGCCGCGTGGCGGTCTGCGTGGGGGGCTGCGTCACCTTGCCCATGCTACCTTTTGCGCCTGTGCGCTCCTGCCAGCAGTAGGCTGGTCGTGTGGACCATGAACTCAGCACCTCCCCGATTCTTCCTCCCGACGGCGGAGGCCCCGCTGATGAGGCCGAGGCAGACACCGGCCAGGGCGCGGCGCCGGCCGCTGTTCCGCGGACGGGCCCGGGCAGGATCGTCCTGGCGGCGACCCCGATCGGCAACGTCGGCGACGCCTCCACCCGGCTGATCGAACTGCTCACGACGGCGGATATCGTCGCGGCCGAAGACACCCGTCGGCTGCACCGGCTGGTCCAGAACCTGGGCATCACCGTAGCGGGCCGGATCATCAGCTACCACGAGCACAACGAGGCAGCCAAGACCGGTGAACTCCTGGACCAGGTCCGGTCCGGGAAAACCCTGCTGATGGTGACCGATGCCGGCATGCCGTCCGTGTCGGACCCCGGTTTCCGGCTCGTCGAGGGAGCCGTGGCGGCCGGACTGACCGTCACCGCCGCTCCCGGGCCTTCCGCCGTCCTGACGGCCCTGGCCCTCTCCGGCCTCCCGACGGACCGCTTCTGCTTCGAAGGTTTCCTGCCGCGCAAGGCCGGGGAGCGGTCCTCGCGGCTGGCTGACCTCGACGCCGAGCGACGCACCATGGTGTTTTTCGAGGCGCCCCACCGGCTGGAGCCCATGCTCCGGGCCCTCCGCGAACGCTTCGGAGCCGACCGCCGCGCCGCCGTCTGCCGTGAACTGACCAAGACCTATGAGGAGGTTCTTCGGGGAACCCTGCGCGAGCTTCTCGAATGGGCCGAGACCCACGAGGTGCGCGGCGAGATCGCCGTCGTGGTAGGCGGCGCTCCGGAACGGGAGCCCGGGAAGCCGGAAGACCACGTGGCCGCCGTCAACGGACTGATTGCGCAGGGCATCCGGCTGAAGGAAGCTGTCGCCGCGGTGGCCGAAGACGCCAAGGTCAGCAAGCGGGAACTCTACTCGGCGGTCCTTTCCGCACGCTGATTTCCGGCCGCAGCGGCTCGGAGGGGCGCCGGCCCGGCGCTGTGCAGCTGCACAGCGAAGTTCCTCCGGCGTAGTGCGCACACGCGTAGACACCCGGGAGAGCGCAGCAGTACCGTGGCAGTAGTCCAGCGGACCGCTGACACCAGATCCATAATCAATCGAATTGCTGACGAGGGAGTCATCGTGACTGTAACTGCCCAGCCCATTGCTACCGCGGAGCGTGAGAGCGCCCTGCTTGCCTCTGTTCCGACGGGGCTGCTGATCGATGGCCAGTGGCGTCCGGCGGCGTCCGGGAAGACGTTCGATGTGGAGGATCCCGCGACGGGCAAGGTGTTGTTGAGCATTGCGGATGCTTCGGCCGAGGACGGGGCCGCGGCGCTCGATGCCGCGGTGGCGGCGCAGGATTCCTGGGCGAAGGTGCCGCCGCGTGAACGCGGGGAGATCCTGCGCCGGGCCTTCGAACTGGTGACCGGGCGGGCCGAGGACTTCGCCCTGCTGATGACCCTGGAGATGGGCAAGCCGCTCGCCGAGGCCCGCGGCGAGGTCACCTATGGTGCTGAGTTCCTGCGCTGGTTCTCCGAGGAAGCCGTCCGGGCGTTCGGCCGTTACTCGGTATCCCCGGACGGCAAGTCCCGTCTGCTCGTGACCAAGAAGCCGGTGGGCCCGTGCCTGCTGATCACGCCATGGAACTTCCCGCTGGCGATGGCTACCCGCAAGATCGCTCCGGCCGTGGCCGCTGGCTGCACCATGGTCCTCAAGTCCGCCAACCTCACGCCGCTGACCTCACAGCTTTTTGCCGCCGTGATGATGGAGGCCGGACTGCCGGCCGGGGTCCTGAACGTGATCCCCACCTCCACCGCCGGCGCGACCACGGGCCCGTTGATCAAGGATTCCCGGCTGCGCAAACTCTCCTTCACCGGCTCCACCGAAGTCGGCCGCCGGCTTCTGGCCGACGCCTCCGAGAACGTGCTGCGGACCTCGATGGAGCTCGGCGGCAACGCCCCGTTCGTCGTATTCGAGGACGCCGATATCGATGCCGCCGTCGCCGGGGCGATGCTGGCGAAGCTGCGGAACATGGGCGAGGCCTGCACGGCCGCCAACCGCTTCATCGTGCACGAATCCGTGGCCGACGAGTTCGCCGGGAAGTTCGCGGCGAAGATGGCGGAGATGACCACCGCGCGCGGCACCGAGGCGGACTCCAAGGTCGGGCCGCTGATTGATGCGAAGAGCCGGGACAAAGTCCACGAGCTGGTGACCGACGCGGTGTCCGCCGGCGCCACCGTCGTCGTCGGCGGCGCCCCGGTGGACGGGCCGGGCTACTTCTACCGGCCCACCATCCTCAAGGGCGTGCCGGAGGGCACCCGGATCCTGGCCGAGGAGATCTTCGGTCCCGTCGCGCCGATCATTACCTTCGGCACCGAGGACGAGGCAGTGCGGCTGGCGAACAACACCGAGTACGGCCTGGTCGCCTACGTCTTCACCCGGGACCTGAACCGGGGCATCCGGATGGGTGAACGCCTGGAGACCGGCATGCTGGGTCTGAACGCCGGGGTGGTCTCCAACGCCGCGGCACCGTTCGGCGGCGTCAAGCAGTCCGGCCTCGGACGTGAAGGCGGCCTCGAAGGCATCGAGGAATACCTCTACACCCAGTACATCGGCATCGCCGACCCCTACGCC
>JAODMS010000162.1 GCA_025464925.1 Arthrobacter sp.
TGGGCGCGAAGATCGGCGAGAACGTCCAGCTGCACTCGCTCCCGCCCGTTACCGGGCTGCTGTCCCTCGGCGCCGGGTCCAACATCGAACCTGAAGTCGATCTGTCCGGCTGGTGGATCGACGGCGACCGCGTTTACATCGGGGCCATCCGCATCGGCGCCGGCGCAAGCGTCGGGGCCCGCAGCACGCTCATGCCGGGAGCCATAGTGGGTGCCGGCGCACAGGTGGAGCCGGGCTCGGCGGTCATGGGCAAGGTCAAAGCCGGGCAGCTGGTGGCCGGATCGCCGGCCGAACGCCGCGGCAAGGCCCGGCACTCGTGGCCGGACTCCCCCGCCGAACACCGGCTGGTGGGCCGGCTGTGGTTCGCAGGGTTCGCCGCGGCGTCTGCCGTCCTGGCGCTCATCCCCTATGTCTCCGCAGCGGCCGCGGCCGCCGTCATCTTCGCGTTCATCCGGGGCAGCGTGTCACTGGCCGCGGCCCTGCCCGCCTTGGCCCTGTCCGTTCCGCTGGCGGCACTGGTGTGGTTCCTGACCAACCTGCTCCTCATCCTGGCCACCACCCGGCTGCTCAGCATCGGCCTCGCAGAGGGCTACTACCGGGTCCGGAGCCGGATCGGATGGCAGGTCTGGGCGACGGAGCGGGTGCTGGATCTGGCCAGGGACCTGCTGTTCCCGATCTATGCAAGCCTCTTTACCCCGGTCTGGCTGCGGCTTCTCGGCGCGAAGGTCGGCCGCAACGTGGAGGCCTCGACCGTGCTGCTGATCCCGCGCATGACCACCGTGGGTGAAGGCGCGTTCCTGGCCGACGACACGATGGTGGCGTCCTACGAACTCGACGGCGGCTGGATGCACATAGCCCCGGCCAAGATCGGCAAGCGGTCTTTCCTGGGCAACTCGGGCATGACGGCGGCCGGGCGCAGCGTGCCCAAGAACTCCCTCGTGGCGGTCTTGTCCGCGACGCCGGCCAAGGCGAAGTCCGGCACCTCGTGGCTCGGCAGCCCGCCTGTCCGGCTGCGGCGCACCGCCATCGCCTCGGACGACACGCGGACCTACCAGCCGCCCCGGCAGCTGAAGGTCGCGCGCGCCCTGTGGGAGCTGTGCCGGTTCGTCCCGGTCGTGCTGACGGTCGCAATCGCCGTCGGCGTGATGCTCGCGTTCGACGCGATGGCGGCCCTCCTCAACTACGGAATCGCCGCTCTCCTGAGCGGGGTGGTGATCCTGCTCGCCGGGGCCACGGCCGCGGGCAGTGCCGTCGCGGCCAAGTGGCTGCTGGTGGGCCGCATCCGCCCCGGCGAGCACCCGCTGTGGAGCTCCTTCATTTGGCGCAACGAGGTAGTGGACACTTTCATAGAGATGGTCAGCGCCCCATGGTTCGCACGCGCTGCCACGGGGACACCGGCGCTGGTGTGGTGGTTGCGGGCACTCGGCGCGAAAATCGGTGCCGGGACATGGTGCGAAAGCTACTGGCTGCCGGAGGCGGACCTCGTCACCCTCGGCAGGAATTCGACCGTCAACCGCGGCTGCGTGGTCCAGACCCATCTGTTCCATGACCGTGTCATGAGCATCGACACTGTTACGCTCGATGACGGAGCAACCATGGGACCGCACGGAGTCATCCTCCCGCAGGCCAAGATCGGCCGCGGCGCGACGGTGGGCCCGGCGTCCCTGGTCATGAGGGGTGAGACGGTGCCCGCCGGGACGTACTGGATGGGCAATCCGGTGCGGCCCTGGGGAGGCCCGGCACTGCCGGCCGCCACCCCCGGTAGCCCCAGCAAACGCACATCCAGCACAAGCACTATTGAAGGTCCGTCCCATGAGTCCCAGCGCACCACCCAGAAACCGCAGCGTCCTGCCAACGGATGAGGAAGCCGGCGCACCTGATCCGTATCTGCCCGGCCACGGCACCAACGCGTACCATGTCACCCGCTATGAAATCGACCTCGACTACAAGCTCAGGAGCAACCGCCTGGCCGGGCGCGCCGTCCTGCACGCGGTCACCCAGCGGCCGACGTCGGCCATCGTCCTGGACCTGACGGGCCTCCGGGCCACCAAGATCCAGCTCAGCGGCCGAAAGGTGCGCAAGTTCAGCCAGCGGGCCGAGCAGCTCATCGTGGTTCCCGAGACCCCGCTGCTGCCGGGTGAGGCCTTCACCCTCGATATCCGCTACGAGGGCAACCCGGCCCCGCGCCGCGGCCTGTGGGGCGAAGTGGGCTGGGAGGAACTCACCGACGGCGCCCTCGTCGCGGGGCAGCCCAACGGCGCGGCATCGTGGTTTCCGTGCAACGACCACCCGCGGGACAAGGCCAGCTACCGGATCACGGTGACCACCGACGCCAACTACCGGGCCGTGTGCAACGGCGTGCTGCTCTCCCGCAGCAGCCGGTCCAGCCGCGAAACCTGGGTCTACGAGCAGGCTGAACCGATGCCGACCTACCTCGCCACGGTCCAGATCGGGCGCTACGAGCTCCTGCCGCTCACCCCCGCCCGGCACTCCGGCCAGGTGCCGCAGTACGCTGCCGTTCCGGCGGCGTTGGCGGAAGCCGCCCGCGAAGCGCTGGCACGGCAGCCCGAAATGATGCGGACTTTCACCAGCTGTTTCGGCCCCTACCCCTTCCCGGAATACACCGTCGTGGTGACCGAGGATGAGCTGGAGATCCCGCTCGAGGCGCAGACGCTGTCCATCCTGGGCCGCAACCATCTCACGCAGGACTGGGAATCCCAGCGGCTGATCGCCCATGAACTGGCCCACCAGTGGTTCGGAAATTCGCTGACGGCGGCCTCCTGGAAGGACATCTGGCTGCACGAGGGGTTCGCCTGCTACGCCGAATGGATCTGGTCCGAAGAGGCACGCGTCATGACGATTGCCGACCGCGCCAGGGGCGCCTGGAAGAGGCTCGACGCCGGCAGCCAGGACCTGCTCGTGGGCGACCCCGGGCCCAGGCTGATGTTCGACGACCGCGTCTACAAGCGCGGAGCCCTTGCACTGCACGCACTCCGCCTGCGCTGCGGGGACCTGGCGTTCTTCGCGCTCCTGCACGAATGGACGGACCGCAATCGCCATGGCTCGGTGTCCACGCACGAGTTCATCCTCACAGCAGACCGCGCGACAGGCCTGGATACCGAGGCCCTGCTGCACCCCTGGCTGTTCGAGGAGGCACTCCCGCCGCTGCCCCTCTCCTAGGAGAGCGCGACCGCGGCGGCAAGGTCCGCAGGCAGGCCCGTCTCGGCCGGGGCCAGGTCGCGGATGCCGGAGCGGTGCAGGACGTCGAGGGTTTCCGGGGCTGTCCGCAGCCCCTCGCCGGTCATCTTGAGCCAGGCTTCCTTCCGGGTCCAGAGCCGTGCCCGTTCACGCTGCAGCACCTGTCCGGACAGCCCCCGAAGGTGCGGCCGTTCCGCCGGGGTCAGCGCCACCTCGTCGAATCCGTCAAAATCCAGCCGCCCGGGATCCTCGACGTCGACGCCCAGGCGCAGGCCCGGTTCGGGATCGGTCACGGCCGCCAGGAGCGTCCACCCGGATGCCCGGGAGAGGCTGAGCAGCAGCGGCACGGTCGTGCCGGCGCCCGCAGCGTTGCCCCAGGAGTAGCCGGGCCTGCCGTGGGTAACACCAGGGCCGGTCCCGCAGCGGGGGCAGGCGTAGCAGGCCGTCAGCTCCGACGCGGGAACGTCCAGCAGCTCGGCGGCAAAGCGTCGCTGCGCGAGCCGGCCGGCCAAAAACACTGCCCGTGGCCCGGGCCGCATGGCGTCCGCGCGCTGCAGTTCGGCGGCATCCAGCAACGCCTGCGCGTAATGTTCCTGTCCTCCCGGCCACCCGGGAGGACAGGACCGCAGGACGAGCAGTGGTTGCATCTGCCGGCTCCGTGTGACCAGCCGGTCAGCGCTGGACTGCCCCGAAGCGTTCGGCAGCAGCCGCCACGGCGCCCTCGCGGGCCGCCGACGCTTCCTCCGCCGTCAGGGTGCGGTCCGCGGCGCGGAAGCGGAGGCTGAACGCCAGGGATTTTTTGCCGTCCTCGATGCCCTTGCCGGCGTACAGGTCGAAGAGCGCAACGTCCTCAAGCAGTTCGCCGGCGCCTTCCCGCAGGGCCGCGAGGACATCGTCCGCCGGGATCTCCTGCGGCACCACCAGGGCGACGTCCTGGGTGGCCACCGGGTAGCTCGAGATGTGCCGGGCCACGATCACGTCGGCGGCGGCTTCGAACAGGGCATCCGCGTTGAGCTCGAGGGCCACGGAACGTGCCGGCATGTCGTGGGCGGCCAGCAGCTTCGGGTGCAGCTCGCCGGCGTAGCCGACAATTTCGCCGGAGCGGAGCGTCAGCTGCGCGGCCCGCCCGGGGTGGAACGCCTGGTGGTGGCCCTGGCTGACCAGGATCTCCACGCCCAGGACGCTCCCGGCGAGCCGGGCGATGTCCAGCGCGTCCGCCCAGTCCCAGGGGCGCGGCGAGTGGGCGGCGGCCGCCGGTGCATCGTGGCCGGTCAGCACGGCGGCAAGATGCAGCGGCTGGTGCGGGACGCCGTCGTACAGCGCGTCCAGCACCTCATCGGAGGGCCGCACACCGAGCGGCGGAATGGTCGCCGTTCCCAGCTGGTCCCCCGGCAGGAACACCAGTCCGGCCTCGAAGAGCGCCAGGTCCCGGAAGCCGCGGGAGTGGTTGCGCTTGGCCACCTCGATGAGCCCGGGCAGGATGGAGGTCCGCAGGAACCCGTGCTCCTCGCTGATCGGATTGGCGAGCTTGAGTGCCGTGCGCGCCGTGCCGTGCGTGGGCGTCCCAAAGGTGTCGTTGGCGGCCTTGGAGACGAACGGGTAGGCCAGGACCTCGGTGAGGCCGGCGTCCGCCAGCGCCTGGACCAGGCGGCGGCGCTGCTGCTGGCCGCGGCTCAGTCCGCGGCCCGGTGGTGCCACCGGAAGGGTCGCGGGGATCTTGTGGTAGCCGACCAGCCGAGCAATCTCCTCGGAGAGGTCTTCCTTGGTTTCCAGGTCGTTGCGCCAGCTCGGCGCCGTCACCTCGTAGAAGACGCCGGAGCCGGCGCCGTCCTTCCGGACGACGGCACCCAGGTCCTCCAGCGAGGTGACAATCTGCTCCTCGCTGAAGTCGATTCCGATCCGGTCCGCGGCGAACGCGGCCGGCAGCTGGACCGTGACGGGGTCAGGGGCGGTCCCGACGTCGGTCCCTTCCGGAGCCGCGGTGCCGCCCGCCAGTTCGACCAGGAGGTCGACGGCGCGCTGCGCGGCGATGCCGGCGACATGCCAGTCCACTCCGCGTTCGAAGCGCTTGGAGGCCTCGGACGGCAGCTTGTGGCGGCGGCGGGAGCGGGCAATCGAGACTTCCTCGAAGTGCGCCGCCTCGATGAGGATGGTCGACGTCGCATCGCTGACCTCGGTCGAGGCGCCACCCATGACACCGGCTACACCGATCGGGCCGGAGTCATCGGTGATGAGGAGGTCCTCGGCGTCCAGCGCGCGTTCCTTGCCGTCGAGGGTCTGGAGCTTCTCGCCGGGAACGGCGCGCCGGACCACAATCCCGCCGGACAGTTTGTCCTGGTCATAGAAGTGCAGCGGCTGGCCGAGCTCGAGCATGACGTAGTTGGAGATGTCCACCGGGAGGGAGATGGAGCGGATCCCGGCGAGCCGGAGGCGGGACGCCATCCACGGCGGGGTCGGCTTCGTGGCGTCCACTCCGTGCACGGTGCGGGCCACGAAGCGGTCGGCGCCGGGCTTGCCGTAGATGGGCGCGTCGTCGTTGATCTTGACACCGTAGCCGCCGGACAACGCTGCGGGAGCCTGCACCGCGGAGGCCGGGTCCAGGAACACCGTGCCGGTGGCGTGCGCGTATTCACGGGCAACGCCACGGATCGAGAACGCATAGCCGCGGTCCGGCGTGACGTTGATTTCGGCGGCCTCGTCGTAGAGTCCCAGCAGCTCCATGGCGTCAGTGCCGATTTCCGGATCCAGCCCGATCCGCGAGAGCACCAGGATGCCGTCGTGGTCCTCGCCGATGCCCAGCTCGCGGACGGAGGCGATCATGCCGGCGGAGAGGTGGCCGTAGGTCTTGCGCGCGGAGATGTGGAAGTCTCCGGGCAGCACGGCGCCCGGGAGGGTGACCACGACCTTGTCGCCCTCGACGAAGTTGTGGGCCCCGCAGATGATCCCCTGCACGCCGGAGGGGTCGATCCCGGCACCGGAGAGGGTCTGCTCCTGGCCTTCGGGGACAACCCGGACCTGGCACCAGTTGATGGTCTTGCCGTTGGTCTGGGGTTCCTTGACCAGGCTCAGGACCTGGCCGACCACGATCGGCCCGCGCAGGACGTCCGTGGGGCGGTGGACTGCTTCTTCTTCAAATCCGACCTTGACGAGCTCCGCCATGACGTCTTCGGCCGTTGCACCGGCCGGTACCTGCGCGAATTCGCGCAGCCAGGAAAGGGGAATACGCACGGTTAGATCTCCATCCCGAAGTGCTCGCTGAAACGTACATCGCCTTCGATCATGTCCCGCATGTCGCCGACCTCGTTGCGGAACATGAGCGTGCGCTCAATGCCCATGCCGAAGGCAAAACCTGAATAAATGTCCGGATCGATGCCCGCGGCGCGGAGGACGTTGGGGTTGACCATGCCGCAGCCGCCCCACTCGATCCACCGGGGTCCGCCCTTGGCGCCGGGGTGCCAGATGTCCAGCTCAGCGGACGGCTCCGTGAACGGGAAATAGTTCGGGCGCAGGCGGATCTGGGCCTCATCGCCGAACATCTGGCGCGCGAAGTGCTCCAGCGTTCCCCGGAGGTCGGCCATGCTGAGCTTCTTATCGATCGCCAGGCCCTCGAACTGGTGGAACACCGGCGTATGGGTGGCATCGAGCTCGTCGGTGCGGAACACCTTGCCCGGGCACAGCACGTAGATGGGCAGCTCGCGTTCGAGCATGGAGCGGACCTGCACGGGGGAAGTGTGCGTCCGCATCACCAGGTGGGCCTCGGGAGGCTCCACAAAAAAGGTGTCCTGCATTTCACGGGCGGGATGGTCCGGCTTGAAGTTCAGCGCGTCAAAGTTGAACCATTCGGACTCGACCTCGGGTCCCTCGGCGATTTCCCAGCCCATGCCGACGAAGATGTCCGCCACCCGGTCCTGCAAGGTGGAGAGCGGGTGGCGCGCGCCGGCGCGGCGGCGGCGCGGACCGGCCGTGACGTCCACGGTCTCTTCGACGAGGATCCGGGCATCGTTCTCGGCTTCGAGCTCGGCCGTGCGGTCCGCGAGCGCCTTGTTGACGCGTCCGCGGGAGGCGCCCATCAGCTTTCCGGCGGCGGCCTTCTGGTCCTTCGGCAGCCCGCCGATTTCGCGGTTGGCGAGGCTCAGCGCTGATTTTTCGCCGGTGTGCGCAAGCCGCGCAGCCTTGAGTTCATCGAGCGTGGAGGCGTCGGCGATGGCGGCGACGGCCTGGTCTACGGCGGCGGTAATGGCGGCTTCATCCAGAGGATTCGGGATGGCAGCGCCCGGCAAAGTTTCAGTCATCTACTGTTCTTAGCTACGAGTCGGGTCATGCCGACGGCCGGTGCGCCCGCGAGCGGTCTCCGCTGGCAGCGTATCTGTCGTCGACAAAGGGCAAGGTCACAGGTTGTCCAAGGGCGTTTCACAAGGCAGGCCGCGCCGCAATCCCTCCGGCGGGCACTTTCCCCAGTCTAGTTGAAGGCGCCCCCGTGCCCGAACCCGAAGGCGGGCTCCCCCGATACCATGGCCTCATGACGTCCGGACAACGGCTGCGGCAGATGGCCAATCTGCTGAATGGTTCAACCCTGCTGGGGTTGCTGCTTGCCGCCTGTGCCCGCACCCCTGTTCGCGGCGGGCCGCACGGCCTGCTGATTGCCACCGGCTACCGCTGGCGCCTGCCCTGTGCCGGGGCGTTCACCGTCGGGAACGTGGTGCTCTTCCGGGCCGGCCTGCATGGCGCCCTCTCCAATCCGGCCCTGTTGGGCCACGAGGAGCGCCACAGCACCCAGTACGCCTGGTGCCTGGGAGCGCCTTTCCTGCCGCTGTACTTCCTGGCGGCGGCCTGGTCCCTCTGGCGGACGGGAAATCCGGGATCAAGAAACGTCTTTGAACGGCACGCCGGGCTGCAGGCCGGCGGCTATGTGGACTTGGACCAGGTGGACCGGGACCGGCCGGCCTGTGGCGGACCGGGCCCCGCGGCCCCTCAGCGGAACGAGGCATGACATGACGGAAAACCCCAGGACCATCTCGGTCACCGGTTCCGGCAGCGCGGAAGCCGCACCGGACCTGCTGACCCTCTCCCTCGGCGTCGAGTGCCGCCGGGACAGTGTGGGCGCTGCCTACTCCGATGCGGGAAAGGCCTCAGCGGCCGTGACGGCCGTGCTCCGGGAGCATGGCGTGGAAAGCTCGGACATCACCACCACCGGCCTCAACGTGCGCGCAGAGGTCAACTGGCAGGAAGGGCGGGGACAGAGGGTCTCGGGCTATCTGGCGTCCAGCGTGCTCAGCGTCCGGATCCGCGAGCTCGCGGGTGCTTCCGAGATCATCGCGTCGGCAGTCGGCGCCGGCGGCAACGACGTCCGGCTGAACGGGCTGGAATTCGGCTTCACGGACCCTTCCGCCGTGACCGCCCGCGCCCGCGACGCCGCCTGGAACGACGCGCTCAGCACGGCGCAGCATTTCGCCTCCCTGGCCGGAGCCAGGCTCGGCAAGGTCGTCTCGGTCACCCAGCAGTCCGGTTTCCAGCCTCCCGTCCCGGTGGCGACCATGCAGCGCGCCGCGGCGGTGGAGTCGCTCACCGTCGAAGCCGGCGAGTCCGGCATCACGGCGACGGTCGGCGTCGTCTGGGAACTCGGCGACTTGCCCTAGTGGGAGGCTCCGGCGGACAGCCTGAGATCGGCCGTCGTGGCCAGGGCGGTACGGACGACGACGGCGAGCGCCTGCGCCATCTGCTCCGCCGGCAGCGACGGGGTACTGCTGCCCCGCGGAAGCTGGCCCGGCTCGTACGGCACGTGGACGAAGCCGCCGCGGGTGCCCGGGCTGAGCCGCAGGGCGTGCATCAGAGCGTAGAAGATGTGGTTGCAGACATACGTCCCCGCCGTCTGGGACACCTCGGCCGGGATCCGCGCGGCGGTCAGCGCCGCGAGGGCCGCCTTCACCGGAAGGGACGTGAAATAGGCCGCCGGACCGCCGGGGACCACCGGCTCATCCACCGGGCGGTTGCCCGCATTGTCCGGTATCCGGGCATCGTCGCAGTTGATGGCCACCCGCTCCAGCGAGATCCGGGACCTGCCGCCGGCCTGCCCGGCGCAGATGACCAGCTCCGGGCTGTAGCGCTGCAGGGCGTCTGCGAGCACCGTGATGGACTCTCCAAAGACGCAGGGAAGCTCCACCGCGCGCACCTTGTGCCCCTCGGCCTGGAGCAGCAGTGCCGCCGCGCGCGCCGCCGTCCAGGAGGGGTTGGTGCTGTCGCCGCCGAACTTCTCGAACCCTGTCAGGAGAATCATCGCCCCAGCCTAGCAACGCGGGCGCTGCCTGTTCCGGCGCCGGCCTTGACTTAAACTCGAACATACCTTCGAATATAGCCATGAGATGGGACGCCCAAGCACTTAATCCAGCGCCCGAAACCAAGACATCCGGAGCCCGGCCGGCCGGAGACACCGTTGGAAACAGCAGTTCCGGGTCCGCTGCGGCCGCCCTGCTCCCCCTGGCCGGGCTGGTACGTTCCGTTACCACCCCGGAGTTCGCCGGTGTCACCTTCCATGAGGTCACCGCCAAATCGGTGCTCAACAAGGTGGTCGCCGGTTCGCGCATGCCATTCGGGTGGACCATCAATCCCTACCGCGGCTGCAGCCACGCCTGCGTCTACAGTTTCGCCCGGAAGAGCCACACGTATCTGGACTTCGACGCCGGCCTGGATTTCGACAGCCAGGTGGTAGTCAAGATCAACGCCGCTGAGGTCCTGCGCAAGGAACTCGCCAAACCCTCCTGGCGGCACGAGCACGTGGCCCTGGGAACCAACACCGATCCCTACCAGCGGGCTGAAGGCCG
>JAODMS010000170.1 GCA_025464925.1 Arthrobacter sp.
CTGCTGATCGCGCAAACCCGCCTGCCCCAGGACGCGGCTGACACCTTCCGGACCGGCCTGCTCGGCCACAATCCGCAACACCAGTCGCGTCGTCTGCGTCGAGGTACCGGGCACAACCTCGCTTCCGTCAAGATCAGAACCGCTGCCCGCCCGGATCTGGGAACCGATCTTGAGCGGACCGGAACCTGGAACCGGTTGAGGCAGTATTTTCACGATTGTCTTTCTGGTCGGACAAAAAGGGAAGCGGCTCGATCACGGCGAATCCGCCTCGGGTCAGCCGGAACGACCGGACTGGCGCACGCCCGTCTTTCGGCGCCGCAGCCACCATGCCAACGCCGCCAGCAGCAGGACTCCCAGTGCTGCGAAGCCTATCGCCGGCCACACCATGCCGGCACTGTGAACGGGGGCGGTTACGGCCTGCCGGCCAGCTTCCGGGAAGGTGATCGGAGCGGCGGCAGCATGCTCAACCAAACCGCTTTTGAGGCGGAGCTTTGCCTCCCACGGTCCATTAGGCAGCTGCGGGTCCATGACCACGGCTACGGCCGTAGTTTCACCGGGCGCAACCGTCGTGGTCTGGTTGACAGCGAAGGGGCCGGCGGAAAGGCCGCCCGGGCCCCCCGTCAGGGAAAGGTCACCGCTGATGTCCAAGGCCCGGCCGCCGGTGTTGGTGACATTGGCGCTAAGCCGCGGACGGTTGTCCGCGTCCCTCCCGGCCGTAAGGGCGGTGATGATGAAGTCAGCCGGCTTGCCGTTGCCCTCACCGACCGAGAGATAGACGCGGATACCGACGCGGCTCGCCTGTACTACCTGTGTCCCCGAAGCGGCAGCACGTGTTTCTGCCCAAACGGCGGCGTATTGCTCGCCCTCGGGTGCGTCCTGCGGGACAGCGACACTGACGGTGAGGTTTGCCGTGGTCCCCGGGGCCAGAGCGATGTGCGACTGATCGACCGTGATCCAGGCCGTCAGGGGATTCGCTGACGGATCTGCTTCACCGACAAAAGAGCCGTCGCTGATGTGGGCGGCACCTGTGTAGACGCGGACATTCTGGGCCGCCGCGGAGTTGTTCTGCACCTGGATCCGGCGTTTGATCGTCGTTCCCGGTGGCAGCCGGTCCACGATATATGACCGGGCCCGCGGGTCTGTCTGGGTCGCGGCGGGCACGTCCAAGAGGCGTATGCCGATGCCCGAGGCCCCAGGTGAAGGGGCGGTACCGGCGGTCGTCGCCCCGGATACCGTGGGGATTAGAGCTGTTCCAGGGGCGGCAGGCAGCAGGATCAAAATAAACAGGGTGATGGCGGTGAAAAAAATACGCAAGAAACTGGATCCCTTGTGGTGGCTTTTCCTTGATGATGAGAGGCACATGCGCCTCCCGGGCAGTGCTGGGACACCCTAAGGCACCCCAGCGCTGCCTCTGCAGGTCTTAGAGAACCGAGTGGGTCAGTGTCGCGGTGTAATGGCCGGCAAGCGCGTCCGACGGGATGGCAACGGACAGATCCGCGGCCCAGGTCGCGCCGTTGTTTCCGCTAACGCCGGTGGCCGTCTGAATCGGCTGGCCAGCAGTCGCCAAAGTCGTGGCGCCCGCGGGCGTCACCGTAGCGACCCCTGAGGCAGCCGTGCCCGTCGGCGTGTAGGTGGCCGCTGAAGCCGGGATCACCTTGGCAGGGTTTGCGCTGTCGCTGCTGGTGAAGTCCGACAGCTTGACCGATACCGCCCAACCGGTGACGCCGGCGCGGGTGTCGGTGACCGTCAAACCGGGAATCGTCCCCGGGATGGTGGCAGTCCCGGGAGCGAATACGCCAAAGTCGAGGGCCGCCGGGATGCTGCTGATTGCCAAGCCACCGCCCTGAACCTGGACGGTCGTTTCAGTGTCATCTGCCGAAGCCGGGAGGGCGATGCCGCTGACGAGGGCTGCGGAGCCCAGAAGAACAATTGAGGTGCGAGTGATTTTACGCATGGAGAGACCTTAATGAGGAGTAAAGAAAGATAAAGTGCTGAAAGCATGTGATGCGTCGGGCCGTTGCCGGTACACGGCGATTGACCTCATGCAGCACCTTCACATGGCCGGGCAATGCGGGCCACACGGCGTTCTGACCCCGGACCGGGCTTGACGATGACCCTGATCCGGGGCGCCCTGGCAGATAGGGGCTCCCAAGAACCGCCGCGTGGCCGACAGCCCCGGTGAGGTGAATGCCAGATGCTGTGTAGCCGCGTGCCCAGGCTAAGGGAGGGCAGCGCTGAGGGGAATCGGGAGCACGAGGGAGACCTTTGCTGTTCGGCGGCCCGGCTGACCGCGTGGGTCCCGTGGCTTTGCGTCCCCGGTTCGCACCGGGTTTGCCTTTATCGACTAGCGGATGCTGAGCCAAGCGCCACTCTAGCAAGTTTAATCTTCAACTTTTTACTTTGGGCGCTATAATTTACATCAGTCCCACCAGTAACACGCGGTTTTGCAAGGTCGACGCGGCGGTGGAAGTGTTCAACGTCACTGGAGCCGGGGTGCCGGAGAGGGGCCGGGACCAGCGTTCTGCAGCGGCCTTCAGGACATTCACCTACACATCGCCCATGTGGTGGGGGACAGGAGGATCCGGGGAACCGCGTCGGAGGTCATCTGACTCATAATGCCGTTCTCGGATGTGCCGCGGGCCAGGCTGCATGATCACGGGGGCCGCCAGCGAAGTGCGCTCAGTGCCCTTCACCGGGCCCAGGTGCGCAAGGACCATACGATCAGTAACGTTGGTTTTAGCCGATCTCGCATTTTTCTCTTCCTCTGGCCCTCCGACTTCCCCCACACCGATAACAGCGGATACGTCGCCGCGCGGCCGGAACCCAGGTGCAGCGCCCGGGGCTAGAGCAGGACGCGGCCCTTGGCCCAGTCCTGCACGGCGAGAACGTCCAGGCCGGTCGCGACGGGTCCGTCCCGGAAGTAGCGGGCGTACTCGGCGTGGGGGTCCTCCGCGGTTCGCGTCCATTCGCTGACGATCTGGTCGTAGGCGTCCGCGATCCTGTGGTCCTCAGCCGTGGAACCCAGGACTTCGGCCAGGGCCCGGAGCAGATCCTCGCGGGTGTAGCTGATCACTTCGTCGGGGTAATGCGGCATCACTGAACCTCCAATCCTGAACACAGCAGGCGCTGTGGCTCATATCGTAGCGGCCGGACCGGCCAAGGCAAGCCCCCGGCCGGGCGCGGGCTTCCGCCTTCATGGCGCCGCCGCACCCCGGGAGGCCACCGGTTGCCCGGACATCACATACCGGCCGCACCTGGACCCAGGCCCTGTGACTGGGGAACAGCCGCGGCATCCTGTACGTTGCACCGGGGTCAGTAAACGCCCAGGAAAAGAGAAACAAGCCAAGTGGCAGCCGATTACGACGAGGTCCGCTCCGACGTCAGGGAATCCCAGGAGAACTCCCTGGAGGCCCTGCAGTCAGCGAACGCACCCGACGCCCGCAGCGTCGTGATGGAACTCGATGAGGCCGACGGCCTGGACGGCGCCGGCGTCCCGGGCGGTGAATTCATCGCCGAGGAACTCACCGTCCAGGTCATCCCCCAGGCCGAGGACGAGTTCACCTGCTACTCCTGCTTCCTGGTCCGGCACCGCTCCCAGATCGTCCGGCAAAAGGGCGCCCACGCGTACTGCACCGACTGCGAAGACTGAACCGGCCCCGCACCCGGCC
>JAODMS010000169.1 GCA_025464925.1 Arthrobacter sp.
AACATCGACACCAGCGAGATCACCAGCATCCGCGGATGACGGACAAGGTAGAGCACGTCCTCGACCGTGGCCCCCAGACCGAAGCCGAAAACGGTCAGCATGATGCTCACCTGGAGGGCGAGCTTCACCAGCTCCGCGGGGTCCATGCTAACCCCCGCGTACGGGGATGCCGGAACACATTGATGACTCCTGCCAGGTCCATCGGTGTCTGACGAAGGCCGGCCGGGGAAGGCCACGTCCGTTGTCGGCTTCGTCGAGGCGTTCTTCCCCGGTTTCCTGAGCCAGGCGCTTCGACATGGCTCAGGAAGGGGCTGTCGATGCCTCGCCGGTCCATCGTTCCCGGTGTCGTCGAGGATCGAGGCGGGTTACCTATTGTCGGCTGCCTCCGCGGCGTCGGCGTCGGCCCGGGCCACGGCGGCAGCCAGGACGTAGTACTCGGCCTGCTGAAGGGTGAAGACGGCGAAGGTGACGGCGGCCTCGGCGTCGTACTCCGCGTTTTCGGCGGTTCGTTCCGCGCGGGCGACGGCGCGGTCGGCGCGCCGCGCCTGAGCATGGTCGCGCAGCGACTCGAACCCGTCGGCGACGGATTCCTGCATTTGTTTCCAGCGGTTGGAGATCTCCGCCGATCGCTCATCGACCTTCTTATCCAGATCGGACTTGGCTTCGGCGATCGAGGTGCGCAGCTCCTCGGTGCGGGCCCTGAGTTTGGCCTCGCTCTCGGCGCGGGCCCCGGCAGCTGAGTCCTCGAGTTCCTTCGCCTGGTTTCCGAGATTAATCAGTGCGTCTGAGAGTGCCATTGCTGTTCCTTTCAACGTAACGTCCTGGATTGGGTAGGGGCTGAGGCGCCGGACGTGAGTGCTCAGCCGTCACAGCTTGATACCGACGTCGTTCGCGGCTGCGTTCGGCCGTCCAATCTTGTGCGGCGGTAACGTGCGCGTCGCCGGCACAGCCGCCCTTAACTAGGAGGTGTAGCGGATGTTGACGTTTTTGATGGTGCCGTTGAAGGGGAAGGGCGCCTTGTCGTAGTAATCCAGGGATACCGGTGCGCCCAGGGACATGCCGATGTCAAGGCAGTCGTTGGCGCTGAACAGCAGCGGGGCGCTGACCGGGACCATGCCTTTGGCGAAGGTTTGGCCATTGACCGTCATGACAATATTCAGCGGCCCCGCCGGCTTTGGCTCCGCGTAGGAGGTTTCTATCTCGATCTTGGCGGTGCCCTCAGGGAGCGGGCTTTCCGAGCGGATCTTGGTCCGCTGCACGATGAACAGGTTGTATTCGTAACAGAGGTACCCGTCCTCGACGAAGCAGGTAAGGCCGCCGCCGGAGCCGCCGAGCTTGTACAGCACCCCGTTGGCTCCGGGTGGGATGTGCGCGTCGATGGTGACCCGGTTGGCGCGGTTTCCGAGGCTGGGCGCGCAGATTTCGGGCACCCGGGTGATGTCGCCGGTGAAGTTCCATTCCCGGTAGGGGGTCGAGACCCTCAATTCGGGATGGAAGACGAGGACCCAGAGTCCGCCGCCCACGGGATAGACACTGTTCCTGGCCGCTTCGATGGAGAATATTTCCTTCATCTGGGCAAGCTTCTCGGGCATGTCCGCGGCAAGGTCATGGGCCTGGCTCCAGTCCTTGTCGAGGTTGTAGAGTTCCCACACGTCCTGGTCCGGTGTCCAGTCCCGGATTCCGGGCGGAGCCCCGGGGGTCCAGGGTGTCCGGGGGCCGAAGGCCGATGCCATCCATCCGTCGTGGTAGATCGCGCGGCTGCCCATGATCTCGAAATACTGCGTCAGGTGTGTTCCTTCCGCAGCCGGGGCATCGAAGGTGGGGGCAAAACTGACGCCGTCGATGGGGTCCTGGGTGACTCCGTTCACGACCAGTGGCGGTGTGATGCCAAGGATGTCATAGATGGTCGGCACGATGTCGGTGCAGTGTTGGAATTGGCTGCGTACCATCGCGTCCGGGGTGATCCTGGCAGGCCACCGGACGGCCAGGGGGTTTCGGGTTCCGCCCAGATGCGAGGCGAGGAGCTTCATGCCCTTGTAGGGGGTGCTGCCCGCCCATGCCCATCCGGCGTGGTACTGGTTGTCGACCTTGGGGGAACCGAGCACGTCGAGTCCGCCGAGCTCGTCCAGGGCCTTGATGTGCATGTCGATGGTCGTGGGTATGTTGTTCTGGGCCAGCAGCTCGCTGATGGTCCCGTTCTGGCCTTCTCCGGATGAGCCGTTGTCGCCCCAGATATAGAACACCAGGGTGTTATCGGTGTATCCGAGGTTATCCAGTTCGTCGACGAGGCGTCCGACCTGCACGTCAACGTGCTCCGTGAAGCCCGCCGCGACCTCCATCAGCCGCCTCTGGAATGGCCGCTGGTCCTCGGGAATGTCCTCCCAGGCCTCCAGCGTCGGATCCCGGGCAGTCAGCTCGGCATCCTGGGGGATCCAGCCCGCGTCCTTGGCCCGGTTGTAGGCCCGCTCCCGGTATGCGTCCCAGCCGTCATCGAATTTGCCGGCGTACTTGTCGGCCCATTCCTTCATGATGTGATGGGGTCCGTGCACGGCGCCGCTCGCCCAATACACGAAGAACGGCTGGTCCGGTTCCAGGGCCTTGTGGTATCTGAGCCAGTGGATCGCGTCGTCAGCCAGGTCCTCGCTGAGATGGTAGCCCTCTTCGGGGGTTTTCGGCGGAAGAACCCCGGTCGTATTGCGGACGAGATTAGGCTCGTATTGTGACGCCTCTCCTGCCAGAAACCCGTAAAAGTAATCGAACCCCAAGCCGGTCGGCCAGTTCTGGAACGGTCCGGCGAGGGAGGTCTCGATCGCGGGGGTGTTGTGCCACTTGCCGAACGCAGCGGTCGAGTAGCCGTAGTCCTTCAAAACCTCCGCGCAGAGCGCACTGCTCCTCGGGATCTCACCCGCGTAGCCGTCCCAGTCATTGGCCAGTTCTGCTATCTGCCCGTTACCGATGCGGTGATGGTTGCGGCCGGTGAGCAGCGACGCCCGGGTGGGCGAACACATCGCCGTCGTATGGAACCGGCTGTAGCCAAGACCTTCATTGTGGATGCGGGAAAGCGTGTCGGTGCGGACCTCCCCGCCGTACGTGGTCGGGAGTCCAGGGCCGACGTCGTCAATCAGGACAATCAGGATGTTCGGCGCGTCGTCCGGTAACCGTTTCGGTCGCTCCCGTTGCGCGTAGCTCGACTCCTGCATGGTCCGACCGGCGATACTCGCGGAGGGAGTCGGCGGGAAAGGCAGATTCTCCTGCGAATGCATGTGCCACCTCTTCAGAGCCCGGCCATGGGGCTGAAATAGAGTTGTGCGGAAATGCCGCGTGAATTTGTGTGGCGGGAATACCGCGTGAATTGCGGAGTGCCGCGTGAATTCAGTGTTGCGGGCATGCCGCGTGGCTGATTCCCGCATCGTACCACCGCTCATATCAGCGGCAACAGGTCCGGCGGCCGAAGGTTTCAATGGAGACAACCGGCGCGTCCAGGACATTTCGCCGCCACGTCCACCCCGTTCCCTCCACGCCCGTCCGGTGACGGATCCGCCATATCGGACTTCGGGAGACCTTCCGTAGTGCCTCACGCCAGGATGCTCGCGAAATGGTCGTGCGTGCCCCACGTATTTTTGCTAGCGAAACCGGTGGCCGCATGGCATCGGTTTTGTCGGCTGCGAGGCTGATGAGCTGTTGCTGGATGGCGTTGATGCCGACTCTCCGGCTACAACTGGACGGAAACGCTCCGTCAGCGCGACAAACTGGTCGTCCAGCTCCTGGCCGCCAAGAAAGCCAGCACGCAGCTTCCATAGCAATATCGGAACCCGCCCCGGACGGTCTTCCCCGGGGCGGGAAGGCTGACCGCAGGCTCAGTGCCCTGCCTGCGGTCCGTTTCGCCGCGAGCGGACCGCTTTCATGATGTCAACCTGCTCGTCCGCTTGTCGTACCCCCGTGGACGCTCGCTCTTGGCGATCCTCGCACCGTGATCGGCCGCCCTTGTCATCGGCCCCAGCTAAGCCGCCATTCGAACAGTGAAAAACCACCTTTCTGAACGAACAGTCACAGTGGGGGGAGCGGGCGGAAGGTGTCGCGGTGGGGGACCGATGCTCCTATGGATCGTCAAGAGAATTTGATAGGTCCTTCCGCTATGTGGGCAGGTTGTAGGGCGGCGTAGATTTCGCGGGCGACGTAGCGTTTGAGGCAACGGATGATCTCGGGTTTGGACAGGCCTTGCTGGGTGCGCCGGTCAGCATAGGCACGGGTGCGTGCGTCGTAGCGCAACCGGCCGAGAACGACGATGTAGAGGGCGTTGTTGGCGGCGCGGTCACCGCCGCGGTTGAGTCGGTGACGGTGGGTTCGGCCGCTGCTGGCCGGGATAGGAGCGGCCCCGCAGAGGTGCGCGAACGCGGCTTCGGAACGTAGCCGGTCGGGGTTGTCCCCGGCGGTGACGAGTAGTTGCCCGGCGACTTCGGTGCCGACACCAGGAAGGGCAAGCATGTGTGGTGCGGCTACGGTGATGAGCTCCTGGGCCAAATAGTGGGCCGATTACCGTCCCGAAAAACAACTGGTTCAAGGGACAGACGATGGGATCGGGTCAATGCCCGGTCAAGAAATACAACCGGCCTCTGCGCGACCTTGTCACGGGCGGAAAGGCCAGCCCCTCCTTCATCGTCAGCCACGAACTGCCGTTGGATCAGGCCCCCGAGGGCTACAGGAACTTCGACAGCCGCGAAGACGGCTGGACCAAAGTCGTCCTCCACCCAACCAAAGCCTGAGAGCCCGGAGCGGGGAACTTCGCTGCGGGAACGAGCAATTCCCGAACGTGGTACTGATGCGGTCAGTGATCGGTCGGGGTTTTTGGTCATGTCGGTTGCGCAAGAGACGACAAAATGTCGCGTGAGCTTGTTACGCTCTTCCCGACCTCTGCACCATGACGGTGAAGCTCCGGCGTCGGCCAGAAGGGGGACGTACTCTCTCCGCGCTCCCGAAATGCTGACGATCCAGTTGGGCACCGGATCGCGTGGCGCAAGGGAACCCGCAAGTTCCCGAGCCATCCGGTGACGTCTAGGATCGCTCTGATCCTCCAAACGGATTGCACGCCCATCACTTACTCATTGAAATCAATCATGAAGGACCCGAGCATGTCCGCGTACAATCGGGGGCAGTGAACCGCCCGGTTCCTTGTGAACACAAAGGATCCGTAGGTCCTGAGATATTCCGTGATGTTGAGATTCGCTCTGACCCAGGCGGCGGGCCATCGGACCCCTTCGCGGTCAATCGAGGCTGGAGGGCAACTTCTTCAATGTCGCACATAGATCGCAAGGCTCTAGTCTCGGCCGTCATCGGCCTCGTTATCGCACTCGTTCCG
>JAODMS010000192.1 GCA_025464925.1 Arthrobacter sp.
ATAAAGAGATCATTCTCAGTGCGACCATGACCGCCACCACGGTGACCGCCAGCGGCGTCCCGCGCACCGTGGTCACCATCACGCTTGGCCCCGTTCCGAGTTCTGCCGCCAACCTGCTGCGCCCGGCGAAGGCTGCAGCGGCCATGGTGTGGAGCCCGGCCGCGGCCGTCACCACGCCCGCGGGCAGCCCATCCTCCACCGCACCCGTGACCGAGACCGGCACCTCCGACCGGGACTTCTGAGCAGCCCTTCCATCTGCACGCCCGGCTGCAGTACTCAGGTTCACCTTGTGATCCCCAGCCCTGTCCCTGGCGCGGCGGCGGCCGGACGTCGGCGCGTCGAGCTGGCGGGCATGGTCGGACCGGTCCTGTTCGTATCCGTCTTCACCGTTTACGGTCGGCGGCCCCCCGGCTACTCCTCGACCCGCATGTTCGTCAGCGAGCTGTCCGTTCCGATGCCCTTATCCGATCCCCTGTTGGCCGGCGGTGCACTAGACGAGACGGGCTGTCCGCTCACCGAATAATGATCAAATCTTGAGGAAATTGACCAGATCTTGAGGAAACCGCGTTGCGTGCCTTTAGGATCAGGAAGTGCCATTCGGCACCGAACTAACCGGCGGCTTCATTTGTCGCCTTGACGATTGCAGGGGACGATCGCCTTGTTCAACGCCATGAAAATTCTTGCTGCTGCTCTTGCCTTCGGCATTGGGCTCATCATGACAGGAATTCAGCCCGCCCAGGCAGCAACCGCGGCCCAGATTTCTCTCAGCCCGGCCACGGGGGCCGCCGGATCTGCCGTTACGGTTAGCGGTACGGGCTTCAAGGCATCCGCGACCGGAACGGTCGTCGCCGGATCGGTGACGTTTTCCGTCCGGACAGCATCGACTGGGGCGTTCAAAACGTCCATCACCATCCCAGCAGCGGCCACCGGCAAACTGACAGTCACGGCCAAGACTTCCTCCATTCAGGCGTCCTCCGTGTTCACGGTGACCCCTCCGGCACCAGCACGCCCACCGGTCAGCACGGCCGCCCTTCGCTTCGGTATCGCGACGGCCGGCGGTCCTCTGGCCAGTGCCGAGCTGGAGGAAGTATCTCAACTCGCCGGCGAGAGCCCCGCCAGCGTCCTCTTCTACAAGGACTTCCTCCAGGCGCCACCGATCAGCGAAATGAACGCCGTACGGGCCCGCGGCGCCGTCCCCCTGGTCACCTGGGAGCCGTGGGCCTGGGGCGGCGGTCTGGAGCAGCCCGCCTATTCACTGAACAGGATTGCCGCAGGGGACTTCGACGCCCACATCAACAATTGGGGCCAGGCGCTGGCCGCCTGGGGATACCCGGTACAGCTGAGGTTCGCCCATGAGATGAACGGCAACTGGTACCCGTGGGCGGAAGGTGTCAACGGCAACCGGGCCGGGGACTACGTCCGGGCATGGCAGCACGTCCATGACGTCGTCGCCGCCGCAGGGGCGACCAATGTCTCCTGGGTATGGAGCCCCAACGTCCCCTACTACGGATCCACCGAGCTGGCCGGGCTGTTTCCGGGCGCCGACTACGTGGACGTGGTGGGCCTTGACGGGTACAACTGGGGAACTTCGGCGTCGTGGAGCGGCTGGATATCGCCGCAGGATCTCTTCGCCCCCGGACTCGCCCAGCTGCGGGCTCTGGCGCCCGGTCTCCCCATCCTCATTGCCGAGACGGCTTCGAGTGAAGCGGGAGGTTCCAAGGCGTCCTGGAACACCGATCTTGTCTCCTATCTCGCCGCCCAGCCGGACGTGATGGGCTTCGTCTGGTTCCATCTGGCAAAGGAAGCCGATTGGCGGATCAACAGCAGCGGCGCCTCGGCCGCCGCCTTCCAATCCGCTTTGGCGGCGCGCCGGGCGTCGTAGCCTGGTTCCCGTCGGGCCCGTGTCAGGGCCGGGCCGTCGGGCTGCGGCGCGCGAGGGCCACGAGGGCCACACCGATCAGGATGATGCCCAGCGCGGTCAGTAACCCTGCTCCGACGTTCAGTCCCGTGTAGGCCAGGGCGGCGCCCGAAACGGGGATGCCTGCGTTCATTCCATACATTCTTAGTTGATTTCCTCTGCAGTGTATTGCGCTTCCCAGCGGTCAATCCGCCGCCGGGTGATCTTGGTGATGAGCACGGCCCACCAGGAGGCAAGGAACCACCCTGACCGCAGCCACATGAAAAATTCCTGCGGGAAGAAGGACGCCGCGAGCAGGATGTCTTTCCAGTCGCGGTGCGGTATCCGCAGCGCGCGTTTGATGTCCAGCGCCACGAACAGGACGGGCACCAGCCACCAGAACAGTTCGAAGTGGAAGACCCCGAGCGCTAGAGAGGTGGCGATGACGGCGATCCACAGCAGCTTCAGGAAGACGCCCAGCAAGCCCATGGCCTGCTGCCCCCAGTCACGCACGGTCAGCCGGTTGATTCCCAGGTCCAGCAGGTCCTCCACCGTGCCGACCTGCCATTTCATCCGCTGGCCCCACAGCGCCTTGAGGGACTTCATCGAGTCGGTGTAGGCGCGCACATCCGGGGAGACCTGGCAGACATAGCCGAGCTCACGGATGCGGTAGGTCAGCTCGAAGTCTTCAACCTGGGAGGTATAGACCCAGGGCCCCTCGCGGTCTTCCCGGGCCGCGACCTGACGGAGGACGCTGTTGTTGATGGCACAGCCCGTTCCTGCCAGGACACTGGTCCGGCCGCGCCTCAGGGCGGTATCAGTCCAGGTGGCGAACTCCGCCTTCTGCAGCCGGCTCAGCAGCCCCGGGTCCTGCATGGTGAATTTCGATGAGGAGCCGCCCAGCAGCGCGCCTTCTTCCGCGCCGAATTCCTCCGCCCAGGCTGCCAGGGCATTGGGCGGTAGAACGGTGTCCGCGTCCAGGCAGACCACCACATCCGCGTCGTACGCGTACTGCGCCCAGGCGCGGTTCAGAGCCTCGGACTTGCGGTGCTCCAGACGGGGCAATTCCATCACGGTGACCGGGTACTTCCGCGCTTCCCGGGCCGTTGCATCCGTACAGCCGTTCGGAATGACCACGATCCGGTCCGCGGGCCGGGACTGGTCCATCAGCCCGTCCAGCGTCGCCCCGATCGAACCGGCCTCGTTGTACGCCGGCACCAACACCACTACCCGCAGCGCCAATCTCCTCATGGCAAGGTCCGCGTCCGGATCAGTAGCAAGCCGCGCCGTCGGCCCGGCGGGATGCACGGCGGCGGACAGCACCACGCCGCCCGTGGCCGGAGCCGGTGAAATCTGCACGGATGCCTCTTACCTGGGTTAGGGGGACCCGGCGGGTCCCTCCACTCCAGCGTTCCAGCGCTTCCTCAGGTTTACGCCCCGGGTCCGATCAGGATTCCCTCAATTCCGCCGGGAATTTCTCAAGGGCCTTCTCGCCCGACTTCTATCGGTACTTGCCGCGGGCACCTCAGCGGGTCACCTCCGGCACGCATCATGCCGCCGGACTGTCGAACATCGCTTTCGGACGGCACTCTATTTGCACCATCAGCGCATACGCAACCATGACGACCAGCTCCGCCGGCCCCTCGATACCTGTCTGAGATGCCGGCTGATTGCCCCCTGGTGCTCGGCTTGCAGCCGTGGTTGTCCTCCACCGGTACCTCCGTGGTGTCCTATACTCGATATATCTGTTAGGTATAAGGAGAGCTAGTGGCACGTTCCGAGCAAACGCAGATGGCAATACTGGGAGCCCTCAGCATCACGCCGATGACCGGGTATGCCCTGCGGGAGGAAATCCGCGATACCCTCGGGCATTTTTGGAGCGAGAGCTTCGGACAGATCTATCCCGCACTGGCGGAGCTGGAAGGCCAATCGCTGGTGCAGCGCCAGGGGGTGAAGGGATCACGGTCGAATATCTTCAGCATTACCGAGGCCGGACTCATCCGGTTGCGCGAGCTCCTTGCCGAATCTCCTCAGCCGGCCAAGCCCCGGAATGGGCTCTTGCTTCGCCTCTTCTTTGGCTCCCAGCTGGGACCTGAGGCCTGTGCGCAGCTCGTGCTCAACGCACGCCGGCAGGCGGAAGAACAGCTCGCCCAGATGAGCGAAGCCCGGAAGAATCTGCTCCGAGATTCCCGCCTCGCGGCAGACGCCCCCTACATTTCCCTCACCATCTCGGCGGGTGAGCACTCAGCCCGGGCGACGATCGCCTGGGCGAACGAGGCACTGGCCGAGCTTGCTGAGGTTGGGCCCCCTCCCCCGGCCTAGGAACCCATCAGTTCAGGAGCCCCGTATTACTACTAGAGATATGAACGGCTCAAGCCTATTATATCTTTTAGATATATCCGGTTGTCCGGTACGGCGCAGACCAGTTAGGGACCCTCATGAGAACCAGCAACGAACACCGCCCTGCCAGCAGCGCTGGAAAGGTAGCAGCCTCCTTATTCCTTGGCGTGGCGGGGTTTCAAGTGCTGCTGGCCGCCGGCGCGCCCTGGGGTTCAGCGGCCTATGGCGGGGCAAACTCCGGGGTCCTGCCTGAATCTCTCCGCGCGACTAGCGCGGGAGCCGCCGTCGTTTATCTGGCACTGGCCACCGTTGCAGGAACCCGCCTGGTATCCATTCCAGCCCGTAGGCGCTTCATGTACGGAGCGGCCGCCCTGATGATGGTCGGCGCGGTCATGAATATCGCCTCGCCGTCGTTCATTGAGCGAATTATTTGGACGCCGGTGACCGTGATGCTTGTGCTTTCCCTTTGGCGTGCGGCTCAACTGGACGAAGCCTCCATCAGTCCCAAGACCGCGGGAGTTGCACCGCAACAGGTCTAGCTGCCCCAGTGATCCATGGTCTTACTCCACATACTCCGCCTCTGGGAGCAGACGGCGTTAAAACCATCCAGGCGATTGGAGCCTGGCACCCCTAGCCCTGCACGTCCGGACACACCAGCAATCCCGTGCCCCTTGGCTGAGCGCCAGCGCTTTCCAGGACTCACCTGCATGCTGAGGTGTATCCACCTTCTGGACACCGATGAACCTATGGCGCGGTGAGATCGATTTCGTGGTGGTGCCGCTGCCACTGCCGTGGGATGCGCGGTCCCGGTGAAGTGGTGTGCTCAGTCCACGAAAGCGAAAGCCGCCGCAATCCGCTCCAGCGCCTCTTCCTTTGACACCTCGAGGACCTCGGCGATCACGCCGAGCACGGCCTCACTGACGTTGCCGAGCGCGGCGAGGGCCTCGGCCATGCCCCCGGGGAGATCGCTGGTAATCGCTGTGAAGGCCTGAGGGTCGTTGTAAACAAAAGTCGTAAGGATTGCCACGCCCAGACCTACACCGTCGTTCGAATGTGGCGACGGCGGTTTCACCTCGTCCATCGCCGGTACTCCTTAAGCCCGAAGGGGACCGGAGTTCTCCCGGCGTGTCACTGGAGTCTAGTGCTAGTCACATATTGACACCTTGGGGAAAAGTTGTGACAGGAAGCCGGCGACAACGCTCTCCGCCGCCAGTGGGGCTCATCGGTTGTCGGCGTCAGGCGGCAAGGTCCGCAGGAGTGGACGACTTATGCGGGCTGCCTGGCTGGCCGCGCTGGTGAGTCGCGTGGGCGGGAATCGAATCCTTGGGGCCAAGGGGGCGGCGGAGACAGGCCGGCGCTGCCGTCATTACTGGCAAAGACAGCAATGACGTCAAAACCGGAGTTTCCGTCCTGGGACCAAAATAGTGTGGTCCTCCCGCGGGCCTGGCCCCAGGTCCCGAGCAAGGCGCCTGCGGGAAAGCTTCGGGGTGGGGCCGCCGGTGGTTTCCCCGGCCCGGGGAGGGGCGCGTGCCGGGTCAGGGGATCAGCTCGCCGGCCCGTTGGAGGTGCCGGCAGGTCTCGGCCGCCCAGTCCGGGGCGCGGTCCCGGAACGGGTCCACGCTTCCGGTGAACAGCCGGACCGCGGCCCAGGCACGCATCCGCGCCGGATCGACCCGGCCGCCGGCCTGCCGGTAACCCGCGAGCAGCCCCTCGGTCTTCGCTCCCCCTGCCGCGCCCCCGGCCGGCGGGGCGCCGTTGATTTCCTCCACGGCGGCAAAGGCCCCCAGGTCCGCCTCCGGCTCCCCCCTTCCCATCCGGTCGAAGTCGACGAGGCGGACCGCTGCCCCCTCCACCAGGACCTGGTCGGCGGAAAAATCGCCATGGACCCACACCCGGCCCCGGCCCACGTCGC
>JAODMS010000238.1 GCA_025464925.1 Arthrobacter sp.
CGGTAGGCTACCAGGCGCTTTACGAACACGTCAAGGGCTGGCTGGCCAGGGCGGTGCGGGCCTCCAGCCTGCCGGCCAATGAGAGAGAAAGACTGGCGGGGGCGACGACGCACTGGCTGCGCCACACCTTCGGCACCCGGGCGATTGCCCGGCAGGTGCCGCTCGATGTGATTCAGGCGCAGATGGGGCACGCCTCCATCCAGACCACCACAGCGATCTATGGCCGGGCACCCATCAAGCGACGGGTTGATGAGTTGGGAAAGGCATTTTGCGGATAGGTTTGCGGAGGCCTACAACACCCTACAGACAAGGCCGCAATCTGTGTTCACGCCCGCTTATCCAAAAATTCCTGTATCAGCTTGACCAACGCCTCGCTGTCACCGGCAGTCATAACTGATTTGAAGCGAACCATAGCGCGACCCTTGCTGTCCATTGAAAGCGTCGCCATATTTTTCCCTCGACTTCCGATTGCGATTTTCTTAGTCTTCCTTTCTGCGTCGGTCACTTGGCGCCCAGACGCTGAATCAAGGTGCTGCCTTTGAGGTAATTCTTGTTCAGAAACCAGCAGTTCAAAAATTTCCTTTGCGGAGAGCTTTTCCTTGAACTCTTTCAATTCCCTGGCGCGATGAGTGACAGCCTCTGGGTCAACGAGCAACCGGTCTGTGAGAGGTTTGGCCCAGCGATATTGAATCTCAAGCGGCGTGGGAAAAGCATCAACAACGGTAGAAGGCAGCCTGGCAAGGGAAAGCGCTTTGCCAATTACTCCCGTATCACGGCCAACTGCTGACGCGAGTCGGGCATTGGAAGAAAATAGACCCCCGTCTAGCGCTTTCGCGTACATCACTCCCTGTTCCCATGGTGAGAGATCAGCGCGCAGCCTGTTTTCCCGGTCCATGTCGATAAAGAGTTCTTGCTCGCTCGTTTCCTCAATCAGCGCGAGCACTGGAATTCCCAGGTCTAGACATGCTCGATGGCGCCGGTGACCAAAAACAATTTCGTATTCGTAGGGGGGGTTGAACGGTTCAACCCCCCCTTTTTCTGAAGATTTCGAAGGCTGCGATGCAGCCTTCTTGTGGTCTTGCTCAATCGAGTCATTGGACAGGGGACGCACTTTAATAGCCTGGACATTGCCGCCCGCGTTGTCAATCTCTGCTCGTAAGCTAATGAACTCCTCAGTTCGAAAGGAGTCTTCATGACGATTGGCCCATTGCGATGGTTTGATTACCCGCGGATCGAGCAACCGCGCTGGTTTGGCTCCTTCATGTTTTGCATACTCAGCACGCAATGATTCGAGTTCGAGACGGACCTTGGATTCATCAACAACGAATTGCGCCATTCCACCAATTGCTGTTCGAGGACGGCCCACAGTGGACGCTTGAATCCCTGATGCGCCAACACTTGCGGGCAAAGTTACTGAGTCACCCTTCTCAAATAATTTACGTGCCATGTTCAGTTAAATTTTGATTTTCGATTGGACGAATCACGTAGCCATACAGCATGAACAAGGCGCTCCACATAAGCGACCAAACTGTCATAGGCTTCACGCGCGCGTTTGTAGGTTCGGGCAGAGCCGTCGTATCGAGATATATCGTAGACAGTAGCAAACTCTGCGCTTGATGTTGACGTAACGATTGTTTTTGGAATCTCGACAGGCAATACCTTGTCACCATAAGTGGAGATGATCCACTTGCGGACCATCGCGCTTGCAGCGTCAGTTTCGACCCTTGACAGCAGAACGTTGATGAAATCGTATGTTTTGTTCAAATGTCCGCTGCCTGAAAGACTCTCAGACAGATCTGCAAACAAACTCCAAAACTGAGCACCCGATGCAAAGTCGAGTGCATTTGGTGGCAGAGGCATGATGATCCCATTGCTGGCCATCAATGCATTCACAGTGCCATACGATAAAGCTGGCGCAGTATCAATGATGATGACATCGTAGTCTTCACGAACATCATCTATTCCAAGATTCAAAACGTTCCAGAACTCAAAGCCCGCTTCGCGTACTTGTCTGGACGGAAGGGTGAATTCAATGCTGAATAACAATGGGGCGGCCGCTACAAGATCAATTCCATCCCAATATGTAGGCCGAATCGCGTAACGAATCGATTCCTCTTCCCCGGAGACCAGAAGCAAAAATGTGTCCTTGTCTTCGACATCCAAATCCGGGAGCAAGCCGGTCAACGTGGTGAGCGAGCCTTGAGGGTCTGCATCAATCAGGAGAATGCGATGCCCCAGCAATGACAGCCCCTGTGCTAAAGCCATGGCTGTGGTAGATTTTCCGACACCCCCCTTGAAATTGGCAATGCTGATGACTACCGCTTCAGCGCCTTCAGGACGAAGTTTGTCTTTTCGCACATCTCTTACCCAGGTCCGCGCTTCTGCTAACGTAAATTCCTTTCCTCGGCGCTCGGGCCTGGTTACCCCTTGAGGAAGGGTGCCGTGTTCATCATTTTTCATTCTGTAAGCAAACGGACCACGGTCTATCCCACAAAGCGTGGCTACTTCCGTCTGGTTGTAAGTGGGACTTACTTTTTTCGCTGTTGGTGCGAGCATGGTCGTTCTTACTGCACTGACCATGTCACTGGCTCTTGCTGCTTGCTGAACGATATCGCTCATGGTCATGGGCTGCAGTAAGTTCTCGCTAACAGATTTCATTTGCTTTTCTTTTATGTAATTGCACGCACGATGCGTGTTTGCACAATTTTCGTTTGTGAAGCTAATTTGTGCAAACTTTTTCTGAAAAAATCCTGTATTCACTCATGTGAAGGCTTTTGTTTTAAAAAAATCAATCCTGATGGACTGTCGACCGGGATTTATAAGTTTGTAACTCTTCAAAACCCTCTAACACCTTTAGGTGTTATTTTTCTTTTTAAAATCAATAACTTAGATTGTTTTTTTGAGCCATTACGGGATACTTCCGAGACACTTCGGGAGCCTTTTGCAGGGGATACAGGGTATTTTTGCGGAACTTCAGGATGTTGGCAGGGTGGATACAGGAATGAAAATACACACTTAAAGGGCCACTTTTTGCTACCTGAATAACGGCATTTTGTACTTTTAGCGGAGCTTCAGCGCTAAGCCGGCTTCCCTCACATGAGACGTTTCAGGAAAAATACTTGCGATTTTTCTCTGCTTAGCACTTTTCCAGCGCCGCAGTGAAGAAGAAATTTACATGAAATCTTTCATTCATCTAAAGGAATCCTGCGATACAGTCAAAGGCATGAAGTCCCTAGATGCCGTCAAAAAGCCTCACGTTCGCGATGTTGACCTGAAAAAGCCCGT
>JAODMS010000011.1 GCA_025464925.1 Arthrobacter sp.
CTCCGTCGGCCTGGAGGTGCTCGGCAGCGCCCGGCGCATCACCGTCACGAAGGACAACACGACGATCGTCGACGGCGCCGGTTCGGCCGAGGACGTTGCAGCCCGGGTTGCCCAGCTGCGCGCCGAGTTGACCCGCACGGATTCCGACTGGGACAAGGAAAAGCTCCAGGAACGTCTGGCCAAGCTGGCCGGCGGCATCGGCGTCATCAAGGTCGGCGCTGCCACCGAAGTTGAGATGAAGGAAAAGAAGCACCGCATCGAGGACGCGGTGTCCGCCACGCGCGCTGCCCTCGAAGAAGGCATCGTCGCCGGCGGCGGCACAGCACTCATCCACGCCCTCAAGGCGCTCGATGAGGATTCTTCCGTTCAGGCTCTCGAGGGTGACGCAGCTGCTGCTGTCGGCATCGTCCGCCGCGCCCTGACCCAGCCGCTGCGCTGGATCGCCCAGAACGCCGGCTTTGACGGCTACGTCGTCGTTGCCAAGGTGGCCGAAGCCGCCAACAACCACGGCTTCAACGCCAAGAGCGGCGAGTACGAAGACCTCATCGCGGCCGGCGTTATCGACCCGGTCAAGGTGACACGGGCGGCCCTCCGCAACGCTGCCTCCATCGCGGCGCTGGTTCTCACCACGGAAACCCTTGTGGTCGAGAAGCCTGCCGATGAAGACCAGCACGCGGGCCACCAGCACTAGGAGCCCGCCGCCGGCGCCTTCCCTGGCTCCGTAGCGGACATCAAACCGGTTCCACAGCAGGGGCCGGCCCAGCATCAGCTGGGCCGGCCCCTGCTGTGTGTTCCCGGCACCGGCGTCAGGGATGCGAGCGCGCTGCCTTCCGGCGCAGCCTCGAGGCGGCGTCCCGCGGCAATCGTTTGGTGATGATCCGGTAGAAGAGCAGCACCGCGACGGCGGACACCACGATTCCCAGCAGATTCAGGAGCAGCTGGAGCGCGGACCCTGCCGCCTTCTCGTACTCGCCCAGGACCAGCGCCACGGCCACGTAGCCGGCCGCGGGAACGGTTGTCACGGAGATGAAGACACCGACCAGCGCCGACGAGCGCCGGCTGATCAGGGACAGCATTCCAGCGGCCCCGGCCAGCACGGCGACAATCAGTGAATAGGGGCCCGGATGGTAGATGAACTCCACCGCGGAACCTCGGTCCAGGGCATCGGCGGGAAACAGCCCGAGCGGGACGGACAACCACGCGGCGAGGGCCGTGACCAGCATGGCGACGGGAAAACCGACACCGAGGGCCAGCGCCGCGCTGCGGCCGAGCTGGGCTTGGCGCCGAACGAGCGCCACGGCGAGCGCCGCCAGCGGACCGAACTCGGGTCCCACCGCCATGCCTCCGACAATGGTGATGGTTGAGTCCGTGACGATGCCGATGGCCACCAGCTGCGTGGCCAGGACCAGGAAGGTCAGGAAGCTCCACGTCAGCCGGGAGTCTTCGCCGGTCTGCCGGGACACCTCGTCCCAGATCATCGCGTCCGCACCTTGGCCGGGGGCTGCCGCGACAGCCCTGTCCGCCCGGTCCGAGAGCACCAGCTCCGGCATGTTGACTGAGATCGATCCCAGTTCCTGGACATTGAGGGCGTGGAGCTTCTGCACCAGCCGCTCTACCGATTCCCGTGCGAGCAGGACCGAGACGATGTCACCGGGCGGTATCAGCGATGCACCCGCATGGAGGGCCACTTCCGCGACGCCAAGCTCCGCGGAGCAGGTTTCAACAACGGTTCCGGACAGCTCTTCCGGGACACAAATCCGCAGCTCCACGAGCATGAAGTGGCCTCCTCCGACTCGTAACAGACTAACCTCCGGACCGTCGTCGGCACTGTATACGTTTATAAGGATGACAACCACCTGACCACGACGTATGTCCAGTCCGTGATTCCCGTGTTCGAGCAGCGGTTGCCCGCGACCACGGGCTGGAAATGACGCTGCCGGCCCGCCGTGCGACATGTGATAGCTCACATTTCCGCCTCGGAATATGGTGATCGCCGCCGAGGTTCTAGAATTTACTCAACACATCTGCACGACACTTCTGCACAGGCCATGCCCGTAATGACGGGCTGGTCATCTGTTGCAACCCCTACCCGTGAAACCCCGTAACCCAAGGTAAGAGGCGCACTCATGACCCAGCCCGAGCACGATCCCTTCGGCTTCATTGGCCTGACCTACGACGACGTCCTGCTCCTGCCCGGACACACGGAAGTGATTCCCTCCGAAGCGGACACCTCCTCCCGCGTCTCCAAGCGCATCTCGGTCCAGACGCCGCTGCTGTCCGCAGCCATGGACACCGTCACGGAATCCCGGATGGCCATCGCCATGGCACGCCAGGGCGGCCTGGGCGTCGTGCACCGCAACCTCTCCATCGCCGACCAGGCCGACCAGGTCGACCGGGTCAAGCGCAGCGAGTCGGGCATGATCACCAACCCCCTGACCATCGGCCCCGAAGCAACGTTGCAGGAACTCGACGAGATCTGCGCCCGTTACCGCGTCTCCGGGCTTCCGGTGGTGGACGAAGGCAACCGGCTGCTCGGCATCGTCACTAACCGCGACACGCGCTTCGTGCCCGAATCAGACTTCCCCCTCCGCCTGGTCAGCGACGTCATGACCAAGATGCCCCTCGTGACCGGGCACGTCGGCATCAGCCGCGAGGAAGCGTCGCACAAGCTCGCGACCCACAAGATCGAAAAGCTCCCGCTCGTCGATGACCAGGGCCGGCTCAGGGGCCTCATCACCACCAAGGACTTCACCAAGGCGGAGCAGTACCCGCTGGCCACCAAGGACGAGGAAGGCCGGCTGCGGGTCGGTGCAGCCATCGGGTTCTTTGGTGACGGCTGGGAGCGGGCAATGACCCTGATCGACGCCGGCGTGGATGCCCTCTTCGTGGACACGGCCAACGGCCACTCGCAGGGTGTGCTCGACATGATCCGCCGGCTGAAGTCGGATCCCGTCGCCGCCCACGTGGACATCATCGGCGGCCAGGCTGCCACCCGCGAGGGCGCCCAGGCACTGATTGACGCCGGCGCCGACGGCATCAAGGTCGGCGTGGGCCCCGGTTCGATCTGCACCACCCGCGTCGTGGCCGGCGTCGGAGTTCCGCAGATCACGGCCATCTATGAGTCCGCCAAGGCGGCCATTCCGGCCGGAGTGCCGCTGATCGCCGACGGCGGCCTGCAGTACTCGGGCGACATCGGCAAGGCCCTCGTGGCCGGCGCCGACACCGTCATGCTCGGCTCCCTGCTGGCCGGCTGCGCGTCGGTGCCGCCATCGGGTTCTTCGGTGACGGCTGGGAGCGCGCCATGGCCCTGATCGACGCCGGCGTGGACGCACTCTTCGTCGACACCGCCAACGGCCACTCGCAGGGCGTGCTGGACATGATCCGCCGGCTCAAATCCGATCCGGTCGCTGCGCACGTGGACATCATCGGCGGCCAGGCGGCCACCCGTGAAGGCGCCCAGGCCCTGATCGACGCGGGCGCTGACGGCATCAAGGTGGGCGTGGGACCGGGCTCCATCTGCACCACCCGTGTGGTGGCCGGGGTGGGCGTCCCGCAGATCACCGCCATTTACGAATCCGCCAAGGCAGCCATCCCTGCCGGGGTTCCCCTCATTGCCGACGGCGGCCTGCAGTACTCGGGCGACATCGGCAAGGCCCTGGTGGCCGGCGCCGACACCGTGATGCTCGGCTCCCTCCTGGCCGGCTGCGATGAGTCCCCGGGCGAGCTGATCTTCGTCAACGGCAAGCAGTTCAAGTCCTACCGCGGCATGGGCTCCCTGGGCGCCATGCAGTCCCGAGGCAAGAACACGTCCTACTCCAAGGACCGTTACTTCCAGGCGGACGTCTCCGGTGATGACAAGCTCATCCCCGAGGGTATCGAAGGCCGCGTCGCCTACCGCGGCCCGCTCGCCTCAGTGGCCTACCAGCTGGTGGGCGGCCTGCGCCAGACCATGTTCTACACCGGTGCCCCCACCGTCCCTGAGCTGAAGGCCCGTGGCAAGTTCGTCCGGATCACCCCGGCCGGGCTGAAGGAATCGCACCCGCACGACATCCAGATGACCGTCGAGGCGCCGAACTACGGATCCCGCTGATCAATTAGAAGGGATGGGCACTACTGCCCATCCCTTCTTTTTGGGCCATAAAGTACATTCGATGGAGATACATCCGGCA
>JAODMS010000248.1 GCA_025464925.1 Arthrobacter sp.
CGCAAGGGTCAAATCCTCACAGGCAAAGTGTCAACGAAACCTTCAGCAGTCCCATCTTCCCGTGTTCGGTCCCCGACGGCCGTCGCGCGGGCTCGGGCGAGATGCCGCAGCTCCCCAACCGGTGCCGGCGGGACAAGGGATTCGCGCAGCAGCCCATGAGCCGCCACCTGGGCGAGCCAGGTTGCATCAGAGACATCCGTTTTCCTGCACGGGATGTTCCTGGCATGATTTGCCATTGACCAGCACCACCGGCAAGGACTCCTCCATGAGGTAGTAGAAAGGTTTCCAGCAATCCCTGGTAGCTTCCATCGCCACGAGCGTGGCCTGCGTGCTCATGACGAACCAACACAGCTTGAGGATGTCCTTTGTCGTCGACCCCCATATCGTGGCTGTCGAGGTGAACTGGCCTTTGCGCTTTGCCGACACACGGACGCAAACGTTCGCGTCCCGTTTTGAAATGTCGATGCCGACCGCTCGTTCGTGCACAAGAACCACGATGTTCCTCCTATGGCTCGAATCCGGAGCGTCCGCCATGGGAAGGACAGGCATGTGGCACGAATCTATTACTCGTGCTCGAAGCAACATTCCACGGTTCCCGTGAAGGTCCTTCACACCACGCCATGGGGCGGGCAAAAAGCGCCAAGGCGGATCCCGCGATTACCGTGACGGACGTATCCATCCTTCGCGCTAAGCCCAGTCACAGCCACATGTAACGGGGAGCCGATCGCACGTTGTCGATGGACACGGAGCGGCAGCCCCGCTCAGCCGCTACGGGCAGGTTTTCATGGCCGCTAACACCCGTGCAGCGTTCTTCGTAGGGGCCCTCGGTCCTTTCATCTCTCCCAGTTGCAACTCCTAATCGCTTAGGTGTTGCAACGATCACTGGTCGCTTAGCTGGCACAATGGCTCAGTTTTCGACCGTCACCGACAGGATGAAGTGTCACGGCCGGCGAAGCTCAGCGATTAACGGCGGCCCGGCTGGTTTAGAGCCAAAGAACAAACAATGGGCCAGGTCCACGTCCCCCCGGGAGGTGCGTCGAGCATCCGAGGATGCTCCGTTGCCGACGCCTTGCAGAGGATCTGCCGACGGGGCACCGTAGGCATAGACCAGATACCGAAAAGCCTGCATGCAACCTGCGTTCCAGCGAAGGCATGATCAGCAGCTGAACAAATCTCCCTTGGCGTCGCGCCCAGGCTGACCAGAACCAATGAGCACCGATTACACCGCTGGGCATGAAGGGCCCCGATTGCCGGCACTGGAGTGACGAGCGCCGGCTAGCGGAGACCGGCCGTAACGCGCTCGGCTATGGCCATGTGGCCTGCGTCATTTACGTGGACTTTATCTTGACCGAGCATTCCTGGGCGAATCGCGTTGGGCTCTAGGAGACTGACATACTCTGCTTTCACGAAAGTGGCCGCGTCGTGGACGATCTGGTCAAACTTCTCTACGTCGGGGTTCACTTTCCTTGGCGTGGATGGGCCGACCGCAATGATCCTCGCGCTGGGGAACTTGGAGCGGATCTTGGCATAGGTCGCCCAGATCGCATCAATCACGCTCTGGCGGCTAGTGTTGAACGCGCTGAAATCGTTCTGGCCGCCCGCCACCACTATGATGTCTGGTGCTTCTTTGGCCACTTGCGGGATCATGCCAGCATAGTTCGGGCAGACGGCCCCTGCACAGCTTCTGGTCTTTGACGTGACAAAATAACCCGTGCCGCCTCGACCTAGGTTCACGAAGCGCCACCCCTTGGCGGAAGCCGTGAGATTAACCCAGCGTGCGCTTTCCGATGTTGCGCCGGTGCCCTTCGTGTACGAATCGCCAACGAAGACAGCGAGCGGCTCTGGGCCCGTCACTGGCCGCGCTACTCCTGATCCAACGGCCGTAATCGGCCGCTCGGTGGCGGACGGCGCAGACGAGTAGGATCCTAGGGCGGTGACTGCGAGCAGCGCACCAATGGTTAGAAGGCGGCGCAAGAACTCTCCCAAGATTGGCCAAGAATCCTCACAGTTTACAACGAGCAAGACTAGCTAGCATCTCATTGGCATACCAACTACGGCCAAACTCCCGTGCGGTACCTCCGTCTTGGCCGAAGATATTTCTTTCCGAGCGTCCAAACAGTGAGCCCTTGCTCGGGCCCAAGGCTGAGTGAGCCTATCCCCAAGCATCCGCTCGCGCGGTCAATGCCCAGTTAACCCGGCAGTCCCAAGACTCGTGCGCCTCTGCGAAATTTTGGACGTCCTTCGTTTGGTCTTGCGCGGTGACCAGATAGGACGCCCGAGGCCGGGGTGGACAATACGTTCGGTTTAGCAAGGCGCCTGACGACACAGAACCTCAGCCTCGAAGGCGATGTCTAACTGAAGATATGCCTATCGCGCTACGTTACAGAGTTGCGCAAGCGAGATGTGACCCCCGGGACTAGGGCAGTCCCACCGTCGCCACAATCATGTTGTGGTCAGATGGGAAGATCCCTGCATAGTTGCCTGCGGTGTCCAGATTGGCCACGGTTTCCCACTTGGACACGCGCATCTTGGAAGTCAAGATGTAGTCGATGTACGTTCCGTTGGCGGCCCGGTCGGCGTTCGCCCGCGGAACCCTCCCCAGACCATTCCAACTGTTCAAGTAAGTGTTGATGCGAGTTTCCGCGGTCGCTGCCATGCTCGGGAATTCCTGCAGGTAGTCGTTACCGAGCGGGTCAACGAGACCTGCGGCGATGAGGACGTCGTAGGGAG
>JAODMS010000038.1 GCA_025464925.1 Arthrobacter sp.
AGCGCATCCACCGGCACCCTCAGCTCCGGCAGGGTAACTGCCTGGCGTGAACGCGACGTGTGCGACATATCGGTAACAGCAGCCCGGTCCTGTGCGCCGGGCTAGGTCCAATCACAACCAGGCCTGCCTGTAGCAGCGGTCGGTTGTCCGCGCAGGCGTGGTCGTCATCAGCCACTCTAGCCCTGCCAGTCCGCGGATGCGTAGCTGTCGCATGGGGCCGGCGCGGTATTTGACGGGCATACTGGTACTGGTACGGGGAGCTTTCCGAAGGCCTCCGCCGGGCCCGGTGTGACGCAGAATATGGCGGATCGCGGGCTCCGCAGCTTGAAGCCAAGGCTCAAAGGGTGTTGGCTTGTAGTAATGGAAATCACTAGCACCATGAGAACCACCAGGCAGTACACCAGGACGCACCAACAGCATAGGAGCAACACGTGAGCGAGGCCGACGCCGCCACTTCGGTAAATGTGGCGGAAAAATTGGGTTTCAAAGACGGGGATCTGATTCAGGAATTCGGTTATGACGACGACGTCGACTTCGACTTGCGTGACGACATCGAAGACCTCACGGGGTCGGAACTGTTCGATGAGGACGACCACGAAGTAGTCGACGCCGCCATTCTCTGGTGGAGGGCCGGCGACGGTGACCTCGTCGATACCCTTGTCGACTCGCTGACCACCCTGACCGAGGGCGGCGTCGTGTGGGTCCTGACCCCGAAATCCGGACGGTCCGGCTATGTGTCGCCGTCGGAGATCCAGGACGCCGCACCCACGGCCGGACTGCACTGCACCACCTCTGCCGGCGTTTCCCGGGACTGGAGCGCCACCCGGCTGGTCACGCGGAAAAACAAGTGACCCAGGAGGTCCATCAGGCCGGCGCCCGGCCGGCGGCCGGCACGGCAGCCGTTCCGGCCGTTGGCGAGCCGGCTCCGGACTTCGAACTCGTAAACCAGTTCGGCGAACCCGTGAGGCTTTCGGAGCTCCGCGGCCGCAACGTCGTCATCGTGTTCTATCCCTTCGCGTTTTCCGGGATTTGCACCGGCGAGCTGTGTGAAATCCGGGACAACCTGGCACTCTTCGAGGACGCCGGGGCCACCGTGCTGGCGGTGTCCGTGGACAGCAAGTTCGCCCAGCGGGCCTACGCGGAGAAGGAAGGCTACGACTTCGATCTCCTGGCCGACTTCTGGCCGCATGGCGCCGTCGCCGGTCAGTACGGAGTGTTTGATCCGGACAGCGGCATGGCCAAGCGCGGGACCTTCATCATCGATGGGAGGGGAATTGTGCGCTACGTGGTGGTGAATCCACGCGGCCGGGCCAGGGATCTGGCCGAGTACCGCGCCGCCCTGGCGGAACTGGGCGGAAGCTGAACCGGTGAGGCAGCGGCGGCCGGGGATCGGAATGACGGGCTTCGCCAGTCTGCCGCCGGTCGCGGCTGCCGGCCCTGCGCGCGATGAGGTTGAGGTGCTGCAGGAAATCCACGGCGTCCTTGCCGGTGGGCGTTTTGCCCTGCTGACGGGGGCGGGCCTGAGCACGGACTCCGGCATCCCCGACTACCGTGGACCCGGCGCCGCCGCCCGAGCCCCGATGACCTACCAGGAATTCATCGCCGAGCCGGAGAACCGGCAGCGCTACTGGGCCCGCAACCACATCGGCTGGTCCCACCTGCGCCGGGCGGATCCCAACGACGGCCACACCGCCGTCGCCCGGCTGGAACACCGCGGGCTGCTCACCGGGCTCATCACGCAGAATGTGGACCGTCTCCACGAGGACGCCGGCAGCATTAACGTGGTGGATCTGCACGGCCGGTTCGACCAGGTTGTCTGCTTGGCCTGCCACCGCCGCTACAGCCGCGGGCTGCTCGCAGGCGTGCTGGGAGAGCTGAACCCCGGCTTCCTGGAGCAGGCGCTGGCTGCCGGCGTGGTGGAAATGGCGCCGGACGCCGATGCCACAGTCGAGGATGACGGGCTGATCAAGAGCTTCGTGGTGGCGCACTGTCCGGCGTGCGGCGGCACGCTGAAGCCCGACTTCGTGTACTTCGGCGAGAACGTGCCCAAGGACCGGGTGGAGCGCTCCTACGCCATGGTGGACGAGGCCGGCGCGCTCGTCGTGGCGGGATCCTCCCTGACGGTAATGAGCGGGTTGCGCTTTGTCCGGCACGCAGCCAAGCAGGGAAAAGCCGTGGTCATCATCAACCGGGGCCAGACCCGGGGCGATGAGCTGGCCACCATCAAACTTGACGCTGGGGTCAGCGAAGCGCTGACCTGGCTGGCAGCGGAACTGCCTCCGCTCTGAGCCCGCGGCCGCGCACAGGGCCGTAACCGGCTGAGCCGATTGGCGTTCTGCGGGTTCAATCCGGTACAGTTGCTGTTCGTTGGTTGAAGCGCTGAGGCGCTGAAACAGCGGTTTGGGTCTTTAGCTCAGCTGGTAGAGCGCCACGTTTACACCGTGGATGTCATCGGTTCGATCCCGGTAGGACCCACCAAGGAACACCCCGCCGTTTCGGGCCGGAAGGCCAGGAACGGCGGGTTTTTTGTTGTCCGTGCCGGCCCGGCGGGAGCCGGCTGAACAGCCGGCTCCATTGTCGGAGCCCCGTCCTACTGTGGCGGGCATGGAACATGTGATTATGAAGACGGGCCCGGACGGGCGGCCTTGGGCTGTGGTCCGTGGGGGCCGCGAATGGACTATCGGGGCCGAGCCCGTCCGCTGGTTCGAGCGGGTGAGCTGGTGGGAGGCGGAGCGGCGGATGCCGAAGGGCCTGAGCCGGGTGGATGTGGAAGTCTGGCAGATCCAGGCGAGGCTGGGCCGCAACCACAGATCGGCCCTCACCACCATGGAACTGATCCGGGACGGGCTGGGCGGCGGCTGGCGGCTGCGGGCGGCGACAGCGGACGCCGCGTAGCCGGGAAAGCGGGCCGGCTCCGGCAATGAAAAAGCCTTCCACCGCGACTATTGGGGGATGCCGCGGTGGAAGGCTTGGTATGAATATACCGTGGATATGTAGAAATGTGAAACGCGGTGTTGGACTAATAAAAGTGCACCGGGTCCACCAGGTGCGGGAGGTCGCCGCCGTCGAGGAAAGTCCGCAAGTTGCTGCAGAAGCGTTCGGCAATGAGCCGGTTTTCCGCCGCAGTGAGGGCGGAGCTGTGCGGAGAGACCATCACCTGGGGGTGGTTCCACAGCGGGCTGTCCTGGGGGAGCGGTTCGACGGTGAAGACGTCCAGGCAGGCATAGGAGACCTGCCCGCTGTCGAGGGCTTCCAGGAGGGCCGCCTCGTCTACCACCGTGCCGCGCCCGACATTCACGAACACCGTTCCGGGGTTCATCGCCGCGAAGGCCGCGCGGTTGAAAAGCTTCTCCGTGTAGGGCGTTCCGGGCAGGGTGTTGACCACGGCGTCCGCGCCGGCCAGGAGCCCGGCCAGGCCGTCGTTGTCGGTCACTTCCTCGATGCCGGCGATGGGCTCCACCGTGCGCTTGGTGCCGCTGACCGTCATTCCCAGGGCACGGGCGATCCGGGCCGTTTCCAGGCCGATCTCGCCGAGCCCGGTGATGACCAGGTGCGATCCGTGTACCAGTCGCATGGGTGTGCGCACCTCGGGCCAGGCTTTGGCGGCCTGGTCCCGGGCCAGCTCGGCGCTGCGCTTGAAGCCGTTGAGGATGCCGAGCGCCGCGAACTCTGCCAGCGGCAGGGCGTGCACGCCCGCCGAGCTGGTGATTTTAAGCTTGCCCAGGCTCTCGGCGTCCAGCCCTGAGGCCCTCACGGTGCCGCCGGCGCCGGCGGCCATCGCATGGATCCACTGCAGGTGCGGATTGCTGGCGGCGATGCGGGCCAGGCCGGCGGGGTTCTCGTTCGGGAATCCATACAGCACCTGCGCCTGGTTCAGGATTTCCCAGTAACGTTCCTCCTGCGCCGCGGTGCGGCGGAAGCCCGGGTCTCCGGCATGGTCTGCCGGGTACCGTTCGGGCGGCAGCAGGTCGGGCTCGTACAGCACCGTCACCGACGGATCCACGGCGCGGATGCGCTCCACGTGCTCGGCTTCAAGGGGGACGGCGATCGCAACGATCGTCTCAACTGGAGTCATGGGTCCATCCTTTTGAATAGCTTCCAAACTATGGCGATCCGCGGCAGCCAAGTGGCCGCGCCTAACAGTGGCGCTTAGCGCCGCGGGACGGGTACGAACACTCTGGGCTGATTCTGCCAGGCGGCCTCCATCTCCGAGATGGTCTCCCGCATGATCCTGCTCGATGCTTCCCGCGCCGCTGGCCCGTTCCCGGCGGCAATCGCTTCCGCCACCTCCACATGCCAACGCAGCGCCGTCTCCCGCGGATGGTCGGGCATCAGTCCGTGGATGGTGCGCCCGGTCAGCGTTTCGGCCACCTGTCCCACCATGTTGGCGAACATCTCGTTGCCGGAACCGGTCAGCAGCAGCGAATGGAAGTGGATATCCAGCTCCAGGAACCGCTGCACGTCACCGGTTTGACCGGCGTCGCGCATGGCGTGGGCAACGTCCACCAGCTCGCGCCGGAGCTCTTCGGGGGCATTGATGGCCGCTAGTTCCGCCGCCACAGGCTCGACGGCGGTGCGCAGCTCGGCGAGCGAGCGAAGCTGCGCTCCGCGCCCCTCGCCCGCCAGGCGCCAGCGGATCACCAGCGGATCGAAGGGGTTCCAGCAATTGGCCGGCAGGACCCGGATGCCCACCCGCTTGATGGTCTCGACCAGGCCGAGGGACTGCAGGACGCGGACGGCCTCACGGATCACCGAGCGGGAGACGTTGAGTTCGTCTTCGAGGTGCTCGGCCAGCATGACGTGACCGGCCGGCAGTTCTCCGGCGACGATGCGGTTCCCGAGATGCTCAATGGCACGATGGTGGAGGCTCGTTGACATAGTCGTAAGCATAATGCGGCGGGCGCCGATCCAGCCTGGACCGGCGGAAAAGCCGCCGGAAATCCCAGACTGTTTGTGACGCGCTGATTTCCGCCACGTGGGCGTTGCTTTCCCCTGGCCCCCGAAAATCCATAAGGTTTATTGACAGCCATTGATTCAGGAAGAGTGTTCCGCCGAACGTGCGGGACGAATTGCATCCGTTGCACGGAAATGAATTGGAGTTCTCAATGTCAGCACACATCGGTGTCACCGGCCTTGCGGTGATGGGGGCCAACCTGGCCCGCAACCTGGCCCGGAACGGCTTCACCGTGGCCCTGCACAACCGGTCGGTGGAGAAAACCGACACGCTCCTGGAAAAGCACGGCCACGAGGGCGACTTCGTCCGCACCGAAACCCTCCAGGAACTCGTGGACTCCCTCGAGAAGCCCCGCCGGGTGCTGATCATGGTCAAGGCCGGCGCGCCGGTCGACTCCGTGATCGAACAGCTCCGGCCACTGCTGGAACCCGGGGACATCATCATCGACGCCGGCAACTCCCACTACGAGGACACCCGCCGCCGCGAGGCCGCACTCGCGACGGAGGACCTGCACTTCGTCGGCATCGGCGTCTCCGGCGGCGAGGAAGGAGCCCTGAACGGGCCCTCGATCATGCCCGGCGGGTCCCGGGAGTCCTACCAGGCCCTCGGCCCGCTGCTGGAGAAGATCGCCGCGCACGTCGACGGCAAACCCTGCTGCGCCTGGATCGGCACCGACGGCGCCGGCCACTTCGTCAAGATGGTCCACAACGGCATCGAATACGCCGACATGCAGGTCATCGGCGAAGCCTTCGACCTGCTGCGCTCCGGCGCCGGGATCGAACCGGCCGAGCAGGCGAAGATCTTCGAGGAGTGGAACAAGGGCGAGCTGGCCTCGTTCCTGATCGAGATCTCCGCCGAGGTCCTCGGCCACGTCGACGCGAAGACCGGCAGGCCGTTCGTCGACGTCGTCGTCGACGCCGCCGGGCAGAAGGGCACCGGCCGGTGGACGGTGATCTCCGCGCTCGAGCTCGGCTCCCCGACCTCGGGCATCGCCGAATCCGTCTTCGCCCGCGCCCTGTCCTCCCAGACCGGGCAGCGCAAGCTGGCCCAGGAACTCCTCGCCGGCGAGGAGCTCCCCGTCGAGGTTCCCGACACGTTCGTCGAGGACGTCCGCCAGGCACTCTACGCCTCCAAGCTCATCTCCTACGCCCAGGGACTGGACATGCTCAGCTCCGCGGCGACCGAATACGGCTGGGACCTCAAGCTCGATGAGATCGCCTCGCTCTGGCGCGGCGGCTGCATCATCCGCGCCGAACTGCTCAAGGAAATCACCGCCGCCTACGCCCTGGAGGACCAGCCGGCCAACCTGCTCTTCGCCCCGGCGTTCACCAAGGCCATCGCGGAGGTCCTGCCCGCGTGGCGCCGGGTGGTCTCCACCGCCGTGCAGCTGGGCATCCCGGTGCCGGTGTTCTCCTCGTCCCTGGCCTATTACGACGGCCTGCGCCGCAAGCGCCTCCCCGCGGCCCTGATCCAGGGCCAGCGCGACCTCTTCGGCGCCCACACCTACGGCCGGACCGACGCCGCAGGCACGTTCCACACCCTCTGGGGCGAGGACAAGTCCGAGATCGCGGCAGTGGACACCCACTAGGCCCAGCCACCGTCCGGCACGAACGGCCGGCGCCTCCCGATACTCCGGGGGCGCCGGCCGCTCGTGTTTCCGGCTCTGTTCTGCCTGGGGAATTCAGCCCGCGCCCCAGCCCGTAGCAGACCGGGCCGCCCTTTGGAAAGCTAGATGTGGTAATCGATGAGGTACTCGGCCGGGTCGACGGCCGGCTTGGTCTCGCGCTGCGCGTCGCGGTGGCGCCAAACGGCCGGCACGCCCGTGACGATCGATTCGGCGGGGGCATCCTTGACGACGACGGCGTTGGCACCCACGGCGCTGTCCCGGCCGATGGTGATGGGTCCCAGGACCTTGGCTCCGGCGCCGATCACCACGCGGTCCTCGATGGTGGGGTGCCGTTTGATCTTCGCCAGGGAGCGCCCGCCAAGGGTCACGCCGTGGTAGATCATGACGTCCTCGCCGATCTCGGCGGTCTCGCCGATGACGACTCCCATGCCATGGTCAATGAAGAAACGCCGGCCGATGGTTGCGCCGGGGTGGATCTCGATTCCGGTAAGGAAGCGGGCCAGCTGGGAGACAAGCCGCGCCGGGAAGCGAAGGGCGGGGTTCTGCCACATCCGGTGCGTCAGGCGGTGGAACCAGATCGCATGCAGGCCGGAGTAAGCAAAGAAGTTTTCAAAAGAACCTCGGGCCGCCGGGTCGTGTGACCGGGCGGCGTCGAGGTCTTCCTTAAGTCTTGCGAAAAAGTTCACAAAGACCTTTCTACAGGAATCGAGGGAGGGCGAGCCGGGTCTCAGCCGCGGATGTCGTCATAAAGGACGGTGGAGATATAGCGCTCCCCGAAATCGCAGACGACGGCAACAATGAGTTTACCGGCGTTCTCCGGGCGCTTGGCGAGCTCCAGGGCTGCCCAGACGATCGCGCCGGAAGAGATGCCGCCGAGGATGCCTTCCTGCACGCCGAGTTCGCGAGCGACGCGGACCGAGTCCTCCAGGGTCGCGTCCAAGACCTCGTCGTACACGTTGGTGTCGAGGATCTCCGGAACGAAGTTGGCGCCGATGCCCTGGATCTTGTGCGGGCCCGGGGCCCCGCCGTTGAGGATTGCGGAATCCTTCGGCTCGACCGCGACGATCTGGACGTCAGGGTTTCGTTCCTTCAGGACCTGGCCGACGCCCGTGACGGTGCCGCCGGTGCCGACGCCGGCCACGAAGATGTCCACCTTGCCGTCGGTGTCCGCCCAGATTTCTTCGGCCGTGGTGGTGCGGTGGATCTCGGGGTTGGCCTCGTTGGCGAACTGCTGGGCCCACACGGAGTTCTCCGTGTTGGCCACGATCTCCTGGGCCTTCTCGACGGCGCCGCGCATGCCCTCGGAGCCGGGGGTGAGCACGATCTCGGCACCGTAGGCGCGGAGCATGACCCGGCGTTCGGTGGACATGGTCTCCGGCATGGTCAGGATGACTTTGTAGCCGCGGGCTGCGCCCACCATGGCCAGGGCGATGCCGGTGTTGCCCGAGGTGCCTTCGACGATGGTGCCGCCGGGCTTGAGGGCACCGGACTTTTCGGCGGCGTCAACAATCGCGACGCCAATGCGGTCCTTGACGCTGTTCGCCGGATTGTAGAACTCCAGCTTGACGGCCACTGTGGCGTCAAGCCCTTCGGTGAGCCGGTTCAACCGGACCAGCGGGGTGCCGCCAACCAGTTGGGTAACATCGTCATAGATCCGTGCCATGGGTATGTGTGCCTATCTGAAGAAGGGGAATACTGGGGTCAGCCTAACGAGGGCCCGCCGGGGCTAGCTAAGCATTAAGCCACGCAGAGTAATATTTCCTGGCCTTGGCAAGCTTCGGGTTGATGATCACCTGGCAGTAGCCCTGTTCCGGGTACTTGGCGTAGAAGTCCTGGTGCATGGCTTCGGCCACGTGGAACTTCGACGCCCGGGTCACCTCGGTCACGATGGGGTGGGCCCACAGCTCCTGGTTGCGCTCGATCGCTTCCTCAAAGAGGATCTTCTCTTCGGTCGTCTCGTAGAACATCGAGGAGCGGTACTGGGTCCCGACGTCGTAGCCCTGCCGGTTGAGCGTGGTGGGGTCGTGGAGAGCGAAGAACATGTCCAGGATGATCTCCGCCGGAATCACATCCTCGTCGAACGTCACCGCCACCACCTCGGCGTGCCCCGTGGTTCCGGAGCACACGGAGTAGTAGTCGGGGTAGCGGTCATGGCCTCCGGTGTAGCCCGAAACGACGGCGCTGACGCCCTTGGTTTTCTGGTAGACGGCGTCGAGGCACCAGAAGCAGCCTCCGCCGAGGACAAAAGTTCTCATGCACTCTTCAATGGTTGAAGCCCCCCGATGATTCCCGGGCCCGGGTTCTGGGACGCCGATAGGGTAAAAATGGGGTATGGAACCTGTAAACACCGACGTTTCAGACGGCTCTGCCGAAGGCATGAACACTGACAGCACCACCGGAGGCGGGGCGGACCAGGCCTCCGGGCCGCCGACGCTGGGCATGATCCTGCTGGCCGTGGAAGAGCTCTGGCCTGAATCGCTTGCCGAGGAGTGGGACGAGGTGGGCCTCGTGGCGGGCCATCCCTCGGCCCCCGTGAGCAGGATCCTCTTCGCCGTCGATCCGACCCTCGACGTCATCGAAGAGGCCGTGGAGTGGGGTGCGGGGCTGTTGATCACGCACCATCCGCTGCTGCTCAAGGGCGTGACGTCGGTCGCGGCGACCACCGCCAAGGGCCGGGCCGTGCACCGTCTGATCGAGTCGGGCACCGGGCTCCTGACCGTGCACACCAACGGTGATTCCGCCGTCGGGGGCGTGTCCGACGTCCTCGCCGATGCGCTCGGCCTGCAGAACGTCACCCCGCTGACCCCGGCGGCGGCAGGCCTGCCGGAAGAGGGAATCGGACGGGTCGGAGACCTCGAGGAGGTCCTCACCCTCGGCGACTTTGCCGCCCGGGTCTTTGGCATTCTGCCGGCCGTTGCCGGCGGCGTGCGGGTATCCGGGGACCGGGACGGCCTGGTCCGGCGAGTCGCCGTCTGCGGCGGGGCCGGTGACTCCCTCTTCGGCGAGGTGCGGGCGAGCAACGCCGACGTCTACCTGACGGCCGACCTGCGGCACCACCCGGCGTCGGAAGCCCGTGAGGCCGCCGTCAACGATCGGCCCTACCTGATCGACGTTTCGCACTTCGCCAGCGAGTGGCTGTGGCTGCCCGCTGCCGCGGAGGCCCTCGGCAATGTCCTCAGCGACCAGGGGCACGACGTCGAGATCCGGGTCAGCACCACCAACAGCGACCCGTGGGACTTCATTCTGACTCCGGGCTAAGCCTGGCGTGCGAGGGGCCCCAGGTGAGCGTAGCGAGGCTGGGGAGCACGGTAGGCGCTAGAGTCTAGGGAGCGCCGGTAAGGTGCCCGGCTGTACGCCGGAAGGGAACAAGCGGAGGTAATAGTGGCCAAGGCAGCACCGGCGGAACAGTTGAAGTTGCTCGAATTGCAGGGACTTGATGCCAAACTCAAGTCCTTGTCCAACCGCCGCCGAAGCCTTGAAAGCGACTCCCGGATCAC
>JAODMS010000052.1 GCA_025464925.1 Arthrobacter sp.
CATGTGGTGGACTTCATCCAGCTGCCCAACTTCGCGATCTTCAACATCGCAGACTCCGCCGTGGTGTCCGCCGTGGTGCTCATCTGCCTGCTCACCCTCCGCGGGATCTCCCTCGACGGCTCGCACCAGACCAAATCAACGGATAACGGGGTGGAGCACGGTGTCTGAGCCAACGATCCCGGAATTTCCGGAGTTGCCGGAGCCCGCCGAGCCCCGGCGCGTTGTGGTTCCCGAGGATCTGGCCGGTACCCGCGTGGACACCGCCCTGGCAAAACTGATGGGAATCTCCCGTTCGCTGGCCGCCACTCTCATTGCCGAGGGCAACGTCAGCAGCAGCGGCAAGGCCGTCGGGAAGTCCCTCAAGCTCACCCGCGGCGCCGTGCTGGACGTCGTCGTGCCCGACCGGCGGGACCCCCTGGAAATCGTGGAGGAAGTAGTGGAAGGCCTGAAGATCCTGCTGGATGATGACGAGTTCGTGGTCATCGACAAACCGGTCGGCGTGGCGGCTCATCCCTCGCCCGGCTGGGTGGGTCCCACGGTCGTCGGCGGCCTGGCCGGACTCGGGTACCGGATCTCGACGTCGGGAGCCCCGGAGCGTGCCGGCATCGTCCACCGGCTCGACGTCGGGACCTCCGGCGTCATGGTGGTCGCGAAGACCGAAAACGCCTACACCGCCCTGAAGCGGGCGTTCAAGGAACGCACCGTCGACAAGATGTACCACGCCGTCGTCCAGGGTCTTCCGGACCCGCTGGCCGGCACCATCGACGCCCCGATTGGCCGCCACCCGGGCCATGACTGGCGCTTCGCCGTGATCGAGGACGGCCGGGACTCCATTACGCACTACGAAGTCCTGGAAGCCTTCGGCAAGGCCTCCCTCGTTGAAGTGCACCTCGAGACCGGGCGCACGCACCAGATCCGGGTGCACTTCGCGGCCCTGCGCCATCCCTGCGCCGGTGACCTCACCTACGGTGCGGATCCGCGGCTGGCCGCCACCCTGGGGCTCACCCGGCAGTGGCTGCACGCCCGGCAGTTGTCCTTCGAACACCCCCGGACGGGGGACCGGGTCACCGTCACGAGCGAGTACCCGATGGACCTTGAATACGCGCTGGAAGTCCTGGCGTCCGGCGAGGCCTGAGCCGTCGTCCGGCCAGGCGACGCCGGTTGTTCCCGGGCGGCACTAGAATGATTCGGTGACTTCCAGCAACAACTCGTTCGTGCACCTCCACAACCACACCGAATACTCCATGTTGGACGGTGCGGCGAGACTGGGGGACCTGTTCAGCCACACCAAGGAACTGGGTATGTCCTCGCTGGCCACGACGGACCACGGCTTTGTTTTCGGCGCCTTCGATTTCTGGAACAAGGCCCGCAACGCCGGCGTCAAGCCGATCATCGGGGTGGAGGCCTACCTCACCCCGGGCACGGCCCGGCAGGACAAGACACGCGTGCGCTGGGGCGACGGCGGCCGCAATGACGTCTCGGGTGCCGGTTCCTACACCCACATGACCATGTGGGCAGAAACCACCCAGGGGATGCACAACCTGTTCCGGATGTCCTCGCTAGCCTCGCTGGAGGGCTACCTCTACAAGCCGCGGATGGACCGGGATCTGCTGCAGACCTACGGCAAGGGCCTGATCGCCACGACAGGCTGCCCCTCCGGTGAGGTGCAGACCAAACTCCGGCTGGGCCTGTACCAGGAAGCGAAGCAGGCGGCGTCGGACTTCCGCGATATCTTCGGGGCCGAGAACTTTTTCTGCGAGCTGATGGACCACGGGCTCGACATCGAGCGGGCCATCCAGGGTGACCTGATCAAGCTGGCCAAGGAACTCGGACTGCCGATGGTGGCCACCAACGACCTCCACTACACGCACGCCGAGGACGCCGCCAGCCACGCGGCCCTGCTGTGCGTGCAGTCCGGATCCAGCCTGGCCGATCCCAAGCGCTTTAAGTTTGACGCCGATGAGTTCTACCTCAAGTCGCCGGCGGAGATGCGGGCGATCTTCAGCGACCACCCCGAGGCCTCCGACAACACCCTGCTGATCGCCGAGCGCTGCGACGTCGAATTCAACGAGAGCGCCAGCTACATGCCGCGCTTCCCGGTGCCGGACGGCGAGGATGAGCAGTCCTGGTTCGTGAAGGAAGTCGAAAAGGGCCTGCACTACCGGTACCCGAAGGGCATTCCCGATGACGTGCGCAAGCAGGCCGACTTCGAGGTCGGCGTCATCACGCAGATGGGCTTCCCCGGCTACTTCCTGGTCGTGGCCGACTTCATCAACTGGGCCAAGAACAACGGCATCCGGGTGGGCCCCGGCCGCGGCTCCGGTGCCGGCTCCATGGTGGCGTATGTCATGCGCATCACCGATCTGGACCCCCTCGTCCACGGGCTGATCTTCGAGCGCTTCCTGAACCCGGAGCGCGTGTCCATGCCCGACTTCGACGTCGACTTCGATGATCGCCGCCGCTCGGAAGTCATCCGGTACGTCACCGAGAAGTACGGCGACGAGCGCGTCGCCATGATCGTCACCTACGGCACCATCAAGGCCAAGCAGGCACTGAAGGATTCCTCCCGTGTGCTGGGGTACCCGTTCTCCACCGGTGAGCGCCTTACCAAGGCCATGCCGCCGGACGTCATGGGCAAGGGCATCTCGCTGGTGGATGTGCACAATCCGGAGGCCAGCCGCTACTCCGAGGCCGAGGAACTCCGCGAACTGCTCAAGTCCGACGCGGATTCGCAGAAGGTCTTCGAAACGGCCCTGGGCCTGGAAGGGCTCAAGCGGCAGTGGGGCGTGCACGCCGCCGGCGTCATCATGTCCTCGGACCCCCTGATCGACATCATTCCGATCATGCGCCGGGAGCAGGACGGCCAGGTCATCACCCAGTTCGACTACCCCACCTGTGAAGGCCTCGGCCTGATCAAGATGGACTTCCTAGGCCTGCGGAACCTGACGATCATCACGGACGCCGTGGAGAACATCAAGCTCAACAAGGGCGTCGACCTGGTCCTCGAGGACCTCGGCCTCGACGACCAGGGCGCCTACGAGCTCCTCGCCCGCGGCGACACGCTGGGCGTGTTCCAGCTCGACGGCGGGCCGATGCGTTCGCTGCTCAAGCTCATGAAGCCTGACAACTTCGAAGACATCTCCGCCGTCCTGGCCCTCTACCGGCCGGGCCCGATGGGCGCCAACGCGCACACCGACTACGCGCTGCGCAAGAACGGCATCCAGGAGGTCATCCCGATCCACCCGGAGCTGGAGGAACCGC
>JAODMS010000068.1 GCA_025464925.1 Arthrobacter sp.
GTAAAAAGCCGGAGGAGCGATGCCACCTTGTAGGCGGCAATCCCTCCCCCGACTCCGAGGACTATGCGCACGTGACCTCCGTCAACAGCAAGTCAGGCTCGGCTGCAGGACTACTCTGCGGCTTCGATCGGTGTGGACACCAGTTTGCCTTCGTTGATCTCGCGGAGCGCGATCGAGAGGGACTTTTCGTTCAACTTGGTGTCGACCAGCGGGCCAACGTACTCGAAGAGGCCCTCGTGCAGCTGGGCGTAGTAAGCGTTGATCTGGCGAGCACGCTTGGCACCGAAGATCACCAGGCCGTACTTGGAATCGGCTGCCTCAAGCAGCGAATCGATCGGCGGGTTGATGATGCCTTCAAGGTTCGTGGACACGAATTCTCCAAATTCTAACGGGCCGAACGTCCCGTCGCCTAGCGAGGGTTCGGGGTCAGCCCCATGAGTGAAACAAGCTCGTCCGCTGCCCGTCGAACGTCATCATTGATGACGGTGTGGTCAAACTCCGGTTCAGCGGCAAGTTCTAGTTTAGCGGTTTCCAGCCGCTGCTGCTGTTCTTCGGCAGTTTCCGTCCCGCGGCCGACCAGCCGGCGAACCATTTCCTCCCAGCTGGGGGGCGCGAGGAACACAAATTGGGCGTCGGGGACGGCCTTCTTCACCTGCCGTGCACCCTGCAGATCAATTTCCAGCAACACGGAGCGGCCGTCGGCGATCGCGGCATCCACGGTGCTGCGGAGCGTGCCGTAACGGTTCCGGCCGTGGACCACTGCCCACTCCAGGAGCTCGCCGTTTTCCACCAGGGAATCAAAGTCCTCGGCCGACTTGAAGAAGTAGTGGATCCCGTCCTGCTCCCCCGGCCGCGGCGGCCGCGTCGTCGCCGACACGGAGAGCCAGACCCCGGGATAGTTGTCCCTGATGTAGGTGGACACGGTGCCTTTGCCAACAGCTGTCGGGCCGGCGAGGACTGTCAGTCCCGGTTTCTTACTCACATGTTCCTTTGGGCGTTATCTGCGAATGGTTGAACGGTCTACTTGTGGTCTATAAAATCTACCAGCGCCCGCCGCTGGTGGATTCCCAGGCCCCGGACCCGGCGGGACGCCGCAATGCCAAGCTGTTCCATGATCGCCGCCGCGCGGACCTGCCCGATCCCGGGCAGCGCCTCCAGCAGCTCCGCGATCCTCATCCGTGCGATGGCGTCGTCGTACTCGCCGGAACTGATGATCTGGGCGATCGTCAGATCCCCCGACTTCAACCGCTCCTTGGCTGTGGCCCTGGTGGTCCTGGCGGCGGCTGCTTTGCGCAAGGCGTCTGCTCGCTCCTGCGGAGTGAGGGGTCGCAAGCTCACTGAAGTCCTCCCTGCATGGTCAGACGGTTCTCAGGCAGCGCGCACGCCGTTGCCGTGGGACGTGTCCTGAACCTACGTCGCGAAGAGGCAGAAATCAATGGACAACTTCGCGCCGCCGGCACCAGCCGGACCTAGGCGGCACGGAGTTCGTCGAGGGTGCGCCGTGCGGCATCGTGCAGGTCCCGGATTCCCGGTCCGGCGCCGAGAATGTCCCGGCTGGAGGTACCGAGCACCTGGGGGTAGGCGCTGCCGAAGGTGCGCCGCAGGTCCGCTGCCGTGGCTCCCTGCGCGCCCAGGCCCGGGGCCAGGATCGGCCCGCGGACCGCAGCCAGGTCAAGCCCGAGGTCCGTGAGGGCGGAGCCGACGGTTGCGCCGACCACAAGTCCTACCGAACCGAGCGCTCCGGACCCGGATTCCGCGACTCCGGAGCCCCGCCGGTTCTCCGCGGCTGCAGCCTGCACGATGCGCCGGGCCACGGAATCAGCCCCGCCGGCGTGCTGCACGGAGGCGCCCTCCGGGTTGGAGGTGAGGGCGAGCACGAACACACCGCGCCCGGACTGCGCCGCCAGATCCAGGGCAGGCCGCAGCGACTCGAAGCCCAGGTAGGGGCTCAGCGTCACCGAGTCCGCCGCCAGGGACGAGCCGTCCCGCAGCCAGGCCTCGGCATAGGCGGCCATCGTGGAACCGATGTCGCCGCGCTTCGCGTCGGCGATGGTCAGTACCGACGCGTCCGAGGCCGCGGCCAGGATGCGCTCCAGCACTGCCATCCCCGCGGAGCCGTGGCGCTCGTAGAGCGCCACCTGCGGCTTCACCGCGGCAGCGAGGGAACCCACCGCCTCCAGGACGGTCAGCGAGAAGCGTTCCAGCCCGGCGACGTCGTCCCCGAGGCCCCAGCGCTGCAGCAGCGCCGGGTGCGGATCGATGCCCACGCAGAGCGGACCGCGCTCGGCCATGGCCCGGCCGAGCCGGGAGCCGAAAGACTCCCGGCTCGGGCCAGCCGCCTCAGGGGCCCCGGCACGAGACTCAGGCATTCTGCGAGGCTGCATTCTGTGAGACCGCGAGGGCGGCGGCGTGCTCCTGCAGGCTGGTGACGGACCACTCATAGGTGCGCAGCGCCTCGATGGCCTGAACGGCGGCGTTGAATTCGGCCACGGTCGTGATGCAGGGAATGCCGATGGACGTCGCGGCGGCGCGCAGTTCGTAACCGTCGCTGCGCGCTTCACCGCCGGAGGGGGTGTTGAAGACCATGTCGATCTCGCCGGCGACGACGAGGTCGGCGATGGTGCCCTCCCCTTCGGCGCTGGACCCCTCGGCGACCTTGCGGACCGGGGTGGCCTGGATGCCGTTGCGGCGCAGCACATCGGCCGTGCCTCCGGTGGAGACGATCTCGAAGCCGAGGTCGGACAGCCGCTTGACACCCATGATCACCGAACGCTTGTCCCGGTTGGCCACGGAGACGAAGACCTTGCCTTCGGTCGGCAGCGCGTTGTTGGCGGCCGCCTGGCTTTTGGCGAAGGCGGTGTCGAAGTGCTTATCGATGCCCATAACCTCGCCCGTGGAACGCATTTCCGGCCCGAGCAGCGAATCCACCACCTTGCCCTCGGGAGTGCGGAAGCGGCTGAACGGCAGCACCGCTTCCTTGACCGAGACCGGTGCATCCAGCGGCAGCGTGGACCCGTCGCCGGATCCCGGCAGCATCCTGTAGGTGGTGCGGAGTTCGTTGATGGTCACGCCGGTGCCGATCAGGGCCGCCGCCTTGGCCATCTGCACACCGGTCGCCTTCGAGACGAAGGGCACGGTCCGCGAAGCGCGGGGGTTGGCTTCGAGGACGTACAGCACGTCCGAGGCCAGGGCGAACTGGATGTTGATCAGGCCGCGGACGCCGACGCCCTCGGCGATGGCCAGCGTGGCGGTCCGGACCCGGTCCAGCACGTTGTTGCCCAGGGTGATGGGCGGCAACACGCAGGCCGAGTCGCCGGAGTGGATGCCGGCCTCCTCGATGTGCTCCATGATCCCGCCGAGGTACATCTCGGTGCCGTCATAAAGGGCGTCGACATCGATCTCGACGGCGTCCTCGAGGAAGCGGTCGATCAGTACCGGGTGCTCCTGGGTGATCTCGGTGGCGTTGGCGATGTAGCGGGACAGGTTGGGCTCGTCGTAGACAATCTCCATGCCGCGGCCGCCGAGCACGTAGGACGGCCGGACCAGGACCGGATAGCCGATTTCGTCGGCGATCTTCTTGGCGTCCTCGAAGGACACGGCGGTGCCGTTCTTCGGCGAGATCAGTCCGGCTTCGTCGAGCACCCGGGCGAAGGCGCCGCGGTGCTCCGCAAGGTCGATCGCCTCCGGGGAGGTGCCGAGGATGGAAACGCCGGCGTCGGCGAGCTGCTGGGCCAGCTTCAGCGGCGTCTGGCCGCCGAGCTGCACGAAGACGCCCATCACGCCGCCGGTGCGCTCCTCGGCGGCGATGACCTCAAGGACGTCCTCCAGGGTGAGCGGCTCGAAGTACAGGCGGGTGGACACGTCATAGTCGGTGGAGACGGTTTCCGGGTTGCAGTTGACCATGACGGTCTCGTAGCCGGCCTTGCGCAGTGCCATGGAGGCGTGGACACAGGAGTAGTCGAACTCGATGCCCTGGCCGATCCGGTTGGGCCCGGAGCCGAGGATGATGATCGACGGCTTGGCGTGCAGCGCGACCTCGTCCTCCTCGTCATAGGACGAGTAGTGGTACGGCGTGTAGGCGGCAAACTCGGCGGCGCAGGTGTCCACGGTCTTGTACACGGGGCGGATGCCCAGTGCCTGCCGGACGCCGCGGACCACGGCTTCGGAGTTGTGCGTCAGCGCGCCGATCTGTTCGTCGGAGAAGCCGTGGCGCTTGGCCCGCTTCAGCATCTCCTGCGTCAGCGCGGTGGAGGTGCGGATTTCCAGCGAGATCTCGTTGAGCAGCTGGATCTGGTCCAGGTACCAGGGGTCGATCTTGGTCGCCTCGAAGAGCTGTTCCACGGTCGCACCGCCGAGCAGGGCCCGCTGCACCTGGTGCAGCCGTTCGGTGGTGGGCCGTTTGGCCTTCTCGATCAGCTCCGCGACTTCCCGTTCCGGAACGAAGCTGAAATCCAGCTGGGAGCCCTTCTGCTCCAGGGAGCGCAGCGCCTTCTGCAGCGCCTCGGTGAAGTTGCGTCCCATCGCCATCGCTTCGCCCACCGACTTCATGGTGGTGGTCAGGGTGGGATCCGCGGCCGGGAACTTTTCGAAGGCGAAACGCGGAACCTTCACGACGACGTAGTCCAGCGTCGGCTCGAAGGAGGCCGGGGTCTTCTGGGTGATGTCGTTGGGAATCTCATCCAGCGTGTAGCCCAGCGAGAGCTTGGTGGCGATCTTGGCGATCGCGAAACCCGTGGCCTTGGAGGCGAGGGCGGAAGAGCGGGAGACGCGCGGGTTCATCTCGATGACGATGACGCGGCCGGTGTCCGGCTCAATGGCGAACTGGATATTGCAGCCGCCGGTGTCGACGCCCACCTCGCGGATGACGGCGATGGAGATGTCGCGCAGGCGCTGGTACTCGCGGTCGGTCAATGTCAGGGCCGGGGCGACGGTGATGGAGTCGCCGGTGTGCACGCCGACCGGGTCGAAATTCTCGATCGAGCAGACGACCACGACGTTGTCGTTCTTGTCGCGCATCATCTCGAGCTCGTACTCCTTCCAACCCAGGATGCTCTCTTCGAGCAGCACCTCGGACGTGGGGCTGTACTGCAGGCCCTGGCCGACGATCCGGCGGAGATCGTTCTCGTCGTAGGCGAGGCCGGAGCCCAGCCCGCCCATGGTGAAGGAGGGCCGGACCACCATCGGGTAGCCCAGGTCCTCGGCCGCCGCCAGGGCCTCGTCAATGGTGTGGATGATGTGGCTGCGGGCCGATTCGGCGCCGCAGCGTTCCACGACGCCCTTGAACTTCTCGCGGTCCTCGCCGAGCTCGATCGCGGCGATGTTGGCGCCGATCAGTTCCACGTTGTACT
>JAODMS010000080.1 GCA_025464925.1 Arthrobacter sp.
ACGTGCCCTGGGAATCGTCCTTCCGCGCCCTCAGTGCGATCGGCTACGAGGGCCCCATCAGCGTCGAATGGGAGGACGCCGGCATGGACCGCCTGCACGGCGCCCCCGAGGCCCTCGCGGCCCTCAAGAAGTACGACTTCCCCGCCTCGCAGACTTCCTTCGACGCCGCCTTCAAGCAGTAGCGGACTTCGCTACAACTCCGGACTGGCGACACGGCAACGGTCTGACGCTACGCGGATCCCCGCAGCGCCAGACCGTTGCCGTGTCACCGGTCTTTTTGCGCAGCGAAATCCAGTCCCCGTACCGGGCAGGCTGTCCACGGACTAGGGTTTTTGGCATGACACACATCATCCGGAAGGCGCTCGCGGACGACGCCGCCAAGCTGGCGGAGCTCGCGGCCGTTACCTTTCCGCTGGCCTGCCCGCCCGCTTCCTCGCCGGAAGACATCGCTGCGCACCTCACGAACACACTCAGCGAGCGCCATTTCCGTGCGTACCTCTCCGACCCCGAGGTGACGGTGCTGGTTATCGATGCCGACGGCAGGCTCCGCGGCTACAGCCTGCTGGTGGACCGCCCGGCCCAGGACCCGGAGGTGGCCTCGACGTTGACCCTCCTGCCGTCGGCCGAGCTCAGTAAATGTTATGTCCACCCGGATCACCACGGCCTCGGTGCTGCGGCTGAGCTCATGCGCGCCAGCATCGCATCGGCTGCGGCCACCGGGGCCGCCGGGATGTGGCTTGGCGTCAATAGCGAGAATGCCAGGGCCATCCGCTTCTATGAGAAGTCTGGCTTCCGGCAAGTGGGAACCAAGTCTTTCCAGCTTGGAACGACCGTGGAACACGACGTCGTGATGGAGCGCGGGCTTGGGTAATTAACCGCGAAGGTATTCGTCCAGAGGTGGACGGGGCTCGTTCCTGAGCGTCATCTGAGGAGGCAACCCCTCTGCGCTTCCTTGTCCGCCGGCGGCGCGGATGGTAATTCTGGAGCGCCCCAAAAGGACGTTGTCGGCCTGGAACTTCCCGATCTCGTCCGGCAGGATCGGCGCTAGATGGAGGACACCTCGGGTGAAGTCTGGATCAAAGCGCAAGAGGATGCGGGCCAACTGCACGGGAGCGGCTGCTGCCCAAGCCTGAGGGGAGCAGGCCGTGGGGTATGGCACTGGCTCCGGAAAGTCACCGCGGTCAAATCCGCAAAAAAGTTCCGGCAGTTGCCCGCCGAAATGGGCGGCGGCCGCGAAAAGCCCGCTCGCAACCCGGTTGGCCTCTTTGACAAACCCATAGCGCATGAGCCCGGTGGCAACCAGCGCCGTGTCGTGTGGCCAGACTGAGCCGTTGTGGTAGCTGACGGGATTGTAGGCCCCCATGTCCGAGGCCAGCGTCCTGATGCCCCATCCGGAAAACATTTCCGGTGAAAGAAGCCGCTCCGCGACCAATGGCGCCTTTTCTTCGTCGACAATTCCAAGCCACAGGCAGTGGCCCATGTTGGAGGCGCAGGAGTCCACGGGCTGCTTGTCCTTATCCAGCGCGATGGCAAAATATCCCTTGTCGGGAAGCCAGAACTGCTCATTAAAAGCTTCCTTCAGGCGGGCGGCACGTTCGGCCCATCTGGCCTCCAAGGCACGGTCACCGGCCGATCGTGCAAGCAACGACCGCCCGATGTAGGCCGAGAAGACGTAGGCTTGCACTTCGCACAGGGCTATCGGCGGTTCAGCTATCCTGCCGTCGGCGAAGTTTATGCCGTCCCAGGAGTCCTTCCACCCCTGGTTCAGCAGCCCATGCGGATTAGGCCTCTGATACTCCACGAATCCATCGCCGTCGCGGTCCCCGAAAAGCTCGATCCATTCCAGGGCACGGTCGGCATTGGGCAGCAACGAATCGATGACGTCATCAGCCAGCCCCCAGCGGTTGAGTTCGCTCAGCAGCGTTACGAAGAGCGGGGTCGCATCCACGGTCCCGTAATAAGCGGTGCCGCCCAGGGCAAGACCCGCCGTGACACCGAGCCTCACTTCATGGGGAATCCGGCCAGGTTCTTCCTCCGAATCCGGGTCCACCTTAGTGCCTTGAATGCCGGCCAAGGTCTGCAGCGTCCCGGCCGCGAGGTTCGGGTCAATGAGCAGGGCCATATAGGAGGAGAGCACCGAATCCCGCCCAAACAGCGCCATGAACCAGGGCGCCCCGGCGGCAACTGCAACCCTGCCCGGATGTTGGTCATCAAATATCCGCAGCGAACCCAGGTCGCTCTGGCTACGGTTGAGGACAGCTTGGATACTCCTGTCGGTGACAGTAACGCGGGGCACATTCTCCGCCCACTCGATGTGCCGCCGCACCCCCGCCCGGTGGTGCGGGGAGGTGGTCGCCGTGAAGGGCTCGTCCGGCCCCTGCCCGTTGATCAGTGGCACCACTATGATGCTGGTTGACCATTCGCCCCTGGGCGGAATGTCCACTTGGAATGTCAGCGCATCGCCGCGGACGTGAGCTCCGGCTGCCCGGATGGCCGTCCCCCTGCGCTGATCGTTACGGACGGCTTCGATGAGGAGCTCTCCATGACGGACAGTCCTGCTGACACCGGCCCCAGAGACCGTCCTGCCGCCTTTGACGTCGAAGAGGTCCGCCTGGTCTGCGTCCACACTGAGTTCGATGTCGCAGACGGCGGTCTCAGCGGAATAATTACGGACAGTGATATCGTCGCGCAGTCCAGGCCCAACATGCCGCTGATGCCGCACCACCAGAGGGCTGTCAAACCTCCCGTCCGACCACCGCGCCCTGCCGACGAACGTCGCTTGGAACGCCGTGGGCCTCTGTGCCACCAGCGGCTCCCGGAGCGATCCGTTCACGCGCAGCAGCCATCGGGAAATGATCCGGGTGTCCTGGTAGAAGGCGCCCTGCGTACCGCCGGGAGCGACGTCACCGCTGTGGGCCGAGATACAAAATGACGATCCTTCCACCAGGGTGACGGCGCCCATTTCGGCTGCACCGGCTGCAGTATCTTCGTTCCACGCGTTCATGGGCTCGTTCCTTCCCAGCGGGCAGACGCCAAGGATGCAGGTTCATGCACCGCGCGTCAGCGGATCCTTTATCTGATTCCCATCCAACGGTCCCGGACCCGGGACCCCGAGGGGCTGCCGCTCCACTAAGTGAGCGAAAAGGGCCAGATGACCGGCCACCATGCGCTCGGAACTGAACCGCTCCTGCACGGATGCCCGACAGGCCGTCCGGCTCAGTGCGGCCGCCCGAGGCAGCAGCACGGCTAGTTCGTCAACGGGGGCCAGGTAGCCGGTGGTGCCGTGGTCCACGACTTCCGGGGCTGAGCCAACAGGGGTACCGACCACCGGAGTGCCCGTTGCCAGGGCCTCGATCATCACCAGGCCGAAAGGCTCCGGCCACTGAATGGCATTAATGAATGCGAAGGCGCCGCCCATTAGTTCGTACTTTTCGCGGTCGCCTATCTCGCCAAGGAACTCGGTGTCAGGCCCCAGCACCGGTTCGACGACCTCCCGGAAGTAGCGCGACTCGTCCGGGTCGCGCATTTTCGCGGCGATGCGCAAGGGCACTCCCGCCGCCCGTGCGATCGTGATCGCCTCCATCACACCTTTGTCGGGGCACATCCGTCCCACGAAACAAACGTAGCCACCCCGGCCTGTGCCCTCGGGCACGGAGGACAGGTCCAATCCGTGGTGGATAACCCGTGCAACCGGCACATCAGGAGCATGGCTGGCCTGGTCACGGGAGATCGCGACAATGCTCGTGTTTCTCCCGATGGCCCGGTAGATGTCTGCCACCGGAGGCGTCAGCCGGCCGTGAATGGTTGTCACCACTGGAACCGAGAGCGGACGGTACGGGTACAGGGGACCGGCTAGAGTGTGGTCGTGGATTATGTCCACTCCCCTCATCCCTCCGTATGCCCGTATCACGTGGCTGAGTTCCGAAAGCGTAGTTCCGATTTCGTCGGGCGCTGAGACCCTCATCCCAGCCACACGGGCAAAGGGAGATCCACTGTCAGAGGGAACAGCTAACAACACTTCATGCCCTGCAGCAGCGAATCCCCGGGCGAGGCTGTCCACCACCCGTTCGGTGCCGCCATAGGTGGCGGGGGGAACAGGAATCCAGGGTCCCGCTATTAGTCCTATCCGCATACTCTGGCCTCCAAGGCCACAGAACAGAACGCTCCGCACGGTGGCGGAACGCCTGCGTCGGCGAATCACGGCGGAGGCCATTTCCACACCATCGGCTTCCGCAGGCTGGCTACATAACCTATATCAACGATATTGTCCGCCGTGACTGCAGGCAAGGCCCACCAAACCTTCCCGCTGTGGCCTAACCGACACTGCTCGACAGGAATGCCCCAGGGTCGTTGCAGGTTGTGGCAGGCATGAAGATTGAAATCTGGTCAGACGTTGCGTGCCCGTGGTGCTACATCGGCAAGCGCCGCTTCGAGGCCGCGCTGTCCGGGTTCCCGCACCGTGATTCGGTGGAGGTCCAGTGGCGCAGCTACCAGCTGGACCCGGCCCTGCCCGAGCACTACGACGGCACCCCGATCGACTACCTCAGCACCCGCAAGGGCCTCGCACCCGACCAGGTCGCGCAGATGTTTGAGCATGTAGCGGTGCAGGCCAAGGGGGAGGGGCTTAACTACCGTTTCGACGACGTCGTCGTGGCCAACAGCTTCACCGCCCACCGGTTCATCCACCTCGCGGCCACCCAAGGGAAGCAGGACGCTGCGAAGGAACGGCTGCTCAGCGACCATTTTGAGCATGGCAAAGACATCGGCAGCCGCGAGTATCTCACGTCCCTCGGGGCGGATCTCGGGCTCGACGCCGGTGAAGTGGCCGAGTTGTTCACCACCGACATGTATGCCGACGACGTCCGCCGCGACTCCGCCGAGGCGCGCGCCCTTGGCATCAGCGGCGTCCCGTTCTTCGTGATCGACAGGAAGTTCGGTCTCTCCGGCGCCCAGCCTACCGAGACCTTCAGGGCGGCACTCGAACAGGCGTGGCAGGACAGTCATCCGCTCGTGATGGTCAACGCGGCCGGTGTTGAGGGTGCCGGCAGTGCGGCCCGCTCCGCACCGGAGCGGCCCGGGGTGGGCGCCTGCGGCCCGGACGGCTGCGCCGTCTAGCACTGCCGTCAGGATCCGTGCCCTGATGAGCACAGGGTTTGCTGACAGATCGGACTAAAGTGTCTGTATGCCTAGGATTTCGGCCGCGAGTAATGCCGCCCAACGTGCCGAGACTCAACGCCGGATCCTCACCGCGTTCGGCGAGCTCCTCTTCACGCGCGGCCTGCCCGGGCTGACCATGACGGACGTGGCCCGCTCCGCCCGGATCGGCCGCACGGCGGTGTATAACTACTACGCCGACATCGAAGAACTACTCATCGCCTATGCCTTGGACGAGACCGACCGATTCCTCCTGGACTTGCGGGAATCACTGGACTCGCTCGACAACCCGGTGGAACGGCTGGCCCTCTACGTGCGAGCCCAGGTGGCGGACCTCAGCCGCCGGCACCTGCCTCCCGGGGCCGCCATGGGTGCTGTCCTTTCTCCCTCGTCCTTCGCGAAGCTGGCCGATCATGTCGGCGGGCTCAGCATGCTGCTGAGGGACATCCTGCGCGACGGCATGGCGCAGGGGTATCTGCCCGAGGCCGACATCGCGCAGCTCGCACAGCTCATCCATGGCACGCTGTCCTCGAGTGCCGCCCGCGGCGACGGTGCTGCCCACGATTCCGACGCCGAGCTACGGATCGCGCGTACAGTGCGGTTCATTCAGCTGGGGGCCGGCGCCAGGTTCGACGACGCCGGCCGGCCCGTCCGGGTCAGCCCCTAGGTGCGCTAGGGGCCGGATGGAACTGCCGACGGCGCCACGGGCCAGCTGGACTCATCGACGATGCGCCGGTTCTCCCGCGGGCAGCTGAGCTTGCCCGGCGTCTGATCCACCAGTTCCGGCTTTGCCAGTTCCTTGTAGTCACCGGTGAGGATAACGTCCACACTCGGGTCCGTGCGCGCGTCCTGGACGTAGTCCGAACCCGGCAGGTTGCGCTGGACGCTAAAGGCCGCTGACTGGCCCGCGGCGCCGGAAACGATCAGCGCCACGCCGCGGTAGCTGGAGCTCGAATTGCCCACGGCCCCCACGATGAACTTGCGGGCGGCAAATTCATCCGCGACGGCACGGGCCAGACCCGGGCGGCTGGTGGAGTTGTAGACGTTGAGGCTGATCTTCTCGTGCGGCATGTAGTCGTACGTGGCGTCCGGGCAGACGGACGCTGCCGCCTGACTCCGCTCCGCCGTCGGAACCTTGATCTGGCCGTTCATAATTGCAAGGGCCGTCACGATCGCCGCGATCATCACGCCCACCAGCAATACCAGGACGACGCCGTGCAGGATGCGCCGGCGCTGCCGGCGACGGTGGTCCAAGCTGCCGTCCTGCTCCACGAATGTGGCCCGCAGTTCGGAACCCGTGATCACCCGGTGCCCGTGCAGGACCGTGACGTCCTTCGGCTTCCTAGCCATTTATGACGAGGACGCGCGCATGGATCGCGGTGCGCTGGTGCAGTGCCGTACGGACGGCCCGGTGCAGGCCGTCCTCGAGGTAGAGGACGCCGCGGTACTCCACAACGTGCGGGAAGAGGTCGCCGAAGAACGTGGAGTCTTCGGCGAGCAGCGCTTCAAGGTCCAGAGTGCGCTTGGTAGTCACCAGCTCATCCAGCCGGACCGGGCGCGGCGGCAGCGCCGCCCAGTCCTTGGGCGTGCTGTAACCATGGTCGGGGTACGGGCGTCCCTCGCCCACAGCTTTGAATATCACCCTGCCAGCCTAGGGAACTTGGACGACCAAGGGAATCAAAGGCAACTGCTGCCGGAAGGTTGTAGCCAAACGGTGACCATTTGTCCTATGGCACGCCCACGCCTGTTCCAGGCGGCACCGGACCGCGGTTCTGGACCACACAGCATGCAAAGGGGCCGGCCGGCTGACAGAATGGTCGCATGACTGCACCCGAGACCTCAGCTGCCCCCTCGCCGTCGGCGCCCCCGTTGGCCTTGCTGCTCGACGTCGACGGCCCCGTGGCGAGCCCGGTCACCCGCGACGTGCAGCCCGGGATCATTGCCGACATGCTGGCCCTGGCCTGCGCCGGGGTCCCGGTCGTCTTCAACACCGGCCGCTCGGAAGCCTTCATCCGCGAACAGGTCATGGAACCGATGATCGCCGCTGGCATACCGGCGGGCACCGTCTTTCACGCCGTCTGCGAGAAAGGCGCCGTCTGGTTCAGCTATGACTCAGCCGGTCCGGGTCCCGTCCACGTGGACCGGGAGCTCGCCATGCCTCGGGCCTTCGGCGACGATGTCCGCCGACTCGTGGCAGAGGACTACTCCACCCACATGTTTTTCGATGAAACCAAGCGGGCCATGGTCTCCGTGGAGCAGCACATCGCCGTCGCAAACGCCGATTACCGCGCCGAGCAGGAGCTTTTCGACGCCGATGCCATGAAGCTGATGGCGAAGCACGGTCTCGGCGTGGCGCGACTGGACCACCACGCCCCCAATTCGGACGACCAGATCGATTACCGCGTGGATCCCACCATCATTTCCACGGACATCGAGTCCGTCCGGCTGGGCAAGGACCTGGGCGCAAGCCGGGCAGTGGAGCTGCTGGCAGCCCAGGGCATCACCCCGCAGGCATGGCGGACGGTGGGCGATTCCCGCACGGATTACGCCATGGCGGACTGGCTGCACCATAACGACCACGCGGTGAAGCATGTGGATGTCCGGCCCTCCGACGGCGTCCCGGTGAAGCCGTACGAAGTGCTCACCGCAGCCGATCTGGGGATGGGTTCGGACGTCATCCACGACGACGCCGGCGCGGCCTTCCTGCGTCATTGGCGCGACGCCTTGGCGGTCTGAAAGCAGATGATGCCGCCGCGACAATCGGCGTTTTCCGGTGATTTTGAGGGGCGCGTTATCATGCATATAGGGACCACTCACGCGGAGAAACTCGGAGAAAACGACATTACAGACGCATTGATTCAGGACGAGATCTACTACGGCGGCCAGGCATCGGAAGACGCCCACACCGAAGTCACTTCGGCTGCGGCCGTTGCGAGGTTCAGGCCCCGCCCGGACGTAGTGCGCCGGCGGGGCCGGTATGCGCTGATCAATGAGAACCGCACGCCTTACCAGGCCATGGTCGAAGACCTGCTTTTCCTGCGCTCCGTGCTGGCCGGCGCCGGCCTCGACTACCTTTTGGTCCGCGGCAACAACCACCGGCCCGTCATCGCCGTGGACTGGAAATACCGCAAGGAACTCCGCGACGCCCTCGTCGAGGCCTGCCGCGATGAGCCCTTCTACTCGATGAGCGTCGACGCGAGGAAAAAGTCCTCCGTTCTGGTGGCCGACGGGGAGCTGTCCCCCAACCGCCAGGCCCGGATTTTCCGGCTGTACCGTCCCCGCGTCGAACCCGAAGGCGGCTTGGAGTTCGGCGCCTCGGCCGGCGTCCAGCTCGAGCTCTGGAGCTTTGAAGGGGATGAACTGATCCTCCCGATCGAGAATTCCCTGACCCGCAGGACAATGCTCGCGCAGGACGCCGTCCGCGGCACCGTGGATCGGTACGGCCACACCTGGCCCACCATCGAGAATATGTTCGCGGACCACGCCAGCGACATCAGCTTTGACATCGATCTGGTGTTCTCCTGGGTGGACGGCAGCTCCCCGGAGTACATCGCAGCCCGCCGCGCCCGGATGGCCGGCGTCGTAGTGGGCGAGGGCGATGACCACGAGGCACGCTTCCGCCAGATCGACGAGCTCAGGTACGCCCTGCGCTCGGTCTACATGTTTGCGCCCTGGATCCGCCGGATCTTCATTGCCACGGACTCCCCTGCGCCGTCCTGGCTCGCCGACCACCCCACCGTGACGATCGTCCGCAGCGAGGAGTTCTTCGCGGACCCGGCAGTGCTGCCGACCCATAATTCACAAGCGGTGGAATCCCAGCTCCACCATATCGAAGGGCTCTCCGAGCACTTCCTGTACTCCAATGACGACATGTTCTTCGGTCGGGCCGTCGGGCCGGACATGTTCTTCACCCCGGGCGGAATCACCAAGTTCATTGAGGCGGAAACGCGGATCGGGCTGGGAGACAACGACGCCGAACGCAGCGGTTTCGAGAACGCCGCCCGCGTGAACCGCAAGCTGCTCTGGAACCGCTTCGGCCGGATCACCACCCGGCACCTGGAAC
>JAODMS010000113.1 GCA_025464925.1 Arthrobacter sp.
CGGACGCAGGCGTGGGCATATTTTGTCAGCTTCATCCGGCCAGCCTAGGGATCCGGCATCGCGGTGTCCACGTACCCTGCTGGTAATCTTGGACATTGCCACCACCCTTTAGTGAAGCGAGTTCCAAGATGTCCCAAGGCGCCACAGCTGACGGCAGCCGGACACCGGCTCCGGCTTCCGCCGCGGGCAAGGAGCAGCGCGTCACCAAGCAGCGCCTCGCGGTCAGTGCAGCCCTGGACGAGCTCGCGGACTTCGTCAGCACACAGGAGCTGCACCGCATCCTGCAGGACCGGGGCACCGCGGTTTCCCTTGCCACCGCCTACCGCATCCTTCAGTCCCTCGCCGACGACGGATTGGTTGACGTGCTCCGGAACACCGACGGCGAGGCCGTCTACCGGCGCTGCGCCGTGACGGGACACCACCACCATCTCTTGTGTCGCAACTGCGGCAAGGCGGTGGAAGTGGAGGCCCCTGCCGTTGAAGCCTGGGCAGCGCGGACGGCGGAAGAGCACGGCTTCACCGCGGTGGAACATACTGTGGAGATCTTTGGGCTCTGCCCGGACTGCACGGCGCTTAGGATCCGGTAGCGGCCCCCTCCGCCGGGCGGAACGGCGGTGGCATACTGGCGCCGGGAAGCGGAACCCGGCAGCCGCGCGCAGCTTCACTCTTCTCGCGGGGGGGACCAGCCGGTCAGGCGGCCGGGACGGGAGAGCTCCGCAGGACCCGCCCGTTAATTCCCCGCCTGGCCCGGATCCCCCCGACCACCCGGCAGACCACGTAGATCAGGAAGGACAGCGTGGTCACGTAGGGGCTGATCGGGATCCTCCCGCCAAGGGCCAGCAGGATGCCGCCAACCGTGGCCGTCATGGCGAAGACCACGCTCAGGGCCACCACCAGCCGGGGCGAGGAGGTCACCCGCAGCGCGGCTGCCGCGGGTGTGATCAGCAGGGCCAGCACCAGCAGCGCGCCCACGATCTGGATGGACAGCGCCACGCTGATGCCCAGCAGCACCATGAACCCGATGGCAAGGGCCCGGACCGGCACGCCCCGGGCCGTGGCGACGTCAGGGTCCACGCTCGCGAAGGTCAGTGGACGCCAGATGGCTCCCAGGGCCAGCATCACGGCGACGGCGACGGCGGCCAGCACCTGAAGCTGAACGGTTCCCACTGACACGATCTGGCCGGTGAGCAGGCCGAACTTGTTCGCCGCGCGGCCCTCGTAGAGCGAGAGGAAGAGGATGCCCAGGCCCTGGCCGTACGGCATGATGTCGCCGATGTTGGAGTTCTTGTCCCGGGCGCGGACGCCCATCAGCCCCAGCACCAGGGCCGCCGTCACGGACCCCGCGAGGGATCCCAGGATGATGTCCGCGCCGATCAGCAGCGCGAAGGCCGCCCCGGCGAAGGAAAGTTCGGAGATGCCGTGGACGGCGAAGGCCAGGTCCCGCTTCATCACGAAGGTGCCCATCAGCCCGCCCAGCAGGCCGAGTACCGCCCCGGCCCAGATGGAGTTCTGCACCAGTACCAGCAGTTCGCCGTAGTTCTCGAAATTGAAGATGGAGTTCAGCAGGTGGTCCGGATCCACTCAGCCCACCTCCCCCGCCACCGCGTGCGCGTCCTCGTGATGATGGGTCGTGGCGTCCGGGAGCCCCACCACGATCAACCGCCCGTTCGCCTCGACAACCTCCACGTGGCTGCCATACAGATCGGACAACACCGCCGTGGTCATCACCTCGGCGGGCGTGCCCACCCGGAACCGTCCACCGGCCAGGTACAGCACCCGGTCCACGTAATCCATGATCGGGTTGATCTCGTGCGTCACGAACACCACGGCGCTGTCCCGGTCACGGCACTGCTGGTTGATCAGCGCGCTGACGGCCTGCTGGTGCTGCAGGTCAAGAGAGAGCAGCGGCTCGTCACACAGCAGCACCTTGGGATCCGTGGCGAGGGCCTGGGCCACCCGGAGCCGCTGCTGCTCACCGCCGGAGAGTTGTCCGACGGGAACCTTCGCATAGTCGCCGGCGCCGACAAGGTCGAGCAGTTCATCAATCTTGCGGTCCGCTTTGGCGGCGCCGATCCGGACTCCCCAGCGGTGGCCGTCGACGCCGAGCCCAACCAGATCGCGGGCACGCAGCGGAGTGTCAGGGTCAAAGGACTTCTGCTGCGGGATGTAGCCGATCCGCCGGCTGCCCCGTTCAACAGGTCTGCCGTCGAGCACCGCCGTGCCGGCGCTCAGCTCCTGCAGCCCGAGCAGGACCTTAAGGAAGGTGGTCTTGCCGCTTCCGTTGGGGCCGAGGACGGCGAAGAATTCCCCAGGGTTGATGTCCAGATCCAAGCCCTGCCACAGTGCCCGCCGGCCGAAAGAGAGGGAGGCACCGCGGAGGCTCACGACCGGTGTCACGTTAGCTTGCCTCGATTTTCCGCGGGGCCAGGGCCTGGCTGATGCTGTCCACGTTCTCGGTCATCCACTGCACGTAGGATTTGCCGTCCGGCAGGGTTTCGCTGAAGTCCAGCACCGGGACCTCCGCGGCCTCGGCGGCGCTTTTCACTGCCGCCGTCTGCGGCCCCTCGGTCTGCGTGTTGTAGGCCAGAAGCCTGATTCCGCCCGATCCCACCAGCTGGACGGTTTCGCTCAGGACGGCGGGCGGGACGTCTGCATCTTCCTCGATCGCGGCACTGTATTCGGCAGGAGTCGTGTCCTCCAGGCCCGCGGCCTCCAGCAGGTACAGCGGCACCGGTTCGGTGACGACTACCGGCGCGTGGCCAGCCGAGGCCTCGGCCGCGGAAAGCCTGGTTTCCAGGCCGCGGAGCCCCTGGGTGAAGGCCGCCGCGTTGGTCCGGAAGGTCTCCGCGGAGGAGGGTTCAAGGGCTCCGAGCTTCGCGGCGACGGCGTCCGCCAGGCGGGACATGGCGGGCAGGCTGTACCAGACATGCTCGTTGAACCCGGCATGCTGATGGCCGTGCCCGGCCTCATCGGACGTTCCGGCGGCGGCATCCTCCGGGGCCAGTCCGGAGACCTCCACGGCGCTGAGGATGTTGTTGTGGTCCAGCCCGGCATCGTCGGCGAGTTTGTGGATGAAGTCGTCATAACCGCCGCCGTTTTCCACCACAAGCTCGGCCTTGGAAACGGCCAGCTTGTCCTGCGTGGTCGCCTCGTAGGAGTGGGGGTCCTGGCTGAGGCGCGAAATGATGGAGCTGACCCTGACTTTGTCGCCGCCGATGGTGCGCACGATGTCCCCGTACACACTGGTGGAGGCGACCACCTCGACGACGCCGTCCCCCGCCGCTGCCCCGGAACCCCCCGCCGTCGGTGCGCAGGCCGTCAGCAGCAGCCCGAGGCCGGCACAGGCGGCGAGCATGGCGCGGGAAGGGGAACGACGCACGGAGGACCTCGGATCTGTTATTGAGAATCAGGAGCATTAGCAACAGATCGAGTGTAACGCTAAATGGGAATCATTCCTATTTGTGCGCCTCGTTTATGTGCCCAGTTTGTTCGCCGCACCGCGCCCGCATCCCGGCCGGCTAGCCCTGGCCCAGCCTCCGGTACCCGGTGGCCTGCGTGGCGTCCCGGATCTCCCCGACGAGCTGTTCGATGATGTCCTCCAGGAACAGCACTCCCTGGGTCATGCCGTCCGGGCCGATCACCCGGGCCAGGTGCGAACCGGACCGCTGCATGACGGACAGGGCCTGCTCGATCTCATCGTCCATGGCCAGGTTCGCCAGGGACCGGATGCGGCTCTCCGCAATCGGCTGGTGGTATTCCTCCTCCGGGATGGCGAGCACATCCTTGATATGGAGGTAGCCGGAGAGCATGCCGTCTTCGTCGAGCATCGGAAAGCGGGAAAAGCCGGTCCGGCTCACGGCCTTTTCGAATTCCGCCGGGGTGGTGGCGGCCTTGAGCATCACGAGCTTGTCCAGCGGGACCATCACGTCGGACGCGGTGTACTCCGAGAACTCCAGCGCCCCGTTGATCAGCCCGGCGTCGTCATCCACCAGTCCGTGACGGGTGGATTCCTGCACAATCGACTGGACCTCCTCCAGCGTGAAGGAGGAAGTGACCTCATCCTTCGGTTCGATCCGCATCAGCTTGAGGATGTGGTTCGCGGACCAGTTGAGGGCCACAATGACGGGCTTGACCATCCGGGCGATAAACATCAGCGGCGGGGCCAGCAACAGGGCCGCCTTGTCCGCGACGGAAACCGAGATGTTCTTGGGCACCATTTCGCCGAAGGTGACGTGCAGGAACGTGACGACCAGCAGGGCCACGGTGAACGCCACCACGTCGGCGATTTCCATCGGCATGCCCACGGCTTCGAGCGGCACGGCCATCAAGTGATGGATGGCCGGCTCGGCGACCTGCAGGATCAACAGAGAGCAGACGGTGATGCCCAGCTGGGCACACGCCAGCATCAGCGAGACGTTTTCCATCGCCTGCAGGGTGGTCTGCGCCCGCTTCGATCCTGCCTCGGCCAACGGTTCGATCTGGCTCCGCCGGGCAGACATGACGGCGAACTCTGCAGCCACGAAGAAGGCGTTGCCCACCAGCAGGACGGCAAGCCAGAGGATTCCTGCCCAGTCGCTCATGCGGCACCGGCCTGGCTGGCGGGCCGGTCCCCGCCCGGAACCCGCGCGGGACTGAAGCGGATCCGGTCAATCCTGCGGCCGTCCATGCGGGTAACGCTCAGCGACCCGCCTCCGACGTCGACGGTGTCCCCGACTTCCGCAATGCGGCCGAGCTCGCTCATGACATAGCCTCCCACCGTTTCGTAGGCAGCCTCGTCGGGCACGGTCAGGCCCGGGATCTGTTCGGAGAGTTGATCGGGGCGGAGCAATCCCGGGAAGTACCAGTCACCCGAGGCGCTCTGCAGCAGTCCGGGCCGGACCTTGTCGTGTTCATCGGCCACTTCCCCGACGATCTCCTCCACAAGATCCTCCAGCGTGGCAATGCCGGCGGTTCCGCCGTATTCGTCCAGCACCACCGCCAGCTGCAGGTTGCCTTCACGCAGTTCGGCGAGCAGGGCGTCGAGATGGATCGTTTCGGGGACCCGGAGCACGCCGGTCATGATGGCGCCGGCCTCCAGCTTGGCGCGCCTGTCCGGCGGAACCGCGATGGCCTTTTTGATATGCACCACGCCGCGGATGTCATCGGAGGAGTCCCCGATGACGGGGAAGCGCGAGTAGCCCGTGCGCTTTGCGGCCTCCACGATATCCGAGACCGGCTGGTCTGCGTCGATGGTCTCCACGCGGATCCGCGGCATCATGACGTCCGCCGCTGTCCGCGAGGAGAACTTCAGCGTCCGGGCAATGAAGTTGGCGGTTTCCGAGTCGAGGGTGCCCATCGCCGCGGACCGGCGCACGAGCGACGCCAGCTCGGCCGGCGTGCGGGCGCCCGAAATTTCCTCCTTGGCCTCGAGCCCGAAGACGTTGAGGACTTTGTTGGAAAACCCGTTCAGCACCACGATGGCGGGTTTGAAGATGGCGGTGAAGACCAGCTGGGGGCGGGCGAGGGCCTTGCCGATGGGAAAGGACAGCGCAATGGCCATGTTCTTCGGCACCAATTCGCCGATCAGCATCGAGAGCAGCGTGGCGATCGCCATGGCCATCACCAGCGAGACGGAGGTGGCCGCGGCTTCGGGGACTCCGGCGGCGGCCAGCGGTCCGTGGAGCAGGGCACCGACGGAGGGCTCCATGACATAACCGGTCAGAAGGGTGGTCATGGTGATGCCCAGCTGGCAGCTGGAGAGCTGGGTGGACAGCGATTTGAGGCACTTGAGCAGCGGCTGGGCCGCAGTGTCGCCGCCGTCGACGGCCCGCTGGACCGTGGCCTGGTCAAGGGCGACCAAGGAGAATTCGACAGCTACGAAGAAGCCGGTGCCAAGGATGAGCAGCAGGCCGGCTGCGAGAAGGATCCACTCCACTTAGCGGCCTGCTTCCGGGGCACCGGCAGGGCTTGCCCGGTTGCGGCGGTGCCGGGGCAAAGCGCCCGGCGGAGGATGCTCAGCGGGGCCCGACTCTGTTTGCTGGAAGGCTCCGGTCGGATGTGCGGCCGGAGAGTGATGGGCGCGTGAACGGGGTTTGCCGGCTCTGCGGGTGGACTGGGCGGGAACGCTTTCGCTACTCCGCTGGCAGCCCCCAGGCCGGCACCTAGATTTACTGTCCATAAGGGTTTCATTCTACAGGAGCAGCTGGCCCCGGCCGCCGCCGTGACGCTGGAAGGCTGTTCCAAGCGGCGCACCGTCCGCGGTCACCAGCTTTGCGGGACCGGCCTGCCCTCTTCGTACCCCGCCGCGGACTGGATGCCCGCCACGGCGCGCTCCCGGAACGCGGCAAGGTCCGCGGCGCCGGCGTAGCTCATGGAGCTGCGCAGGCCCGCGGTGATCGTGTCCAGCAGGTCCTCGACGCCGGGCCGGGCGGCGTCCACGTACATGCGGGACGTGGAGATGCCTTCCTCGAACAATGCTTTGCGGTCTTTTTCGAAGGCACCCTCGCGCTGGTTGCGGTTCTGGACGGCCCGCGCCGAGGCCATGCCGAAGCTCTCCTTGTACTGCCGGCCGTTGGCGTCCAGCTGCAGATCCCCCGGGCTTTCGTGCGTGCCGGCAAACCATGAACCGATCATGACCTGGCTGGCCCCGGCAGCCAGGGCCAGGGCAACATCGCGCGGATAGCGGACTCCGCCGTCCGCCCACACCTTGCCGCCGGCGTCCCGCGCCGCGGCGGAACACTCCAGGACGGCCGAGAACTGCGGACGGCCCACGGCCGTCATCATCCGCGTGGTGCACATGGCACCCGGCCCGACGCCGACCTTGACGATGTCGGCCCCGGCCTGGATCAGTTCACGGGTCGCTTCGGCGGTGACCACGTTTCCGGCGACCACCGGAACCGCGGGGCTGAGGCTCTTCACGGCGGCCAGCGCGTCGAACATCTTCTGCTGGTGGCCGTGGGCTGTATCAAGGACCAGCACGTTGACGCCGGCGGCCAGCAGCTCGGCCGCCCGCCCGGCCACGTCACCGTTGATCCCGACGGCGGCTGCCACCTTGAGCTTGCCGTTCCCGTCCAGGGACGGGCGGTAGAGCGTGGAGCGCAGCGCGCCCTTGCGGGTGAGGACACCGGCAAGGGCGCCGTCCTGCTGCACCGGGGCGTAGTCAGTGCCGGCGGCGTCCATGGCGTCAAAGGCGCGGCGCAGGGCCGCCTCCTGTCCGCCGTCGAGCGTTTCAGCGTCCAGCACCAGCGGCTGGTGCCGGATCACGGAAGCCAGCGAGGCGAAGCGGTCCTGCCCCTCACAGTCGGCCGCGCGGACGACCCCGGTCACGGCACCCGACTCATCCACGACGACCACGGCACCATGGGGCCGCTTGCCCATCAGGTGGAGCGCATCAATGACCGTGTCCGAGGGGGCAAGGCTGACCGGGGTTTCGAGGACCGGGTGGCGGGTCTTGATCCAGGCTGTGACATTCCGGATCACTTCGAGCGGCACGTCCTGGGGCAGAACCGCCAGGCCCCCGCGGCGGGCCATGGTTTCGGCCATCCGTTTTCCCGTTACCGCCGTCATATTGGCCGCGACCAGCGGAATGCTGGAGCCGGTCCCGTCATCGGACGCCAGGTCCACGTCCAGCCGCGAAGTGACATCGGAACGGGACGGAACCAGGAAGAGGTCCGAATACGTCAGGTCTGTGGTGGGCTCATTCAGAAAACGCACGCTTGCTCCTTGGAAAGGTTTCTCCTGCGATTCTAGGCGAGGTTCGGGGGTGCGCGAGAAGGCTCGGGAGCCGATAAACGGTCGCTTCCGGACGACTCGATGATTTGAGTCACCCTTATTGGCGGTTTCGCCAGAATCGTCACTAGACTGGCAGAGGTCTGGGTTTCACTGGACGCAGAGACTGGTTGGACCCTTGTGCCGCGGCACCGTGGAAACCAGAGGAATCAAACTCATGGAAGAGGCGTATTTCAAGTGCCAGAGCAGCCTAGCCACCGTCTACCAGAGGGATTTGGCGGAAACGAGTGGCTCGTTGACGAACTGTACGAGCGTTACCAGCAGGACAAGAACACGGTTGACGCCAAGTGGTGGCCCCTGTTCGAATCCTTCGACGCCGGTAACGGTTCCTCCACCAACGGAACTTCAGGGGCAACGACTGCCGCCGACCCTGCCACCCGCGAACTTCCCGTCGTAGCTCCCGCTGCCGCGGCTCCGGCAGCGCCGCCGGCAGCACCCGCTCCGGCTCCCGCTCCCGCTTCGAAGGCCCCGGCCACAGTGGCCCGGGACGGCTCCAAGACCGCCGAAGCCGGACCCGGCACGCAGCCGATCCCGGCCCAGCTGCCCAAGAACATCAAGGCACCCACGGCCCCGGAAGAAGATGTCGTCTCCGTCCTGCGCGGCCCGGCCAAGGCCATCGCCACCAACATGATCACGAGCCTGGAAGTACCGACGGCCACCAGCGTCCGCGCCATCCCGGCCAAGCTGCTGATCGACAATCGCGTCGTCATCAACTCCAACCTTGCCCGGGCCCGTGGCGGCAAGGTCTCCTTCACGCATCTGATCGGCTACGCCGTCATCCGCGCCCTGGCCCAGTTCCCCTCGATGAACGTCTACTACGACGAAATCGACGGCAAGCCCGTGGCAGTCCAGCCCGCGCACGTGAACTTCGGCATCGCCATCGACATGCCCAAGCCGGACGGCACCCGCCTGCTCATGGTGCCGAACATCAAGAAGGCGGAGACCCTCAACTTCTCCGAGTTCTGGCACACCTACGAGGACCTGA
>JAODMS010000123.1 GCA_025464925.1 Arthrobacter sp.
TCAGTGTTTAGTCTTGTGGTGTCGATCCATAGCCTGACCATGCAGAGGGCAGCCGGCCCTCGTGCCCCTGGCGGGTGCGGCCGTGAAGAGGTATGCGGATGCGCACACTCGTTCTGAATGCTGGATATGAACCGCTGGCGGTTATTACCTTCCGCCGGGCGCTCGTCCTTGTGCTTACCGGAAAGGCCAGCGTGGTGGCCGAAGGGGACGATCCTGTCGTCGGGCCACAGGAGATACTCGGCCGGCCGTCAGTGATTCTGTTGCACCGCTACATCCGGCCCCGCTACAACACCAGAACGGCGGTCAGCCGCCGGGGTGTGCTCCGCCGGGACGGCCACCGCTGTGCCTACTGCGGCAAAGCGGCCCACACAATTGACCATGTCCACCCGAAGTCCCGGGGCGGTGCCGACTCCTGGGAGAACCTTGTGGCGGCATGCCTGCGGTGCAACAACGCCAAGGGGGACCACACCCCGGTCGAGATGGGCTGGAAACTCGGCTTTGTGCCCGCGCCGCCGAAGGGCGCCGTCTGGCAGATCAAGGAACTCGAAAAGCCGGCGCCGGCCTGGGATCCCTTCCTGCTGCCCGAATCTGCGGCCTGACCCGCCAGGGCCCAGCGCCGCGCTAGGCTGGGCCGGTGGAGTTCGATGCAGTGGTTCTTGCCGGGGGGAGGTCCGCCCGTCTGGGCGGTGTGCCCAAACCCCAGCTCGTCTACGACGGCGCCACCCTCCTTGACGTCTCGCTGCACGCCGTGCGCGGGGCCAGGTCCGTCGTCGTCGTCGGACCGGATCCGGGGACCCTGCCGCTGGGCGTGCTGAACTGCCGCGAAGAACCTCCTTTCGCGGGGCCGGCGGCTGCCATCGCTGCCGGGCTCGTCGCGCTGCAGGGGCACTATGCCGCCCGCTCCTCCGAAAGCCGCCAGGCGCCACTCACCCTGGTCCTGGCCTGCGACATGCCCCGCGCGGACATCGCGATCCGTGCCCTCGTTGAAGCGCTGGAAGGCGGTGGCCCGGGGGGCGCCGCCACCGCTGCGGGGCCGCAGGACAATCCCCGCAGCAACGACGGTGTCATGGCGGTCTCCGCGGACGGACGCCGGCAACCCCTCCTGGGCTTTTATGGCACAGCCGCGCTACAACGCGCCGTCGCGGAAGCAGCGCAGCGGGACACCCTCAAGAATGCCTCGGCGTTCGCGCTCCTTGCTAGTCTTGAGGTGCGGGAAGTCCGAGTCCCCTCCGGTTCCACGGATGATGTGGATACCTGGGATGACGCCTCTGCATTAGGGGTAGCCGGCCGCGTCCAGGGCCAGGATCCCGGTGACAGGTCGGGAACTCCGCAGCTGAAAACGACTTTGGAGGCAAACGGTGAAGAGCCAGGATGAAACGCTCGAAGATTGGTGCCGTGCCCTGCTCCAGGCCCTGGAGCTAGAGGACATCGAGATTGACGTCAACGAGGTCCTGGCCCTGGCCGGTGTCGCGGCTCACTCCGTGGTGCGACCCGCCGCCCCGCTGACGACGTTTATCGCCGGCTTTGCCGCCGGACTGGCTTCCGGTTCCGGGCAGGCCACTGATGCCGTGTCCATGCAAGCGGCCATGGGAGTGGCGCGCCGGCTCGCCAAGGACTACGCGACCACCGAAGCTTCCGGAGCATGACGGCTGGGCCCCCTTACGGCAGCGCCTCTGCTGCCGCGGACGATGCCAGCCCGGTGGATCTCGATCCCGGGTCGGAGGTGGGCACCGAGGTATCCGCGGCCGGGACGGAAGGGGCGCACCGGCACCTCGCCCACACCTGGGGCGAGGCCCGGCAACTGGCCTTTGACTGTGCCACCCCCATCCCCGCGGCCCCCGTGCCGCTCCGGCACGCTTTGGGCCGGACGCTTGCGGCCGATGTGGCAGCGCTGCAGGATATTCCGCACTATGCCTCCTCGGCCATGGACGGCTGGGCTGTCAACGGCAGCGGACCCTGGGTCCTGGCGGAGCCGAACCAGCGGCTGGCCCCACACCAGGCAAGCCCCATCGTCACCGGCGGACTGGTCCCCCCGGGGGCGAAGGCCGTGCTGCGGAGCGAGAGCGGAACCATCGCCGCCGACGAGGGCGGACTGCCGGTCCTGAAGATCAGCGGCGCTGCCAGGCCCGGTGACCCACGAAACGGCGACCATATCCGGAAAGCCGCCGAGGAAGCCGTCGCCGGTGAGCTGCTCATCAGGGGCGGCACACTGCTGAACCCCGCCCATCTTGCCCTCGCCGCCCTGGCCGGGCACGATGCCCTGCCGGTGCTGGGCAAAGCCGTTGTCCGGCTCGTGTTCACCGGCGCGGAGGTGATTTCCTCGGGTCTCCCGGGGCCGGGGAAGGTGCGCGACACTTTCGGCCCACAGCTGGCCGCTGTGGTGGACATGCTCGGCGGGATCTGCGCCGGTGAGGTGAAAATCGGTGACAACTACGCCGAATGGCTGGCCGCCCTGGAGGATCCGGAGCCCTTCCAAGCGGCCGACGGGCCGACTGTGGAGAACCTGGCTGCCGACGTCGTGATCACCACCGGCGGCACCGGCCGCTCCGGGACCGACCACCTTCGGCGCTCTGTTGCGCAGCTGGGCGGACGGCTGCTGATCGACGGTATCGCCATGCGGCCCGGCCACCCCGCCGTGCTGGCCGAACTGCCGGACGGCCGCTTCATCCTCGGCTTGCCGGGGAACCCGCTGGCGGCGATGATGGCGCTGTCGACCATCGGGGCGCCGCTCCTGGGGGCGTTGGGGCACGGATCGCTGCCGCCCGTCGTCGAGGTGCCGTGCGGGTCCACGATCGAAGCCGACCCCGGCCGGACACGGCTGATGCCCTTCCGGCTGTTGTACGGCATGGCGTCGCCGGCACAGCACACCGGACCGGGAATGATGCGGGGGCTGGCAGCGGCCGACGGCGTCCTCGTGGTGCCGCCGCACGGCGTCCAGCTGGGGGAGCTGGTCCCCGCCTTCGCACTCCCTTGGGGTGCCTCCATGCCCGGCTCCGACGCCGCGGCATTCCAGCCAAAACCCTCCAAGAGACCGCCCCGGAAGCAGTCCTCCACCGACGGGCCAGTGGACTGGAGCGCCCTTCTGGGCTGAAAGCCGCTCCGCCGGCTGCGCTGGCATTTGGAGGCCCGCACTTGCAATGATGGACGTATCTTCGTTAGGAGTCCTGAATGAGCCGGGTTACGCAACGCCGCAAGGTGCACAAATTTGTGCTGGACGGGTCGCCGCAGGCCCTCGAATTCCCGGTCCGCCACCGGGAGGACGTGCTTGCCGTCGAGGAACCCCTGGAAATCAGGCTGGGAAGCCTCTCCTTCTCCGTCACCATGCGGACACCGGGCAACGACTTCGACCTCGTGGCCGGGTTCCTGGTCTCCGAGGGCGTCATCTGGAGCCCCGAGCAGCTTGTCTCACTGCGGTTCTGCGCCGGCGAGGACGAGGACGGGGTCCAGACGTTCAACGTCGTGGAGGCCCAGCTACGGCCCGACGTCGTCCGGCCGGACATCGGGCGGAACACCTTCACCTCCAGTTCCTGCGGAATCTGCGGCACGGATTCGATCGACGCGGTGCACAAGTCCTCGCACTTCAGCCCGGCCGCCGACCCGCTGACCGTGCCGGTGGAGACACTGGCTTCGCTGCCTGACATGTTGCGTGCCTCCCAGTCGGTCTTCGACCTCACCGGCGGCGTGCACGCCGCCGGGCTCTTCCGGATTACCGACGACGGATCCGCCGAGCTGCTGTGCCTGCGCGAAGACGTGGGACGCCACAACGCTGTCGACAAGGTCGTGGGGTGGGCGTTGCGTGAAGGGTTGCTGCCGCTGCGGGGGACCGTGCTGCAGGTGTCCGGCAGGGCGTCGTTCGAGCTGGTCCAGAAGGCGTCGCTGGCCGGAATTCCCGTCTTGGCAGCCGTCAGCGCGCCGTCCAGCCTGGCCGTTGAGTTAGCGGAGGCCAGCGGGATGACCCTGGCCGGTTTCAGCCGGGGCACCTCGCTGAATGTGTACTCGGGCCGCAGCCGGGTGGCCGTCGCGGCGTCGGTCGCCGGATAGCGGGCACCCTAGCTCACCCCATCGCGGCGAACTAAGCTTTGACCGAGCTGAGCTTCATCCACCGGCGCTAAGGGGAGCACAATGCACGATGACCGCCGTCTCACCGAAGTCCGGCTGGACCGCTTTCTGCGCGATCGCATCATTCCCGCGGTGTATGCCCGCAGCGTGCCGCTGTCCCTGAGCAGCTGGGACGTACCCGACGAGCCGGTGCCGGTGCTGGAGGCGCTGCGGCAGGAGTTCAGACCGCAGGAACATGGGGCCGCCTGGGGGCGGCCTTGGAGCACCAAGTGGCTGAGGCTGCAAGGTGAAGTGCCGGACTCCTGGGGCACGGCGGGGGACACCTCGGTGGAGATGCTGGTGGACCTGGGGTACAGCGGCGACCTTCCGGGGTTCCAGTGCGAAGGGATTGCCTGGCGGCCGGACGGAACCATCATCAAGGCCATCGCTCCGCGGAGCCAGTACATCCCCCTGAAACTCCTGGGCAGCGGCATGTCCGTTGATTTTTACGTGGAGGCCGCGGCGAACCCGGACCTGTCCCAGGGCTGGACTTTCGCGGCCACGCCGTACGGGGACAAGGCGACCTCGGGCACCGAGCCCAAATACCGGCTGGGCCCGATTGTCATCGCGGAACTGAACCACACTGTCTGGGCGTTGCACCAGGACATCTGGACGCTCCGCGGGCTCATGCACGAACTGCCCATGGAGCTGCCCCGCCGTTCCGAGATCCTGCGTTCGCTCGAACGGATGCTGGACGTCCTGGACCCGGACAATGTTCCAGGAACGGCAGCGGCCGGGCGCGAGGCGCTCGCCGACATGCTGGCCCGGCCGGCCTATGCATCAGCGCATCAGCTGGTGGCCACGGGGCACGCGCATATTGATTCCGCCTGGCTCTGGCCCGTTCGGGAAACCATCCGCAAGTGTGCCAGGACGTTCTCCAACGTGGTGGCGTTGATGGATGAGCACCCCGAGTTTGTGTTTTCCTGCTCGTCGGCCCAGCAGCTGGCCTGGATCAAGGACTCGTATCCGGAGCTGTTCGGGCGCATCCAGGAAAAGGTCAAGACGGGACAGTTTGTCCCCGTCGGCGGCATGTGGGTCGAGGCGGACACCAACATGCCAGGCGGCGAGGCCATGGCACGGCAGTTCCTGGAGGGCAAGAGCTTCTTTCTGGAGGAGTTCGGGGTGGAATGCCGCGAAGTGTGGCTCCCGGACAGCTTCGGCTACTCCGCGGCGCTTCCGCAGATCGTCAAGGCCGCGGGCTGCGAGTGGTTCCTGACCCAGAAGATCTCCTGGAACCAGGTGAACAGGATGCCGCACCACACCTTCAACTGGGAGGGGATCGACGGCACCCGCCTGTTCACCCATTTCCCTCCGGTGGACAGCTACAGTTCCGAGCTCAGCGCCAGGGAACTTGCCCACGCCGAGCGGAATTACCGGGACCACGGCCGGGGAGCGACCTCGCTGGTTCCATTCGGCTACGGTGACGGCGGCGGCGGACCGACGCGCGAGATGCTGGCGGCGGCGCGGCGCACCGCGGACCTCGAAGGGTCCCCGAAGGTGCAGATCGGCTCTGCCGCCGACTTTTTCGTCCGGGCGCAGGCCGAGTACGGGGACCCGCCCGTCTGGGTGGGGGAAATGTACCTGGAAATCCACCGCGGCACCTACACCAGCCAGGCCAACACCAAGCTGGGGAACCGCCGCAGCGAGCACCTGCTGCGGGAGGCGGAGCTCTGGTGTGCGACAGCCGCGGTGCGCACCGGCCACCGCTATCCGGCGGCAGAACTCAAGCGCCTGTGGCGCCTGGTCCTGATGCAACAGTTCCACGACATCCTTCCGGGCAGCGCCATTGCCTGGGTGCACCAGGACGCCGAACGGAACTATGCGGCCGTCGGGAAGCAGCTCGAAGCGATCATCGCTGCCGCCGCCAGTGCCCTACTGGGCATCGGCGAACGGGAATTCCTGCTCAACGCCGCTCCGCATGAGCGGCAGGGCGTACCCGCGCTGGCCGCCGCCGAACCGGTGCGCGCCGAGCAAGCCGTGCTTGTCACCGAATCCAAGGGCGGCTACATCCTGGACAACGGCATCATCCGGGCCGTGGTGGATGCCGACGGACTCCTGGCGTCACTGATGGATTACGCCAGCGGCCGCGAGGCGATCGCGCCCGGGCAGTGCGGCAACCTCCTGGAACTGCACCGCGATACGCCGAACGCATGGGACGCCTGGGACATCGACGCCTTCTACCGCAGGAATGTCGTAGCGCTGGCCGAAGCCCGATCCGTGACGCTGGAGCGGGGCGGCTGGGACGCCGTCGTCCTGGTGGAGCGGCTGGCCGGCTCCTCGGCGGTGACCCAGCGGATCTCGCTGGAGGCGGGCGCCGATTCCCTGTCGATCTCCACCGTGGTGGACTGGCAGGAAAGCGAGAAGCTGCTCAAGCTTGGCTTCGCGCTCGATGTCAGGGCCGACCGCTCGGCCTCGGAGACACAGTTCGGGCACGTGTTCCGCCCGACCCACCTCAACACCTCGTGGGAAGCAGCGAAGTTTGAGATCTGCGCGCACCGGTGGATCCACGTCGCCGAACCGGGTTATGGCGTCGCGGTCTCCAACGCCTCCAGCTACGGCCACGACGTTACCCGCAACGTCCGGGAGGTCGACGGCGGGACGACCACCACCGTTCGGCTTTCACTCCTGCGCTCGCCCAAATTCCCTGATCCGGGGGCGGACCGCGGCCAGCACGAGCTGAACGTGACCATCCGGCCGGGTGCCAGCATCGCCGACGCCGTCGAAGAGGGCTATCGAACCAACCTGGCACCTCGCTTGCTCAAAGGGTCCCACGGTGTGGAACCGCTGTTCACCGTGTTCAACCACGCGCTGGTCATCGAGGCGGTCAAACTCGCTGAGGACGGTTCGGGCGACGTGATCGTGCGCTTGTACGAATCGCTGGGGGAGCGCTCTCCGGGCCTGGTGACGGCCAACTTCGAGGTTGCCGGGGTCCATGCCGTGGATCTGCTGGAGCGGCCCGTGAACGCCCCGGGGGTGGCTGCCGGCCAGGATTCCGCCGAGGTGACCCTCCGGCCGTTCCAGCTGGTCACGTTAAGGTTCGTACGCTGACGGGGGCTGGCACGGCAGGTGCCGAAGGTGCAGGGACAGGCAGCGGAATGCCCGTTAACAGGCTGAGTGGTAGCGGTCCTTCCGGACCGCTACCACTCATCCCCCCAATGGCGCTTGGACAGCCGCTGCGCTCCGCACGGGTTTATTCCGTTCGCGGAGCGGCTCCTGCTTTCACACATTCATGATGTTCTCACAGCCTAATGATTTTGTGAATAGCGTGACGCGGACGTCCCGGAAAGGTCAGAGGTAAAGCGCGGTCTGCGGCGGGCGGCGAGGCTGGAGATCCAAACGAGGGCGAGTCCGAGGACAAGACAAAGTACCGAAATGTAATTGATGAAGTACTTCAAGAAGCCGAGTGGTTCCGGAATCAGCGGGAAGAACGAGCCAAGCACCATCCCGGCGAAAGCAACAGTCAGGAGCAGCGCTCCGAGACGCAGTGCTCTGGGCAAGTTCTTGCCGATGGCAGAAAAAGTCCCGGGAAGGATACAAGCGGCAACATATGACGGGTATAGCCGGCCGGCAGCCGCATAGGACTCAATCAGTTCCGCATTACGCGGGCTTCGGTCCGGCAGCGTTGTGAGTCCGGTGACGGATCCTGCGGTGTCGGCCAGCAGGAAGAGTGTCACGGTGGCGACGGCGATCACGAAGAGCACGCCCAGCCCAACCGGGCCGACGATGAGGCGGACGCTCTTGAGAGCGCCGAAGGCCCGGGCGATCCGGTATCCGGCCATCAGGATGGCCCCGTAAATCAGGAATCTCAGAATCAGGTTGGCGTAGTTGTCTGAGCCCAGCCACGCATCGGCCGCCATGTATGGTCCTTCGATGCTCAGGAGGACCGCGAAGGTGGACAGTGCGAAGACTCCGAAAATGGATCGGTTCTTCCCCCGCAGCGCACTGGGAATGCGGGCAATCGTGACAATGCCGCACACCGCCAGAGTCGTCCATTGCAGGATGTCGATCATCCGAGGTTCTCCCATATCTTGTGTGTTTGTGCTTGATCTTGCTCTTGGCGGCGGAGCGCCTTGCCAAGCGTTTGCAGCCGTTCGCCGGCCAGTGCCGCGAGCTCGCCATCGGACAGGGCATCCATCGCCGACCGCTTGGCTTCAGGCGGCCAGCCTGCCTCCGTCTCGGTAATCAGCCCTGTTGCTACGAGTCCGCCTGTAAGGCCCACGCCTGCCGCCCGCGCGGTGACGATCGCAAGCTCCGGGGACAATCTGTTGGCCGTCAGCTGGGCCGAATAGTTCTGGGGCGCTACCCCGGTGGCGGCCGAAACCCGGTGCCGCAGCTCGCCGTCGTCGATCGCATCCACCCAGTTCCGGACCGAGGTGGCGTGCGGGGCCGGGCTGAGCGCGGGCATGGCCGGCGGTGTGCCGTTGGCTCCGCGCCCGCCGTAGTCGGGGCTGGACCGGGCAATGACCGCGCGCAGCAGGTCCATGGTGGCTATCTGGCTGACGAGTTCGGCCGGGGTCGGCGGACAGGGCCGCCCGGCAAGCTCCGCGTAGTTCTCGAAGGAGGACAGATCCTCCAGGGGGCTGCGGCCAAGGGCCCGGCTGATGCTCACCAGCGTTGTTTCGGCAACTTTCCCGCGCACCAGCTGCTGCGCAAGGGTGGTGCGCTTGATGCCCGAGAGCCGGCAGATGTCAGCCGTGCTTACTGCCGGAGCGGCACGATGAAGCCAGGCTTGGAACGCCTTGGCGGGTAACGGCATCTACGGCTTCCTGGGAGTTGAATGGAAGTGTGGCTTCGGGCTTGCCCTCGCGCGGGAGGTTTTCGGGCTGCGATTTTACGGGCGGTGCTGATTCAACTATGCTAAATGCTCGAGCCCGCTGGTCCGTACACCCCCCAAGTACGGACCGGCGGGTTCTTCCATGCCCGGCGGATTTCGGGGCCGTTTTAGGCCTTGGTGAGAGGATTGACTAATGACTGCAACCCTTGTTGCCAAGGACCTTTCCGGTGGTCACGACCACCGCACCCTGTTCTCCAAACTCTCCCTGACCGTTGCTCCCGGCGACGTAGTGGGTGTCGTTGGGGCCAATGGCGCCGGCAAATCCACCCTGCTCCGCCTCCTCGCCGGTGTCGACGAGCCGCAGGACGGCACGATCAGCCTGGCCCCGGCAGACGCCTTCGTGGGCTGGCTGCCCCAGGAACACGAGCGGATCGCCGGTGAAACGGTTGCCGGCTACATCGCCCGGCGCACCGGCTGCGCCCGGGCCACCGCGGACATGGAGTCCACCGCCGAAGCCCTCGGATCCGGCGCGCCAGGCTCCGATGATGCCTACTCCCTGGCCTTCGACCGCTGGATGGCCTCCGGCGCCGCGGACCTGGAGGAACGGATTCCGCCCGTCCTGGCCGACCTCGGCCTCGCTGTGGAGCCGGACGCGGAGATGACGGGGCTCTCCGGCGGGCAGGCGGCACGGGTGGCACTGGCGGCGCTGCTGCTGAGCCGTTTCGACGTCGTGCTGCTGGATGAACCCACCAATGACCTGGATCTCAGCGGACTCGCCAAACTCGAGGCCTTCGTGCAGGGCCTGCGCGGCGGCGTGGTGCTGGTCTCGCATGACCGTGAGTTCCTCGCCCGCTGCGTGACCACCATCGTGGAACTGGATCTCGCGCAGAACACCGTCGCAGTGTACGACGGCGGCTACGACGCCTTCCTGGAGGAGCGCGCCGTAGCCCGCCGCCATGCCCGCGAGCGCTTCGAGGAGTTCGCCTCCACCAAGGCCGACCTCGTGTCCCGGGCCCGCACCCAGCGTGAGTGGAGCTCCCAGGGGGTCCGGAACGCCATGAAGAAGAGCCCGGACAATGACAAGATCCGCCGGGCGGCCAGCACGGAGTCATCGGAGAAGCAGGCCCAGAAGGTCCGGCAGATGGAATCCCGGATCGCCCGGCTGGACGTCGTGGAAGAGCCCCGCAAGGAATGGCAGCTGCAGTTCAGCATCGGCCAGGCGCCACGTTCCAGCGCGGTGGTGGCCACGCTCCGGGACGCCGTGGTGCGCCAGGGTGGGTTCACCCTGGGGCCGGTGAACCTGCAACTTAACGCCGGGGAGCGGATCGGCATCACCGGTCCCAACGGCGCCGGCAAATCGACGCTGCTCCGCCTCCTGCTGGGCGTGCAGCAGCCCGACGCCGGAGCCGCGTCCCTGGGCGCTTCGGTGGCCATCGGCGAGATTGACCAGGCCCGCGGGCTGCTGGCGGGCGGGTTGAAGCTGGGGGATGCCGTCGAGGCCGTACTGACAGAGTTGTCAGCGGCGGACGTGCGCACCTTGCTGGCCAAGTTCGGCCTCAAGGCCGACCATACCGGCCGCCCGGTGGACTCCCTCTCCCCGGGGGAGCGGACCCGAGCTGCCCTGGCGCTGCTGCAGGCCCGCGGCGTGAACCTGCTGGTGCTGGATGAACCGACCAACCACCTTGACCTGCCCGCCATCGAGCAGCTCGAGGAAGCCCTCGAAAGCTATGACGGCGCGCTGCTCCTCGTCACCCACGACCGCCGGCTGCTGGAAAACGTCCGTCTTGATGTGCGCTGGAATGTGGAGAACGGCGTCGTCACCGAACTCCTGGGCCGCGCGCCGAAAGGAAACAACAAGTGAGCATGGACCGGGTGGCCTGGAGCTCCCTTTACAACATCACGCGCGCCTCGAGCGGATCCAAGCCGTTCTCGAAGGAAACGCTGAAGCGCGTGTTCAGCTTTGCCCGGCCCCACCGCGGAAAGCTGATCGCCTTCGTGCTGCTGTCCATCGTGATGGCTGTGCTGGCCGTGGCCACTCCGGTCCTGGCCGGCCAGGTGGTCGACGCGATCATCGCACGCGCGGGCACGGACGTGGTGGTCAGGCTTGCTGTGCTGATCGCCATCGTGGCGGTGGCGGAGGCCGGAATCGGCCTGCTGACGCGCTGGCTGTCCTCCGTAATCGGTGAGGGTGTGATCGTGGACCTGCGCACCAAGGTGTTCGACCACGTGCAGAAAATGCCGATCGCCTTCTTCACCCGCACCCGGACCGGGGCGCTGGTGAGCCGGTTGAACAACGACGTGATCGGTGCCCAGTCGGCCTTCGCCGGGACACTTTCCGGAGTGGTCAGCAACGTGGTGGCGCTGGTCCTGACCCTTGTGGTGATGCTGGACAAGTCCTGGCTCGTGACCGTGCTGGCCATGATCCTGCTGCCGATCTTCCTCATCCCGGCCCGCCGGATGGGGTCCAGGCTTGCCGATCTCCGGCGCGAAGCCGCGGAACACAACGCCGCGATGGGCACCCAGATGACGGAACGCTTCTCCGCCCCGGGCGCCACCCTGGTGAAGCTCTTCGGCCGTCCCGATGAAGAGTCCCGGGAGTTCGCCGTCCGGGCCGGCCGGGTACGGGACATCGGAGTGCGGACCGCCATGCTGCAGTTCACCTTCGTGACGGCGCTGACGCTCGTCTCGGCCCTGGCCCTTGCCCTGGTCTACGGCCTCGGCGGAACGCTGGCGCTCGCGGGCCAGTTGGCCGCCGGCGACGTCGTCGTGCTGGCGCTGTTGCTCACCCGCCTCTATGCGCCGCTCACGGCGCTGTCGAACGCCCGGGTGGAAATCATGAGCGCCCTGGTCAGCTTCGAGCGCGTCTTCGAAATCCTGGACCTCAAGCCGCTCATCCAGCAAAAGCCCGACGCGGTGCAGTCGCCGCCAGGCCCACTGTCCGTAGAGTTCGACGACGTCCGCTTCGCCTACCCCTCGGCGGACAAGGTCTCCCTGGCCTCGCTGGAGGACGTGTCCACGCTGGACACCCGCGGCGGCGAGGAGGTCCTGCACGGCATCAGCTTCCGGGTCGAACCCGGCCAGACGGTCGCCCTCGTGGGCTCCTCCGGGGCCGGCAAGTCCACCATCGCGCAACTGCTGTCCCGGCTGTACGACGTCGATTCGGGCGCCGTGCGCTTCGGCGGAACAGTACCCGGCTCCGGCGTGGACGTCCGCGACCTCACCTTCGATTCCATGCGACAGACCCTGGGCATGGTGACGCAGGACGGGCATCTGTTCCACGAAAGCATTGCCTCCAATCTGCGCCTCGCCCGTCCGGAAGCCAGCGAAGACCTCATGTGGGACGTCCTGCGGCAGGCCCGGCTCGAAGACATGATCCGCTCGCTGCCGGACGGCCTGGACACCGTGGTGGGGGAGCGCGGCTACCGGCTCTCCGGCGGCGAACGCCAGCGCCTGACCTTCGCCCGCCTGCTGATCGCGCAGCCGCGCGTGGTCATCCTGGACGAGGCCACTGCCGCGCTGGACTCCACCAACGAGGCTGCGGTGCAGGAGGCGCTGGGAGCAGCGCTCGAGGGGCGCACCGCGGTCGTCATCGCCCACCGGCTCTCCACCATCCGCGCCGCCGACGTGATCCTTGTGGTGGAGGGCGGGTCCATCGTGGAGCGCGGAACGCACAATGAACTCCTCGCCGCCGAGGGCCGCTACGCGGAGCTGTACCGGACGCAGTTCGCCGAAGCCAGCGCGGTGGCCGAAGAGGCAGTGCCCGAGTTTTAGGCTGGGGTCCGGACCCGGGCCCTAGCCCTGGTTGCAGGCAAGGGCAGGCAGCACGTGCTCGGTGAGCAGCGGCGCCAAGTCCTCCGGCAGCTCGGCCGTCAGGTCCAGCCATCGGATCTCCGCGATTTCGGCGGAGGGCCGGGCCTTCCAGATCCCCGGCGCCGTAAAGACGGTGGCCTCGATCTGGGTCGCGGCCTCGTTGGCCGCGTCGGCCAGCCAGATCCCCAAAAGCTGGAGCTGCTCCGGCGCCAGCACGATCCCCACTTCTTCTTCAAGCTCACGGGAAGCGGTCTCGGCAGCGGTTTCACCGGCCTCGGGTTTGCCGCCGGGGTGCATGAACTTGTCCGTGCCCCTCTTGCGGACGGTCAGGAGACGACCGCCGTCGTCGAAGACGCAGACGGCCGAAACGACAATGCGCGGGTTCACGCCGGGGATCCTGGCTGCCGGTGCCCCGGCGTTGGCGGTCCCAGCCGGTGCAGAACGGTCTCGAGCAAATGGTCCTTGGCCGGCCCGGTGACGTCCCAGCTGTAGCGGAAGGCGTCCGGCCCGATCATCGCGTAGCTCACCTGGTAGGTGTCGGGGTCGCACCAGTGTTCGTCCTGGCTGCTGTGTCCGGTAAAGCCCATGCGGTGGAAGGGGCGTCCATCGGGAAAGTACATGTCCAGGATGTCCGGCGATCCGGCGGGCCGCAGCAGGTAGTCCCGGCTGGCTGGTCCGGTGAAAGGCTTCCCGTCGAAGGAGGTCCACGAGATGGTTCCTTCCTCGTGGAAGCGCAGTGCGCCGTCGTTCCCGGTGTCCGTTTTTTCGGGGGAGAAGCGGACGACGCCGGTGAAGGTCCCGCTGGTGCCGGTGGCCCGGTCCAGCAGGCTGCGCTCTACGGACCAGGAGCCCAGCAGATAGGCGCGGAGGTCGAGAACCGGACCGGTGTCCGGGGCCTGGGAGTTCAAGTGCCCTCGATTGGAATCGAACCAACGACACCGGCTTTAGGAGAGCCGTGCTCTATCCACTGAGCTACGAGGGCGGGCGTCCGTGGTGGTCGGCTGGAGGGCCGGCCCGTTCGGACACGGATATAAGCATACAAGGTGAGCGGGGGTACTACGCTCTTGGCATGACAGCCGCAGCCCCAGCTCTTCGTTCCGACCTTGCCTCCATCCCCGATGTGGCCGCCACCAGGTTCTACATCGGGGCTCTTGCGCAGTTGAGCGTGCTGCAGTATTTCGTGGCCGAATCGGCCGTGATTGGTGCGTGGGCGGGGCCGGAGCCGTACAGCCGCCGGACCGGATACATCAGCGACCTCGGCGCGGTGGGATGCGGTGTCTTCGACGGCCGGGCCGTCTGCTCGCCCGCGCACCTGCTGATGAACGTCTCCTTCGTGGTCCAGGGCCTGGGCATGGTGGTCGGCGGCCTGCTCCTGAGCTCGGTCCTGCTGTGCATCGCGGCACGAAAGGGGGCGCGGGTCACCGGGGATGCCGCCCGGCGGGTGCCCCTGGCCGCCGTCGCCCGGGTGCTCACCGTTGCGGCCGGTTCCGGCACCGTTCTTGTTGGTTTGGTCCCCGAGGACGCGGGCTCGGTCTGGCATGTGGTGGGTGCGGTAACGTACTTCGCCGGCGGAGCCCTGGCGCTGTTGCTCCTTGGCTGGCTTTGGCTCAGCCAGACGCCGTTGAGCTGGTTCATCCTGGCGTGTGGCGCCCTGTCCCTTGGTGCCCTCATCACAGGCGGAGCGACGGCTATGGAGGTGCCGGAGCCCGGCACGCTGGAGCGGCTCATGGGCTACCCGATCACCGTCGGCCAGGCCGCGGTGGGGCTGGTCATCGCGCAGCGCGTCCGGCGGGAGCGCACGGTGCGTAAGGCACAGAGGGCGCTTGCGTCCCGGGCTGGCTGAAGGCCGACATCGAGGTGTGTCGTCTCATGCCGGGCGATGTTCCATCCTTGCATTATCATGAGGGCACCCGCTGGAACATCCAGTGCTTCGTGCGCGGCTGACATGTGCGTACGACGAACCGCCGATTTTGCCGTCAACTGGGGACTAATGTCTGATCAGCCTGTCTTTCCGCGCCGGGACGCATGCAATGCTATGACTGAACCTGTGGTGAGCGGACACTGCCGACGTCGGATTGCAGTCCGGTGACCGTTGAAGCCCTCGCCGGGGCCGAAGAGCGGATGTCCGGCGAGAACCCGGCTGGAGTGGTTGCCGCCCCTGGTGCTGGCGGGTTCCCCACCCGGGTGCGTCTGATTGACGGCGGGATCATCGAGGTCATACTGCCTCCTAATCAGGAGATCGGCGGGGCCTCGGCGCGTGCTGCCGGGGTCACGGTCCGCGCCCTCGCTGCTGGCCGGCGCATGCCAGTGCTGCTTGTCATTACAGGGGTATGTGGCATCAGCCCTGAGGCCAGGCACTTATATGCCAGCTCGACTGCCGCGTCCGCTTTTGCGCTGGTGGGCGAAAGCCCTGTGGACCGGGTCATTGCCCACTATCTGCTGCGTTCGAAAACCGAGGCGATTCCTGCACAGTTCTTCGTGTCCGAGACCGAAGCAGTCGAGTGGTTAGGGCAGCACACGAGTGGCGATTGATCCTCCTGACCCCCGGCTCCATTCCCTCGTGGAGGGCATCGTTCGGATCGCCGGAGGTGATCTGACCACGAGGATCCCGCACTCGGGGGCCAGAGACGACATGGCCGCCGTCATTGCCGGCATCAACTTGATGGCGGATGACCTGCAGACCATCTATCAGGAGCTTGAGGAACGGGTCGAGAACCGCACTGCCATGCTCCGTGAGGCCCAAGTGGAACTTGAGCGTGTGGCGCTGACGGACCCACTGACCCAACTCGCCAACAGGACAGCGTTGAACTCGGTGCTGGGCCATGAGCTGGCGGAGGCTTCCAGGGGGGAACTGCCCCCGGCGCTCCTGATCCTCGATCTTGACTCCTTTAAAGGCATCAATGACACGCTGGGACACAGTGCAGGTGACGATGTCCTGCGGATGATCGCGCGGCGGCTGCAGGGAGCGGTTCGCGAGACCGACACTGTCGCGCGACTCGGCGGCGACGAGTTCGCCATCATGCTGCCCAAATCCAACCTCGTCCGTGCCCGCCGGGTAGCCAACAGAATTGTCCGGGCGCTCAGCGAGAGCCTGAACATCGGCGACCTGCGGATTACGTGCGGGACCAGCATCGGTCTGCGGGTTGCGGAGCCGGGACAGTCCGTTGACGGTCTGGTCATGGAAGCCGATACGGCCATGTATGCCGCCAAGGCACAGCCGAACAGCAGCATCAAGGTGTTCGAGCCTGCCTTGCTGTACGCGCGGCGGCTGCAGAGCGCCATGATCTCCGAGATGCGCGAAGCGATCCGCGAGGACCAACTTGTCCTGCACTACCAGCCGGTGGTAGAGCTCGCCACCGGCAGGATCGAAGGTGTCGAAGCGCTGGTGCGGTGGAACCACCCGGAACGTGGTCTGCTGATGCCGGACCAGTTCATTCCGCTGGCCGAAGAGACCGGCATGATCGTGGATCTGGGCCACTGGGTTCTCCGCCATGCTGTCCGCCAGTTGCGCGACTGGCAGCAGAATTCGCAGGTGGACGCCAACTTCAATGTCCGCGTCAACATCTCGACGACCGAGCTGCAGAACCTGGAGCTGATCGAACATGTCCGCGACATCCTCCGGGAGACCGGGGTGGACGCCTCGAACCTGATCGTGGAGCTGACTGAGTCCGTGGCCGTCAACGGCGGTGCCGTGGACCAGTACTCGCTGAGCGGACTGCGGCGCCTGGGCGTGAAGCTCGAAATCGATGACTTCGGTACCGGCTATTCGTCCATCAGCTATCTTCGTAAACTGCCCGTCAACGTGGTCAAGATTGACAAGAGCCTGATCGATGGACTGGGCGCCGACGGGGAACAACGGGACTTCGTCGCCGCGGTACTGCACCTCATCCACGCCTGCGGGCTGAAGGCTCTAGCCGAGGGCATTGAGACGGCGGAGCAGGCGGCAGAGCTCCTCGGGCTGGGCTGCACGAGCGGCCAGGGATATTACTTTAGCCGGCCGGTGCCTGCGGAGGGCGTCGTGGCTCTGCTCAGGCGTGCGGGGTCAGAGTCGTTTTAGCCTTTGGAATCTCGCGGTGGCAGTTACCAGTTCCGGGGCGGGCAACAATAAACGGCGGGCATCGGAATTCATAACCGATACCCGCCGTTTGTCGGTACTTCTCCAGCCTTAGACGCGGGAGGTGCTGTTCGGCCACCAGCCCGGAGCTGCGACCGAAGTCTGCCCTGAGTTGTCACCGGTTGCCGACACGGCTGCGGTGGCGGAAAGACCCGCAGCGGCCAGCGCACCGACGACGAGGAGGGTTGCGAGGGTTTTCTTCATAAGGACTCCTGATGGGATTGGTGTGACTAACGTGATTGGTGTGACTGCTGTGATGCGAGTCCAGTATAGGGGCATAAAAAATGTCGCTGGATAGCAATTGGTCCCGGAACCGCAAAGCCTGTGTTACGGGCGCGGAACCGCGTGACTCCTGTGGAAATACTGCGTCTGTCTTGCTTCCATATTTGTACAATTTCACTTCCGCGACATCGGATAATTGAGTCATGCAACAAAACTCCGTTTCGCCGTCCTATGTCGCAGCTGAGCTTCAAGCGCGCGACCACTGGGCCAACCACGGATTCAGCGAGGCTGCCCAGAGTTCCCGCAGCGCCGCGGAAATTGCGTTTAAGGACGGTGACGCCGATTCATGGTGGAACATGACCTTTTTCCAGGCGGAAAGCCTCTTGGCCGCCGGACAGTTCGAAGAATGCGCCGAAGTCGCTGCGGCACTGGTCGGCGAACCCAGTGCGGGCGGAGCCCAGTTGCAGTCGCGGGTAAGGATTTTGTTGTCCAAAGCGTTGCAGGGAGCAGGCCTCCTCGAAAAAGCCGCCGAGGAGGCGAGGACGGCTGCAAATCTAATGGCCCATGATGCCGACGCCGAAACAAACGTGACGGCCCGGTTGGCCTTGATCGCTGCCCTGGGCGAAAGTGGCGCGCTTGACGAGGCCTGGACTGAGAGCCTCAATCTGGCGAGCGTGATCTCAGACGACATCGACGATGAGCTGCTCGGCAACGTTTACTGGGTGATCGGCAACGCGGCTTTTCTTACTAACAGGGTTGAAGACGGCCTGCAATATCACGAACTGGCGGCAGCAACTTTTTCACCGGCAAGGAATCTGGACGTCTGGGCGAGATTCAACAATGCCTCGGCCGCGATGCGGCTGGCCGCGGATGTGGCGGATGCGGCGACCCTCCGCTGCATCGAACGGGCGGAACTGGCGACTGATGTTATTGGCGGAAGCGACGAAAACATCCTGTTACAGAAGTTGAACCGCGGGCACTGGAATTATCTGGCCGGCGATCCGGCAATGGCTGTCGAAGTTCTCACCGATGTCCGATCCCGTGCGGCTGTCCTCGCACCGCAGGCCCTTGGGGAAGCCTGCCTGCTTCTGGGCCGGGCTCAAGATGCCCTTGGAGATGCTTCCGCGGCCAAAGCACACCTCCTGGAGGCCGCCGATCACTTCGAGGTGGCAGGAGCGCAACAGCGTGCGGATCATGCACGCGGGATGCTCACTGCATTGGGATGAAGTTCAGGCCCAGGCCATGGCTTCGCCCGGAAATCTCTCGTAATCACGATGAGCATGCCCTCCCTGCCGGTTCAGGGATGGACATAGCGGGATCATGTCGAGTGGCCAGGCCTAGGGCTGGGCATGTCCCGCGGCGGAAACACCCTTGCGGCCGAGGAACACGGCCGCCCCGCCGGCTACGAGGCTCAGGACCAGCAGCGCCCAGCCGGCTACGGTGAGTCCCGAGGCCAAGGCGACCTGGCCGGCGTCGACGGCGTCGGCGGACAACATCGCGTCGATGGCCGCGTTGCCCCACAGCCGCACGGCCGCAAAGAGCAGCGGCACGGCCCACAACGCCCAGCGCAGGGATTTCCGCGCCACATTCGTCCCGATCAGCAGCAGCCAGCTGAAACCGAAGATCAGCGGGAACAGCGTGCCCGCGGTCTTGTGGATGTAGTTGAGCTGCCCGCGGGCGTCCTCGTTCATGGCGGCGCGCAGTTGCTCGACGTAGCCCTGGTCGAAGCCCCCAATCATCGTGTCCGGCATGGCCAGGCCGCCGGACAGCTGGGCGAGCTGGTTCAGGGTAAGGAGGTGGAGGTACCAGAAGAGGAACAGGCTGGCCACCACGCCCGCAATCAGGATCAGATTGCTGTTGTTCTGCGCCTTCTGCGGGCTCCGGCTGGTGCTGGGGTTGATTACCGGCGGCAGATGATGCTGGGGGACGGCTGCATTGGTGCCGTGCTTCTTGATCCGCTGTGCGGGTGTCTTGGCCATGGCTCCATTATCGTCTGTCCCCGGCCGCCCGCTGCCCGCTCCACCCAGCCGCTCCGGAACCGCCGCGGCCGCAATGGCAACCGCCTCCCTGTTCACTGCCCGGGGGACGCCGATAGTCTGGGAGACGTGACCGAACTAGGAAAGCACCGGCTTGGCCGGCACAGCACTGCTGAACTCAACCCCGCCCTGGATGACTACCAGCTCGCCGAAGCGCTGGTCCGCGAAGCCGGCACATTGGCGCTGCTGATGCGGCAAGCCGGGCTGGAGGGCCGGCAAAAGACGTCCGTCTCGGACGTGGTCACCGCCGCCGATCATGCCGCCGAGGCCTATGTGCTGGAGCAGCTCCAGCGTTGCCGGCCCGACGACGGCATCCTGGGCGAGGAGGGTGCCTCCGTGGCAGGCAGCAGCGGCCGGACCTGGGTCATCGATCCCGTCGACGGCACCTACAATTTCCTGCACGGCTCCAGCTACTGGTGCTCCGCCCTTGCCCTCAAGGACTCGTCCGGCGTCCGGCTCGGCGCCATCTTCCAGCCCGAGGAGGACAAGCTCTGGCTCGGCGGGACGTCCCGGCCCGCAACGCTCAACGGCGAACGGCTGACCACCTTCCTGCCCGACGGACCGGACGGAGCGAGTCGTTCGGCCATCCCGGTCTCCGAACTCGGGGTCGCCACCTATATCCACCCGAGCTGGCTCGCCGATCCGATGTGCGCCATGCCGTGGCATGCCGCCGCAACCTCTGCCGCCACGCTGCGCATGTTCGGCTCGGGCTCCTGCGACCTCGGCCGCGTCGCCGACGGCGGGCTGGGCGCCTGGTACCAGCACAGCTGCCCGGAATGGGACTGGCTGCCCGGCCAGGCGATCATCCTCGCGGCGGGCGGCGCGAGCGACGTCGTGCGCGTGAACGGACTTGACTGGTTCATCGCAGGCGGCACGACGGCGGTGCGCCAGCTCCGTGCCGCCCTCGAGTCAGGTTCCGCCGGCTAGCTTCGGCGGCCCCCGTTCCATCTCCGTGGGACATGCCCATTCTTGGGCCGCGCGAGCGGACATGCCCATTCCTCGCCGCAATTTCCGTGGGACATGCCCATTCCTGGCCGGGAGGACTGGACATAGTGGCAATATGTCCAGCGGCCGCAGGCAGGGGAGGGCATGTCCGGCTCTGTGGGGGCATACTCATTCCCCGCCGCAACTCCTGTGGGGACATGCCCATTCTTGGACCGCGTGAGCGGACATGCTCATTCCTCGCCGCAGTTTCCGGAGGACATGCTCATTGTTGGCCGCGGGGACCGGACATAGTGCCCTTATGTCCAGTGACCGAGGGCGGGGGAGGGCATGTCCCGCGGGGTGGGGGGAGGGGGCGGACGCCACCGTCAGCGGCACCGCCTAGACTTATATACACCATGGACATGTTGTTTGACCCTTACGCCGACGGACCCTTCCAAGCTGCCTCCAAGACGGCCGCGCCCACCAAATCGCCCGCCGGGAACGGAATGGCCGCCTTTCAACCCGAGGCCACTTTCGGGGCCAACGGGGGAAACGGAGCGGACTGGGACCGTCCGCAGCTTCCGACGGCGAATGAGCTCCTGGAGGGGCTGAACCCGCAGCAGGAGGAAGCGGTCAAGCACGCCGGCACCGCCCTGCTGATTGTGGCCGGCGCCGGCTCCGGCAAGACCCGGGTGCTCAGCAACCGGATCGCCCACCTGATCGCCACGGGGCGGGCGCACCACGGCGAGATCCTGGCCATCACCTTCACCAACAAGGCCGCGGCAGAAATGCGGGAGCGGGTCGAAGCCCTCGTCGGCGGCCGGGCCAAGACCATGTGGGTCTCCACCTTCCACTCCTCCTGCGTCCGGATCCTGCGCCGCGAGGCCAAGAATGTCGGCCTGAACTCCAACTTCTCCATCTACGATTCCGCGGACTCGCTGCGCCTGATCACGCTCGTGGCCAAGAACCTGGACCTCGATCCCAAGCGTTTTGCGCCCAAGGCCATCCAGCACAAAATCTCGGCGCTCAAGAACGAGCTGATCGACGCTGACAGCTACTCCTCCAGTGCCAACCACAACGACCCGTTCGAACAGGCCGCCGCCGAGGTCTTCAAGGGCTACAGCCAGCGCCTGCGCCAGGCCAACGCCATGGACTTCGATGACCTGATTGCCGAGACCGTCTACATGTTCCGGGCCTTCCCGGCGCTCGCGGACTCCTACCGGCGCCGCTTCCGGCACGTCCTTGTAGACGAATACCAGGACACCAACCACGCCCAGTACGCGCTGGTGCGCGAGATCGTGGGCGAGGGCCCCGGCGCGGCCGAGCTCACCGTCGTCGGCGATTCGGACCAGTCCATCTACGCCTTCCGCGGCGCCGATATCCGCAACATCGTGGAGTTCGAAAAGGATTACCCGGACGCCCGCACCATCAAGCTGGAGCAGAACTACCGCTCCACCCAGACGATCCTCAGCGCCGCCAACTCCGTCATCTCCCGCAACCCCAACCGGCCCGAGAAGCGGCTCTGGACGGCGGAGGGCGACGGCGAAAAGATCGTCGGCTACGTGGGCGAGAACGAGCACGACGAGGCCCAGTTCATCGCCAAGGAGATCGACCGGCTGCAGGACGAGGGCAATCTGCGCCCCGGCGACGTCGCGATCTTCTACCGCACCAACGCCCAGTCGCGCTCCATCGAAGACGTGCTGGTGCGTGTCGGGCTGCCGTACAAGGTGGTCGGCGGGACCCGCTTCTACGAGCGCAAGGAGATCAAGGACGCGCTCGCCTACCTGCGCGTCCTGGTCAACCCGGACGACGACGTCAACCTTCGCAGGGTGCTTAACGAACCCAAGCGCGGCATCGGTGACCGCGCCGAGGGTGCCGTGGCGGCGCTGGCCCAGCGGGAGCGGATGTCGTTCATGGCGGCTGCCCGGCGTGCCGAGGAAGCCCCGGGCATGGCAACGCGTTCCGTCAACGCCGTCCTGGGGTTCGTGAAGCTGCTCGATGACCTCGCCGAAGTCGCCACCGGCTCGGGCGCCGCCGCTGCGCTGGAAGCCGTGCTGGAACAGACCGGCTACCTCGCCGGGCTGCGTTCCAGCACGGATCCACAGGACGAGTCCCGCGTGGAGAACCTGGCGGAACTCGTCGCCGTCGTGCGTGAATACGAACAGGAGAACCCGGAAGGTTCCCTGGGTGCCTTCCTGGAGCAGGTGTCCCTGGTGGCCGACGCGGACCAGATCCCGGACGCGCCCGGGGCTGACATCGACGCCGCCGTGGCGGAGGCCAAACGCCTTGGCGTGGTCACGCTGATGACCCTGCACACCGCCAAGGGCCTTGAATTCCCGGTGGTGTTCCTGACCGGCATGGAGCACGGGCTGTTCCCGCACCAGCGCTCGGCAACGGACCCCAAGGAGCTCGCCGAAGAGCGGCGGCTGGCCTATGTGGGCCTGACCCGCGCCCGCAAGCGTCTCTACGTCACCCGCTCCGAAGTCCGCAGTATGTGGGGCCAGAGCCAGTACAACCCGGCCAGCCAGTTCCTCGAGGAAATTCCGGCCGAGCTGGTCGAATGGAAGCGCGAGGGCACCAGCCGGCAGTCCGGCGGCTGGGGGAGCGGTGGGTCCATCGGCTCTAGCCGGTACAGCGGATCGTTCTGGGGCGCAGACTCCTCCCGCGGCGCCGCCGCGGACTCCTCGGCCGGTTTCAATGCGGACGTTCCCGCTGTCATCGCCAAGAACCGGGTCCAGCCACAGAAGGAAGTCGTGGCCGTCAGCGTGGGGGACAAGGTGAACCACACCAGCTTCGGCAACGGCACGGTGCTTGCCCTCGAAGGGGCAGGGGACAAGACCGTGGCCAAGGTGAAGTTCGACGTCGGCGAGAAGCGGCTCCTGCTCCGTTACGCGCCGCTGACGAAGCTCGACGCCTGAGCGCGGGCACGTAGGGATATTCGCGAACCGGGCCACCCCGGCTGCCGGGCATAATGGAGGCCATGCGACGGACTGTATTGGGGCTCCTGGCCGCCCTCTTTGTGGTGACCGCCACGGCCTGCACTGTCACCACCCAGGACCCTGGTTATGTGGCTCCGCCGCCGCTGCCGCCCTTGGAACAGTTGGAACGGGCGGCCCTGGTGGACCCGGCCGGGTTCCGGGCTGGCCAGGACGTTCTCTCGTTCATCACCGAGGACCGGAATATCGTGTGCTCGCTGACGTCTGCCAAGGGAGAGCACCTCAATCTCCCGTACGAGGTGAACAGTTTTACCGACAGCGCCAACGACAAGCTGGCCACCGTCCCCGTCGCCCACTGCGAACTGGCGAACTACCCCAAACCTGCCGCCAGCGATGTTCGGGACGATTGCGCCGGCACCGGTCTGGGCTACCTCGGCGGCACGGCGCTGCTCACGCCGGACAAGGCCACATACGGGGAATGCCGTTCCGGCGTCACCCAAATGGAGGCCACCTACGGCCCCAAGGGAAGCAAGAGCGGCCCGCTCAGCGAACTTCCCGTCCTGGCAGACGGGGCCAACCTGGAGCGGAACGGGCTCCGCTGCTCGGCATATAACCATGGCGTAGCGTGCGGGAACGTATCCGCAGGTGTTGCCTTCTTCGTTGCCAGGGATCATTACGAAGCCTTTTCCAAGGGTGCCAAAACCGCCGTTCCGGCACCGGCTGAGGCCCCAAAAACCCCGTAATGTAGGGCTTTTTCTACGTTCCATAGAATAGTGTGCTTACTCACATAAGAGGTACTGTGGAACGGGCCGGTCCTCAGAGAGGACTAGAGTTCCGAGTGGAGCATCGCACGCTGTGGC
>JAODMS010000142.1 GCA_025464925.1 Arthrobacter sp.
TGGGCCTGCTACTCGAACTGCTCACTTCCGGATCACGGGCTGGCCCCGCGCGGCCGTTCACTGCTGTTTACCGGCCCGCCACCGAGTGGCCCTCTCCTGTTAGCGCGGACCGTGGAGCCTGTTTGAGGCATCGCGCGGCCGATCGGTCGAGCTGAAACTATGCCCCTGAACCGCACCAAGGAGAACCCCGTGCTTATCAAAAGTGCTGCCGCCGCGTTGGTGGCCCTCACGTCCCTGACCGGAATCGCCGTCCCCTCGTCTGCTGCCCCCGCATCCCGGGATGTTGTGCTGGGCCAGCCGCTGTCGGAGACCCATGCACACAACGACTACGAGCACGGGCGCCCGCTCTTTGACGCCTTGGAGCATGGGTTCACCAGCGTCGAGGTGGACGTTTGGCTGGTTGACGGCGAACTTCTGGTCGCTCATGACCTGGAAAACGCACAGCCTGGGAAGACACTGGAAAGCCTCTACCTGGACCCGCTGGACGACGTCGTCCAGCAGGAAGGCCACAGCGTCTATCCGGGCTGGGACGGGAGCCTGCAACTGCTGATTGACATCAAGAGCGACGGCGAAAGCACCTACGCTGCGATCGAGCAGGAACTGCGCAAGCACCCGGCCCTGATGACCCATTACAGCAAGGGCAAAGTCAGCACCGGCCCGGTGACCGCCGTGATCAGCGGCAACAGGCCGTTGGCCACCATGCAGGCGGAAGACAAACGCTACGGGTTCTTCGACGGACGCACAGCCGACCTTGCCTCCGGGATGCCTCCAACGCTCATGCCTCTGGTCAGTGACAACTGGACAAAGCTGTTCACGTGGCAGGGTGTCGGCCCGATGCCCGAGGCGGAACGCGCCAAACTCCACGGCTACGTCGAAGACGCCCATGCCAAGGGGTACCGGGTCCGTTTCTGGGCGACGCCGGACCAGCCGGGCCAGGCACGCGAAGCGATGTGGACCGAGCTGCACCGGGCAGGCGTTGACCACATCAACACCGACGACCTCGCAGCACTGGAGCAGTTCCACAAAGCCCAGCAGGGATAACAACCCACGTCGGCGGGAGGCTCGGGCGGCCTCCAGAGAGCTAACGACGGGTGGTCGAGGTGTTGCCATTCAGCGAATTCGCCAATTAGGTCAATTAAGCGATGGGGTAAATGACTGAACCGAACCGCGGACTCATAGAGGATCACATCTGGCGATTTCCGCCCCCTCAGGAGGCGCAGGACGAACCGGATTGCGTCACCTGTCACGGCCCCGCACACAAACGCGTGCGGGGCCGTTCTTCGACTAATTTAGGCTCGGTGTCTGCCGTTGACGAATCTAAAAGTTCAGCCTGGGGAGAAGCTATAGAGCACAACTATCTGATTGGGAAAAAATGGCCGAGTACAACGTAGGACCCTTTAAATTTCCATCTAAGCAGACGGTGCTGGACTACTTGAGCGAACAACGTGAGAAATACGACGACGGCCATGTTGTGGAGGATGAAACTCTCGCCCGGATCCTGACTGAACTGGTGAGCCTCCATGACCGCCTCTAAGAAAAAATCGGGCCCGGGATTAGCCATTAGGTTGCCACGAGAAATGACGAGGCTGGGAAGCGGACACGGGGTTTCTCGATCATGCAAGAGGGCGGAACAGAAACCGTCCCGTTCGTTTACTCTAAGGTCATCCGCCAGCCGGGCTCGCTGCGTTCCGGGCGGGAAGCGCCCCGTCTGCTGGACCATAGTGACCAGCTGCTGCATCCGCTCCAGGCCAGGCTGCGCCGGTACATCAGCACCCATTCCGGTTTCGGAGCTGCGTCTCGCCTCCTGGTGGTGAAAGAGCCGTCTCCTGTCATGCTCTATCCGCCCCGTCGGGCCCAGACACACGTCATGGCCAAGATGACCCTTCCTCCGGGAACTGCGCCAGTAGCTCCTGAATCCTGGCCCGGCGCCGGCGCACCCCGACCGGAAACCAGATGGCCAATCCGAGGAAAAACGGAGTGCAGAGCACACCAAGCCAAGGACGGGCAGGCGTTTCGAAGATCAGGAAGACCCCCAGCGCGGCGAACAGAAGACACATCAGAGGCCCAATCCACACCATGTGCCGCTCCTGGCGGATGATCCTGCTCAGCTCTGGCACCCACTTTTCCGCGGATGCCTTCTCCGGCAACTGCCCGGTGGACAGGGCCCTCGTGATGTTCGTCCCGGTGGGCGACCCGGGAGGGAGCTTCAGCTCCTTCGCCCGGACGCGGCGACCAAACCACAGGGCGAATGTTGCGACCACGAGGCCGCCTGCTCCGGTAATCACGACATCCGCCGCGTCGATGTCCTCACCTTGGAGGAAATCCAGACCCAGGACCACGGCCGACCAAATGACCGCGAATACGAGCATGAGCACCCACAGCGGAGCACGCCGGAGTAGTGCCTGCCAGCTGCGCCTCGAGTTCTCGGTCATCGCGTCTCCTCCCACGACGTCACGACATCTGTGATGCGAAGATCGTCGAACCCACGACGAACCAGATCCCGATGAAGGCGAACATGGCGCCGAAGACCCGGACAAACTTCGGGTTGGCGAAGAACGACTTGGAGTAGTCGACCCCCATCGGTCTGTAGTCTTTGAGCATCAAGGCATAGGCACGTGCTGATCCGCGAAGGTCGGCGGCCAGCATCACACCAAGGACGACGACGGTGAGACCGAGCGCGCCCATGCCCCAAGGCATCACCGGGTTCAGCTTGCCCTGGCTGGAAATTGCCGAAGCCGGCACGGACACGAAGACCACTGCGAAAGCGATCAGGTAGGCGACAAGGCAACCCTTCAACGGCTGCGGCAGTTTCATCATCGAACGCCAGAACTTCATGGGTCCCCATCCGATAGTTGACTATTGCCGCCACCCTAACCCGTCCTGCGACTTCAGGCTAGGAATGCATTCGATGCCTGACCTCCCACGGCCTCTCTTGGCCTCAGCTGCCGGTGATCCGCCTCAGGACCCTACGCGTCCGGCCGGTTTTGGTCGTCGGCATTCCAGGTGAGGCGATGAGCTGTGCGACGAGTTCGGGGCTGCCGGCGTGATCATGACCCAGGCCCTATCCTCGGGCCAAAGCAGGCTGGGCGATTGCCAGTGCGGGTCAAAGTTCCATGGGGCTTCATGAATCCATGCGGTGTCCGTGAAGACCCTCGTTTTCCCCTTTTCGCTAATGAAGCGGGGAAGTACCCTAATTGATCCGTGACTGGACCTCGATGCGGTTTGGAATCGCCCCGGTGCACGCCCTGTGCAACGGCGGGAAGAGCAACAAACCCCGACGAGGGAAGAGATTCACAGGCTCGGACAACGCAATGAGGCGATTATGCTCTCCCCACACCCACTTCGCCGCACGCTCGAGATACCTCTCGTGCAAAGAGGCTTCGAGCAATTGCAGTCTTCACGAGAGCGGTGCAGGCTACAACGCGCGTTGTGGTGGCCGCCATGGGGCGGAGTTCCGGAAAGTAGCCATATGGTTACTGGCCTTGCCGGACGGAGTGCTCAACAGATAGGACCGGGTTCTTGGAGATAGAATCCGGTGCCAACGGCTAATCTCTGCTGGCAGGGATCCAACCTCTCGAGCGTGAACGTCATGGACACAATTGGCTGGGAACGGGGGAAAAGACCTAGAGATTACTTCACGGCTCGGATTTTGGGAAAAGATGCCAATTCGGCTGGCAATTTTATTTCGACTGGTTAAAGTGAAAGCCGCTAGTCCGGTGGGGACAACTATCTTGTCCTAGACCAGAACACCTTGTCCTCTCACACTGACTGGGCCCGGCAGCTCCACGAAAACGAAGCCGCCCAACGCAAGGCCGCCCGCGCCACCAAGAACCAGGCCAAGAAGTAGGAGAAGGCCTCCAGTGCTGCGTGAAGCTGGCCGGCCGCTAGGCTCGCTTTATGATGAGTTCGCAGAACGGCAACGAACGCTATGTCGTCCTCCCGTGGTGGAGGGGAAGATCACTGCCCTGGGCGGCCTTGGTCGTTGTCTCCATCGTCTTCACAGGCATTGCCCTGGAACGGACGGCATTCTTCGTCTATGCGCCGGTCCCGGAGTTCATCGAGCGGTTGCGTGTGGGCAGGCTGTTCATGCTCGCCGGGTCTGTCACGTCGCTTGCAGCAGCCATATGGTCGCAGGTCCGGGGTAACCCGCTTTGGGTGACGATCTGCGTGGCCGCGCCGGCAGCGCTAGTGGGCATGGCGACGATGATCATGACGCCCCCGTCTCTGACTCCACAGATCGCCGGTCTCTTCGCCCTGCCGGCAGCCTTGGCAGGACTCATCGGAGGGCTGCTTTCCCGAAACAAGGATTGATGCAGCCCGGTTACGCGACACGTCCAGACCCTTGAGTGGGCCCAGAACAACGGATTCGCCTTCAGTACCAGGGGAGTAATTTCCCGGCACCTCAAAGCGGCCTACGCGGCCGCGCAAGGATGATCCGGAAGTAAATTTTCCATTGCTGGTCAGCCGGGCCGGCCTGCAGCCCCGGGTTGCGCTGGTATAGGCGTTTGGACATCGCACCAGTAAAAACGGCCGGACGCCTTTGAATGGCAGCTACTTTCAGTTCCGTCCGGGGGCGGTGAAGCGGCAATGCCGCTTTTCCCCGATCTGGACTTGCCGAATCGACCCGCGGACCCGGATGTTGCCGTAGGAGGACTTCACTTCGAGACGGGATCGTCTGGAGACGCGGACATGCACGTTGATCGACCAGCCCTTGTTGACGCTGCTACCCGCTGGTAGCATCCGCCAATGGGCAGGGGACAATTTCACCGGACCGTAGGCCTGGTCATATCACTGGTTGCCGGAAGTGCTGCAGCGCTGCTCTGGGCAGCCGTCGCAGCGGGGGGGCCCGCGCAGTCTGAGGGGCCGAATCACGGCATCATTTTGGGAGTCTGGAGCGTGCTCTACAGCACCGATGCGCCTGCGCTCCGGGTTCTGGGAGCGGCCGTCGCCCTTGCCGTGCTGCTGGGTGCCGGCGTCGCGATACTGGAACAGCGGGTCGCCACCCGGTCCCGGCGTTCGGTAAACCGGCGGATCGCTCCGCTGGCGCCCAAGATTGTGATGGCGGCCACGCGCGGTGTCTATGCCGGGCCCGTGACGGTCACGGTGCTTATCCCGGCGCACAACGAGGAAGTGTCGCTGCCCTCGACCATCGCTTCGCTCCGGGCTCAGTCCCACCGCCCGGAGCGCATCATCGTGGTGGCCGACAACTGCACCGATGCCACAGTCGAAATCGCCCGCCGCGCCGGTGTGGAGGTCTTCGAATCCGTCGGCAACACCAAGAAGAAGGCCGGTGCCTTGAATCAGGTGCTCAAGCAGATCCTCCCGGCGCAGGGCGCGAACGACGTCGTGATGGTTATGGACGCCGATACCCAGCTCGACGACGGCTTCCTCGCGGTGGCAGTGCAGCGTTTCGTGGGGGACCGGGCCCTCATGGCCGTGGGCGGGTTGTTCTACGGTGAAGAGGGACACGGCGTCCTCGGACAGTTTCAGCGCAACGAATATATTCGGTACGGCCGCGAGATCAGGCGGCGGCGCGGGCGGGTCTTTGTGCTGACAGGAACGGCCTCGCTCTTCCGTCCGGTCGCGTTGCGCACCATCGCGGCCCAGCGGGGCGACTCGATTCCCGGGGCTCAGGGTGAGGTGTATGACACCGCCGCGCTGACCGAAGACAACGAGCTGACGATAGCGCTGAAATCGCTCGGCGCGCTGATGATATCGCCGGCGGGATGCACCGTGGTCACAGAGCTCATGCCCAGCTGGCGCACCCTGTGGGCGCAGCGGTTGCGCTGGCAACGGGGAGCCCTGGAAAACATCGGCGCCTACGGGATCACCCCGCCCACCCTGCGCTACTGGGCGCAGCAACTAGGAATCGGGTACGGCGTAATTGCGCTCGGTTCGTACCTGCTGCTCATCTTCCTCATGGTGTTCTCGCTCGATGTCTGGATCTGGTTCCCGTTCTGGCTGGGGCTCGGCGCCGTGTTCATGGTCGAACGCGTCGCCACCGTGTGGAAGGGCGGCTGGCGGGCCCGGCTGCTGGCTTGTACCCTTTTTCCTGAGCTTTTCTTCGATATGTTTCTTAATATCGTCTACGTCAAGGGCATCATCGACATTTCCCTCGGCCGCACCGCGAACTGGAAACACATTAGTCATGCCAGCCTCCAGGAAACCGTAAAGAAGTCAGCATGATCCCGGCCGGCCTGGCATCCACTGGCCTCCTGTTTCCGGAGTCGCTCCTGCATACGGAGTGGTTCGCTATCCTTGCGACATTCGTGGCGATCAACACCGTCATGTACGCCGCCTTGGCGGTCACGAAGGTGCTGCCCAAAGTGCACCCCCCACAGTGGTTCCGCCGTCATGGACGTGGCGAGACGCGCAGCATCCACCCAGAAGGGCCCCGCTGACGCCCGACTAGAAAAACCGAGGACGTCGTTAGCTATCTCGTTGGCGTCACCCCGAGGTGTGCCGTCGAGGCGCGGCAGAGCAATGATTCGGTGTGCCTGTTCGTTCAAAATGGCGGTTTCGCTTATCGATAGGCGGTTCTAGCCGATCCCGATGACAAGGGTTGAGCGCGCAAATTCGATGACGTCGTCCCGACGATGCAAAACTTCCTCCGGGACCTCGGCCCGGGGGAGCACTCCATGTGGGCTCGCCCGACACGGTGGCCCGAAAGATCACCGAGACGCTCAAGACACTCGGGGCAAGCCGCTTTGACCTGAAGTACGGCATGCCCGGGGTACCCCAGACCCAAATAATGACCAGCATCGAGCTCTTCGGATCCCGTGTGGCTCCGCTGGTACGCGACATGATGGCGTAGGCACCCGGGCAACGGACAGTCCCGGAGCAGCTGATTCGCAACACACCGGGGCCGCCGCGCCAGCCACGCCCCTATGGACGGGAACTGCGCGGTGCGCCGGGCCTTCGGGCTTGTTCAGTCGGGGTCCCCGTCGGTGTCGGTCGTCGGTGAGGCGGCGGAAGTCTCTGGAAAGGTAGAGGGCCATCGCCGCGGAGTTGCTGTTGTTGACGCTGACGGCCACGGTGCTTCGGCCCATGGAGTGCAGGACATGCATGCAGCGGCGCAGGAGTTCTTCGGCCGGTCCTTGGCAGCCGTGATCCGGGTCTGTGATGAGTTCAGCGATGAATGCTTCCCCGACGCGTTCGTTCCCGGGCGCTGTCGATGGTGATGATGGCGGCAGCGAGGCGCCCGTCCGTCATTACCCGGTTCGATTGGGGCGGGAAATGAATCGGCATCCAACGGCAGGAGGTGTCATTGCGGCGGAGTCCACTCGCCGTGGCACGCCGGATAGCGGTGCGAAACCTGCCACTTACCCGGGGACGTCAGATGAATCCGGCTCACTAATATCCTGCCTCCGGCGAACGCCCCAAGCATGCCTGAGGCGACGTAGCATCAAGGTATGGGGGCAGCCAGGAGTGTGGCGAAATGTTTGAGCGATTTACGGACCGTGCCCGTCGCGTAGTTGTGCTTGCCCAGGAAGAGGCACGCATGCTGAACCACAATTACATTGGTACCGAACACATCCTCTTGGGTCTGATCCACGAGGGTGAAGGTGTTGCCGCCAAAGCCCTTGAGTCCTTGAGCATCTCGCTCGACGGTGTCCGCGAGCAGGTGCAGGAGATCATCGGCCCGGGCCAGCAGGCCCCCTCCGGCCACATCCCCTTCACGCCGCGTGCCAAGAAGGTGCTGGAGCTCTCGCTGCGCGAGGCCCTGCAGCTG
>JAODMS010000157.1 GCA_025464925.1 Arthrobacter sp.
CCTCGTCTTCGCGCATGCCGCGGGACATCAGGTAGAACAGCTGCTCTTCGCTGACGCGCGAGACGGTGGCCTCGTGTCCCATGGTGACGTCATCTTCACGGATGTCGATGTACGGGTAGGTGTCCGAACGGCTGATGGTGTCCACCAGGAGGGCGTCACAGCGGACCGTGTTGGCCGAGTGCTTGGCACCTTCACGGACCTGGACCAGGCCGCGGTAGGCAGCACGGCCGCCGCCGCGGGCCACGGACTTGGACACAATCGAACTCTTGGTGTTCGGCGCGATGTGGACCATTTTGGAGCCGGTGTCCTGGTGCTGGCCGGCGCCTGCGAACGCGATCGAAAGGGTCTCGCCCTTGGCTCCTTCGCCTACGAGGTAAACGGCCGGGTACTTCATGGTGACCTTGGAGCCGATGTTGCCGTCGATCCACTCCATGGTGGCGCCTTCTTCGCAGATGGCGCGCTTGGTGACCAGGTTGTACACGTTGGTCGACCAGTTCTGGATGGTGGTGTAGCGGACGCGGGCGCCCTTCTTCACGATGATCTCCACGACGGCGGAGTGCAGCGAGTCCGAGGTGTAGATCGGCGCGGTGCAGCCTTCGATGTAGTGGACGTAGGAGTCCTCGTCCGCGATGATCAGCGTGGGCTCGATCTGGGGCGTGTTTTCCGTGTTGATTCGGAAGTAAGCCTGCAGCGGGATGTCCACGTGGACGCCCTTGGGCACGTACACAAAGGAACCGCCGGACCAGACAGCCGTGTTCAGCGAGGCGAACTTGTTGTCGCCCACCGGGATGATCGTGCCGAAGTACTCCTGGAAGATTTCCGGGTGCTCGCGCAGCGCGGTGTCCGTGTCCAGGAAGATGACCCCCTGCTGTTCCAGGTCCTCGCGGATCTGGTGGTAGACAACCTCAGACTCGTACTGTGCCGCGACACCGGAGACGAGGCGGCTGCGCTCGGCTTCCGGGATGCCGAGCTTTTCGTAGGTGTTCCGGATGTCTTCGGGCAGGTCCTCCCACGTGTTGGCCTGCTTCTCGGTGGAGCGCACGAAGTATTTGATGTTGTCGAAGTCGATGCCGGAGAGGTCTGCACCCCAGGTGGGCATGGGCTTGCGGTCGAAGTACTTCAGGCCCTTGAGGCGAAGATCGAGCATCCATTGCGGCTCATTTTTCTTGCCCGAGATGTCACGGACGACGTCCTCATCGATACCGCGGCGGGCGTTGGCGCCGACGTCGTTCTTGTCCGCCCAGCCGTACTCGTAGGTTCCGATGCCATGGAGCTCGGGATTCTTCTCCAGAATCTCCGAGATCACGGTAGTCTCGGCAACCTTCTTCTCTGATAGTTGGTCCGTCATCACGGCCTTTCTTGCAGATGTTTGGATACTTCGTCCAGGTTGACCGGGGAGCTTGGCGGGCTGGGAAGCCTCGTAGCAGCCGGACGGCCTGTAGGTATGTGGGTGGTGCAGACGTGGCCGCCGCGCGCCAGGGTGGACAGCCGGCGGACGTCGACGCCGACCAGCCGGGAGAACACTTCGGTCTCCACCTCGCAGAACACGGGGAACTGGGCTGCGAGCTGCTGGATGGGGCAATGCCCCTGGCAGAGCTGGACGCTGGAGAGCGCTGCCGGCAGGGGTGCCCTGGCTTCGATGGAGTCCGCGGACGCGACAAAGCCCTCGCGGCTCAGGAGCTCGGAGAGCACCCGAGCGCGCGCCGTGATGTCCGGCCCGGCCTGCTCGATTTCAGGTGCGTACCGACGTTCCATCTCGGCGAAGCGCCCGACGGCGAACTGCCGCACCGCTTCGGGGCCGGCCATCTCGCCGAGCCGCTGCAGCGCCACGGTGGCGATGTCAAGGTAGTCGTTGCCGAGCTTGGACTGGCCCTGCGAGCTGAGCACGTAACGGCGTGCGGGGCGGCCGGCCCTGGCACCGGCACGGGCGACCCGCTTGACCTCGATGACACCGTCACGGGAGAGGTGGTCCAGGTGGCGCCGGACCGCGGCCGGCGTGAAGCCGAGCAGGTCGCCGAGCTCGGCGGCACTGATGGGTCCATGCTCGAGGACGGCGTTCAGGACGCGGTCCCGGGTGCGCTCCTCGGCGTCGGCCGCCTGCACTGCTGCGACGGGCGCGGAGGGCGCCTGCGGCGCGGGCGCCGCAGCGTGCCCGGGAAGGGCAGCAGAAGAGAAGGGGCTCATGGAATACACAACACAATCATGTCGTAATTTACTCCCGCGTTCCAGTAAGGCAGGGCTTCCCCCGCGGCCCCGCCGCTGCTGGCAGCGGCCCGCACCACCGGAGCCCGGCCGCGCCGTACTACATCGCGTAGAATGCTTTGGTGCGATCTCCCGAATCCCCCGTCCTGTCCATCAGCGGGCTAGTCAAGGATGTTGGTCCACTGCCCGCTCTTGACGGCAAGATGCTGCGGGTGGTCAGCGGCCTTTCGCTCGTTGCCGAACGCGGACAGGTCACGGCCCTGCTGGGGGCGAACGGAGCCGGCAAGACAACCACCATTGAATGCGCCCAGGGCCTGCAGAAGCGTACCGCGGGAAGCATCAACCTGCTCGGCCAGGATCCGGACACCGCCGGAGCAGGGCTGCGTGCGCGCGTGGGAGTGATGTTGCAGGACGGCGGGCTCCCGCCGTCGGCCCGGCCCATTCCGCTGCTTAAGCACGTCGCCGGCATGTACCGGGACCCGTGGCCCGTCGAGGAGCTGATCCGGCGCCTGGGCATCGATGCCTTCAGCCGCACCTCCGTCCGCCGGCTGTCCGGCGGACAGAAGCAGCGCCTCGCCCTCGCGGCGGCCCTGGTCGGCAACCCCGAAGTGCTTTTCCTGGACGAACCGAGCGCGGGCCTGGACCCGCAGTCCCGCCAGATGGTCTTCGGGCTCATCTCCGAGCTCCGGGACCGCGGAATGGGCATCATCCTCACCACCCACCTCATGGACGACGCCCAGCGGCTGGCCGACTACGTCTACATCATTGACGCCGGCCAGAACGTGGCGGAAGGAACCGTCGCACAGCTGCTGCGTCACGAACTCCAGCCCGGGGCGGGGGAACAACGCATTCGGACCCTCCTCTTCGAGGCCGAGCCGGGGCTTGACTTCACCGGAGTACTGCCCGACGCCGTCGTGGTCACGGAAGCCCGCGCCGGCAGCTACGCGGCCACGGGGGCCCTGACGCCGGCCGACCTGGCGGCCGTGACGGCCTGGTGGGCGGCCCGTGGCATCCTGCCCACGTCCATGAGCCTTGAAGCCCGCAGCCTTGAAGACGTGTTCCTGGACATCTCCGGAAGGGAGATCCGATGACTTCCGTTCTTGGCAGCGCCCCCGCCCCTCTCCTGCGGCGGATCCTGCTGCAGGGCAAGTATGAAACCGCCGCCATGCTCCGCAACGGCGAACAGCTCATCCTCGCCGTCGTCCTGCCCCTGCTGGCGATGATGGGGCTGACCGTCACACCCTTGCTGGACGGGCTGGGCTCCAGCCGGATCAACATTGCGGTCCCGGGCATCCTGGCCCTGTGCGCCATGTCCACGGCCTTTACCGGCCAAGGCATCTCCACAGGCTTTGACCGGAGGTATGGCGTCCTGCGTTTCCTCTCCACCACGCCGCTGGGCCGCACCGGCCTCATCGCGGGCAAGATCCTTGCCGTCCTGGCCGTGCTGTTCCTGCAGGTCCTGGTCGTCGCCGCGGTGGCCCTGCTGCTGGGCTGGCGTCCGGACCCGCTGGGCTGGGTGCCCGGCCTGGCCTTGCTGGTGCTGGGTGCCGCCTCCTTTACTGCCCTCGGCCTGCTGGTGGCCGGCACTGTCAGGCCGGAGGCGACGCTCGCGATCACGAATTTGCTGTGGATCCTGCTTGGGGCCCTCGGCGGCATCGTCATCCCCTCCGAACGGCTCCCCGCACTGGCGCAGGCCGTGGTGCATTTCCTGCCCTCCGGCGCGCTGGGACAGGCGCTCAGGGATGCTTTCCTGCACGGCAGCATCAACACCGGTGCCGTGCTTGTCCTGCTGCTTTGGACGGCGATTGCCGGCAGCGCAGCAACCCGTTGGTTCAAATGGAATTGAGAAAACTGTGAGCACGGTGTCACGCCCTCGCTGGATCGCCTCCCGGATCATGTCCCGGCTGCCCGTCACCGTCGACAAGACGGTGAAGCGCCTGGCGGTGCTGTCCCTGGTCGGACAGACCGTCCTGGTGGTCACCGGCGGTGCCGTCCGCCTTACCTCCTCGGGCCTGGGCTGCCCGACCTGGCCCCGCTGCACCGATGGTTCCCTCGTGAACACTCCGGAGATGGGGATCCACGGCTTCATCGAATTCGGCAATCGGCTGCTGACCTTCGCCCTCGCGGCCGTCGCCGTGTTGATGCTGGTGCACCTGTGGAATCTGCGCAAGGAACGCCGCGACCTCTTCCTGCTGGCCCTGGCCCTGCTCGCCAGCATTCCGGCCCAGGCCGTCATCGGCGGCATCACGGTGCTGACGCAGCTGAATCCCTGGGTAGTGGGATTGCACTTCCTGGTGTCCATGGCACTTGTGGTCATCGCCACGCTGCTCGTCAACCGCGCCTACGGCCGGACCGGCAGGTTCCGGACACAGACGCTATCCGCGCTGCCGGGTGCCGCCCGCCCTGTGATGTCCGCCGTCGCCCTCTTCTCCGCCGTGGCGGTCTGCCTGGGCGTCGTCGTCACGGGCGCCGGCCCCCATGCGGGCGACGCCGACGCCCCGCGCAACAACCTGGACTGGGACCTGTTCTCGCACATCCACGCCGTGCCCGCGTACCTCATCACGGCGGGGGCGCTCTTCGGGCTGTTCCTGGTGCTCCGGAACCGGATCGCCGGACCGTTCCGCAGCGCCGTGCTCCTGTTGCTGGGGGTCACCGTACTGCAGGCCGTCATCGGCTTCACGCAGTATTACAACGGCATCCCCGCTCTGCTCGTCGCGGCGCACATGCTCGGTGCCGCGCTGCTGATGAGTGCCGCGACCAACGCCGCCGACCTCGCCCGCTTCAGTCCCGTCAGATAAGCCGGACGCAGTGCCGCAGAGAGAAGCACCCCGGTCCGCTGGACCGGGGTGCTTCTCTCTGCTCCGGCTTCAGCCCCGGCGCCCGTCGGAACCGGCTAGCCGCCCATGAGGGGCGAACCGACGAACGGGTCGATGGCCAGGGCGATGAAGAGCAAAGTCAGGTAGCTGATGGAGCCGTGAAACACCTTCATGGCGCCCTTGTCGGACACATCTCCGCCCTGCGCGCGGGTGTGCAGCGCGTGCGACTCGTAAAGGAACCAGGCGCCGGCCACAACCGCCGTGACGGTGTAGACCCAGCCCGCGCCGCCGGCCGGAACCAGCAGCAGGGAGCACACCACCATGGCCCAGGCATAGAGGACGACCTGCACCGAGACAACCTTGGCGCCGGCGATCGCGCCAAGCATCGGCACATTGGCATTGCGGTAGTCCTCGCCGTAGCGCATGGACAGCGGCCAGTAGTGCGGCGGGGTCCACAGGAAGATCACCATGAAGAGCACGACGGCGGGCCACTCCACCGTGTTGGTCACGGCGGCCCAGGCAATCAGCACCGGGAAGCAGCCGGCGGCACCGCCCCAGACGATGTTCTGGGCGGTGCGGCGCTTGAGGATCATCGTATAGATGACCACATAGAACACGATCGCACCGAGTCCCAGCCAGGCGGAGAGCGGGTTCGCTCCGAACCACAGGATGGCAATCGCGGCGGCACCCAGCAGCCAGGAGAAGACCAGGGCTTCCCGGGGCGTGACCTCGCCGGTGACCAGCGGGCGGTTCTCGGTGCGGTGCATGAGCTTGTCGATGTCGCGGTCGATGTAGCAGTTGAAGGCGCCGGCGCTGCCCGCCGCGAAGGCCCCGCCCACGAGGGTGGCCAGGATCAGCCCGATGGAGGGAAAGCCGCGCTCCGCGTAAATCATGGTGGGCAGCGTGCTGACCAGCAGGAGCTCGATGACGCGGGGCTTCGTGAGCGCCAGGTAGGCCCTGGCTTTGCGGCCGAAGCCTGTTCTTCCCGGCAACGGGGAGGCGTTCAGCGGCGTATCTGTTGTGCTCACGGTGGCAGTCACTCTGTTCTGTCTGGCTGTTCTGTCCGGCTGGTATCTCGCAACGCGCGTTGCCTCCGGAGGGGAACACGGTTCTCGCACGCGTGTCCTCACCCCCGTAGAGGCCACCACCCATCATACCGTGGTGCCCCGGGCGCCCGGGCCCGGCAAGTCGCCGGAATTCCAACAGGTTAACGCCGGCTCACCACCCCGGCGCGGGCCGGTGATTCATATAAGGGGAAATCCGGTCCATTTGGTGAGATATACGCGTCCCAGCCAGTGGAATGGGGCTAAGCTGTGTGCAGATCAGCGCATCCGGGAGGCGACGAGAAGTGGCCCCCTGGCCTGCACGTGCAGTTGCACAAGTGCGTTTGCACCTGCGTCTGAATGATAGATCAACGTTTCGATGGTGAACGGCTGGTAGGAACCGCAGCGGGCACCAAACCGTGCCCGGGACCGGACCGACAGTACCGCCCGCCGTCAGTATAGAGAGGGGCCGGTTTTCGTGCCACATTTGGAAGAGCAAGAACTGTCTTGGACCAGTTTGGACCAGCGTGCCGTGGACACTGTCCGGGTGCTGGCCGCGGACGCGGTGGAGAAGGTCGGCAACGGCCATCCCGGCACCGCGATGAGCCTGGCTCCGGCCGCGTACCTTCTTTTCCAGAAGATGATGCGGCACGATCCGAAGAACCCGGACTGGCCGGGACGCGACCGGTTCGTCCTGTCCCCCGGACACACGTCCCTGACACTGTACATCCAGCTCTTCCTCTCCGGTTATGGCCTTGAACTGAAGGACCTCCAGGCGCTGCGGACGTGGGGTTCCCTGACCCCGGGCCACCCGGAGTACAAGCACACCCCCGGCGTCGAGATCACCACCGGCCCGCTGGGCCAGGGCCTGGCCTCCGCCGTGGGTTTCGCGTTCTCCCAGCGCCGCCTGCGCGGGCTGTTCGATGCCGACGCGGCCCCGGGCACCAGCCCGTTTGACCACACCATCTGGGCCATCGCCTCCGACGGCGACCTGCAGGAGGGTGTCACCGCGGAGGCGTCCTCGCTCGCCGGCCACCAGGAGCTGGGCAACCTCGTGGTGATTTACGACGAGAACCACATCTCCATCGAGGACGACACCGACATCGCGTTCACCGAAGACGTCCTCAAACGCTATGAGGCCTACGGCTGGCACGTCCAGCGCGTGGACTGGACCCGCACCGGCGAATACAAGGAAGACGTGCAGGAACTGCACGCCGCGCTCCTTGCCGCGAAGGCGGAGACCTCCAAGCCCTCCATCGTGTCGCTGCGGACTGTCATCGGTTACCCGGCACCGAAGAAGCAGAACACCGGTAAGATCCACGGCTCTGCCCTCGGCGCCGAGGAAGTAGCGGCGCTCAAGGAAGTCCTCGGATTCGATCCGGAGCGGTCCTTCCAGGTCGATGAGGACGTTCTCTCCCACGCCCGTGAGGTCGCCGAGCGTGGAGCGGCGGCCCGCCGCGAATGGCAGACGGCGTTCGAGGCATGGCAGGGGTCCAACCCCGAGGGTGCCGCGCTCCTGGAGCGTGTCCAGGCCCGCAAGCTGCCGTCCGAGTTCGACGCCGCGCTGCCGGTGTTCCCGGCCGGCAAGGACGTCTCGACCCGGGTCGCGTCGGGCAAGGTGCTGAACGCGATCGGCCCGGTCATGCCGGAGCTGTGGGGCGGCTCGGCCGACCTGGCCGAGTCCAACAACACCACCATCGAGGGCGAGCCCTCCTTCGTCCCGGCCTCCAAGCAGACCAATGCCTGGAAGGGTAACCCCTACGGCCGGGTCCTGCACTTCGGCATCCGCGAGCACGCCGCGGCCTCGATCGTGAATGGCATCGCCCTGCACGGGCCGACGCGGGCGTTCTCGGGCACCTTCCTGATCTTCTCCGACTACCAGCGCCCGGCCATCCGGCTCGGCGCGCTGATGGGAGTGCCGTCCCTCTATGTCTGGACCCACGACTCCATCGGCCTGGGTGAGGACGGCCCGACGCACCAGCCGGTCGAGCAGCTCGCCTCGCTCCGCGCCGTCCCGGGACTGGACGTCGTCCGCCCGGGCGACGCCAACGAGGTCACCGCGGCCTGGAAGGTCATGCTGGAGAACCACGAGAACCCGGCCGGGATCGTGCTGTCCCGGCTGAACATCCCCACCTACGCCCGCGGCGAGGGCGACGCCGAGGGTGACACCTTCGGTTCCACCGCCGGCGTCGCCAAGGGCGGCTACGTGCTGGCCGAAGCGTCCGCCAATGGCGGAACCGTCGAGGCCCGGGTCATCCTGATCGGTACCGGCTCCGAGGTCCAGCTCGCCGTCCAGGCCCGCGAGGCCCTGCAGGCCGAGGGCATCCCCACCCGCGTGGTGTCCATGCCGTGCGTCGAGTGGTTCAACAAACAGGACGCCGCGTACCGCGAGGCCGTGCTGCCTGCCGCGGTGAAGGCGCGCGTCTCGGTCGAGGCAGGCCTGGCCCTGGGCTGGAGGGACTTCGTCGGCGACGCCGGACGCTCCGTCTCCCTGGAGCACTACGGCGCCTCGGCGGACTACAAGCGGCTCTTCCAGGAATTCGGCATCACCGCCGAGGCCGTCGCCGCCGCGGCCAGGGATTCCCTCGCCGGCCTGTCTTCCTGACCCACACCCTGTATTCAAGGACCGAGATTTCCAGGAGTTATCACATGAACACCACCCCAACCCAGCAGCTCTCCGACGCCGGCGTCTCCATCTGGCTCGATGACCTCTCCCGCGGGCGCCTCGTCACCGGGACACTGCGCAAGCTGACCGAAGAGAAGAATGTCGTGGGCGTCACCACGAACCCGAGCATCTTCCACGCGGCCATCACCACCGGCCATGACTACGACGCCAAGATCCAGGAAATGGCCGCAGCGGGTGCCGGCCTCGAGGAGACCGTCTTCGCGATCACCACGTCCGATGTGGCTGATGCCTGCGATCTCTTCGCCCCGGTGGCCGCCGCCACCAACGGCGTGGACGGGCGTGTGTCCATCGAGGTGGACCCCCGCCTCACCTGGGACACCGCCGGTACCATTGCCGAAGCCAAGGAACTCCACGGCCAGGTCAACAAGGACAACGTCCTGATCAAGATCCCCGCCACCCTCGAAGGCCTCGAAGCCATCACCGCCACCATCGCGGCCGGCATCAGCGTGAATGTGACGCTGATCTTCTCCCTCGAGCGTTACCGCGCGGTCATTAACGCGTTCCAGTCCGGCCTGGAGCAGGCCAAGGACAACGGCCACGACCTCTCCCGCATCCACTCGGTGGCCTCCTTTTTCGTCTCCCGCGTGGACTCGGAAATCGACAAGCGCCTCGACGCGATCGGCACCGACGAAGCCCGCGCCCTCAAGGGCAAGGCCGGCATCGCCAACGCCCGCCTGGCCTACCAGGTCTATGAACAGCTCTTCTCGACCGAACGCTGGGCGCTCCTGGCCGACGCCGGTGCCCTGCCGCAGCGCCCGCTGTGGGCCTCCACCGGCGTCAAGGACCCGGCCTACCCGGACACCATGTACGTCACGGAGCTTGTCGCTCCCGGCGTCGTGAACACCATGCCGGAGAAGACCCTCGACGCGGTGTTCGACCACGGCGCCATTGCCGGTAATACCGTCACCGCCCACTATGACGACGCGAACGCCACCCTCAACGCGCTCGACGCCCTTGGCATCTCCTACAACGAGGTTGTCGCGGTGCTCGAGTCCGAAGGGCTGGACAAGTTCGTGGCCAGCTGGAAGGAACTGCTGACCGACGTCGAAGTAGCCCTCGCCGCTGCACGGAAGGACGCATAGCCCACCATGACGACACTCAGCTACGACGCCACCGGCGCCGCCCGCCAGGCCCACGAACAGCATTTGCCCGCGCTCCTGGAGGACCGGATCGCCACCCGGATCTTCGCCAAGGACCCCACCCTGTGGGGGCCCGACGCCGAAGCTGAGGCGTCCGTCCGGCTCGGCTGGGTGGATGCGGCCACCGTCTCCCAATCCCTCGTGCCGGGCATCCTGGAACTCCGCGATGCGCTGCGCTCCGAGGGCGTCACCCGGATCGTCCTGTGTGGCATGGGCGGCTCCTCGCTGGCCCCGGAGGTCATCGCCGGAACCGCCGGCGTCGAGCTGACCGTGCTGGACAGCACCGACCCTGAACAGGTTGCTGCCGCCCTGGCGGACCGTCTGGCCGAAACCGCCATCGTCGTGTCCTCGAAGTCCGGCTCCACCCTGGAGACGGACTCACAGCGCCGGATCTTCGAGCACGCCTTCACCGAGGCCGGCGTCGATGCCAAAAGCAGGATCATCATCGTCACCGATCCGGGCTCGCCGCTGGACAAATCGTCCCGCGAGGCCGGCTACAGGGCCGTCTTCAACGCGGATCCGAACGTCGGCGGACGCTACTCTGCCCTCACCGCGTTCGGGATCGTCCCCAGTGGCCTGGCCGGCGTGGACATCCAGGCGTTCCTGGATGAGGCTGAAGAAGCCGCAGAGATCCTGAACGAGGATGCCGAGGGGAACATCGGGCTTGCCCTCGGCAGCGCGCTCGGCGGCACCGACCCGCTGCGCAACAAGGTCGTTATCGCCGAGGACGGCTCCGGGATTGCAGGCTTCGCCGACTGGGCGGAACAGCTCATCGCCGAGTCCACCGGCAAGCGGGGCACCGGCGTGCTGCCGGTCGTCGCGGGCCCTTCATCGCCGGAGGCGACCCTCGGCGCCCCCGATGTCCTGGTGATCCGGCTCGTCGCCGCGGATGCCGACGTCGAGCTCCGCGAGAATGAGGTGGCGATCGCCGGCGGTCTCGCGACCCAGATGCTCGTCTGGGAATTCGCCACCGCCGTGGCCGGGCGCCTGCTCCGCATCAACCCCTTCGACCAGCCCGACGTCGAAGCCGCCAAGGTGGCCGCCCGCGGGCTGCTGGACGCCCAGCCGGAGCCGACGCCCGCCGACTTCACCGACGGTGCAATCGAGGTCCGCGGCGGGGAATGGCTCGGCAGTGCCGCAACCGCGGCCGAAGCCGTCTCCGCCCTGCTTTCGGAACTCGGCGAGGACGGCTACCTCAGCGTCCAGGCCTACCTCGACCGCATCGCGTACGCCCCGCTGGAGGGGAGCCGGGACCAGCTGGCCGCGCTCAGCGCCCGCCCGGTCACGTTCGGCTGGGGACCGCGCTTCCTGCACTCCACTGGCCAGTTCCACAAGGGCGGACCCGCGATCGGGGTCTTCCTGCAGGTGACAGCCGCGTCCGCGTCGGATCTGCCGATCCCGGACCGCCCCTTCACCTTCGGGGAGCTCATCTCCGCACAGGCTGCCGGGGACGCCCAAGTCCTCAGCGACCACGGCCGCCCGGTCCTCCGGCTGCATCTCACGGACCGCCCCGCCGGCGTCCGCCAGCTGCAGGAGCTCGTACTGACGCTCGCCGGCCAGGCAGCAACCTCCTCTCAAAGCTAAGGCACCCACGCAACCATGCCAGAAACTAACAACGGCGGCAGAAAGCCGGCGGGCCGCAATCCGCTCCGGGATCCGCGTGACCGCCGCCTGAACCGTATCGCCGGGCCGTCGTCGCTGGTCCTCTTCGGGGTCACGGGCGACCTGGCCCGCAAGAAGCTCATGCCGGCCGTCTACGACCTTGCCAACCGGGGGTTGCTTCCGCCGAGCTTCGCCCTCGTGGGCTTCGCCCGGCGGGAGTGGGACAACGAGGACTTCGCCGCGGAGGTGAAGGAGTCCGTGATGGAATACGCCCGGACCCCGTTCGACGCAGGGGTCTGGGACCAGCTGTCCGAGGGCATCCGGTTTGTCCAGGGCGAGTTCGATGACGACGACGCCTTTGAGCGGCTCGGCAAGACACTCTACGAGCTGGACGAGCAGCGCGGCACGCGGGGAAACCACGCGTTCTACCTCTCGATCCCGCCGAAAGCATTCGAACTGGTCTGCCGCCAGCTGTCCAAACACAACCTGGCCCAGGCCGAGGATGACAAGTGGCGTCGGGTGGTCATTGAAAAGCCGTTCGGGCACGACCTCACATCGGCCCGGCAGCTCAATGACATCGTCGAGTCGGTCTTCCCGCCGGACGCCGTCTTCCGGATCGACCATTACCTCGGCAAGGAGACGGTGCAGAACATCCTGGCGCTGCGCTTCGCGAACCAGTTGTTCGAGCCGCTGTGGAACGCCAACTA
>JAODMS010000187.1 GCA_025464925.1 Arthrobacter sp.
TGGCGCACGGAAAGATGTCCGAGAGCCGCCTGGAGCAGATCATCGTGGACTTCTGGGAAAAGCGCTTCGACGTGCTGGTCTGCACCACCATCATCGAGACCGGCCTGGACATCTCCAACGCCAACACCCTGATCGTGGACGGGGCCGAAAAGTACGGCCTCTCGCAGCTGCACCAGCTGCGCGGGCGGGTGGGCCGCGGCCGCGAACGCGCCTACGCCTACTTCCTCTACCCCTCGGAGAAGCCGCTGGGGGAGGTGGCGCTGGAACGACTCAAGGCAGTCGCCACGCACAACGAGCTCGGTGCCGGCATGCAGCTGGCCATGAAGGACCTCGAAATCCGCGGCGCCGGCAACCTGCTCGGCGGCGAGCAGTCCGGCCACATCCAGGGCGTGGGGTTCGATCTCTACATCCGCCTGGTGGGCGAAGCCGTGGCGGAGTACCGGGGCGAGGCCGAGGAAAAGGCCGCGGAAATGAAGATCGAACTCCCGGTCAACGCGCACCTGCCGCACGACTACGTGCCCGGCGAACGGCTGCGCCTGGAGGCGTACCGGAAACTCGCCGGGGCCATCACCTATGCGGCCATCGACGAGGTTCTCGCCGAACTTGTGGACCGCTACGGGGAGCCGCCGCTGCCCGCGAAGAACCTGATCGACGTCGCCCGCTTCCGGGTGGGCGCGCGCGAAGCCGGGCTGAGTGACGTCGCGTTGCAGGGCAACTTCATCAAGTTTTCACCGGCGCAGCTGCCGGAGTCCAAGCTCATGCGGCTCACCAGGATGTACCCCGGCGCGCAGTCCAAACCGGCCCTGGACGCGGTGCTCCTGCCCAAGCCCAAGACTGCCCGGATCGGCGGCCGGGACCTGCAGGACGCCGAGATCCTCGAATGGGCGAACGGCGTCATCCGAAACATCTTCTCCGATGCCGTTGTTGCTGTCTGACAGGCGAGGAGGTAGCCAATGATGGGAGGACACCATGCCGCGTCGGGTGCCGCGGCATGGGTGGCCATAGCCTCGACGGGGCCCTATGCGCTGGGCTGGTATCCTCTGGACGCCACCGGGATCCTGATCGGCGCGATGGCGACGGCGGGGACGGCCCTGGTCTGCGACTGGGACCACCGCTCAAGCACCGTCGCGCATTCGCTGCCGCCGCTGTCCAATCTGATTGCCGTCGGCATTGAGAAGGCCAGCGGCGGCCACCGGCAGGGAACACATTCGGTGCTCGGTGCGGCCTTCTTCGTGCTGCTCGCGGCGATGGCCGGGCAGGTCCGGCTGCAGACGGACTGGGGCCTGCTGTCCGTGGGCGCCGGGTTGCTGTGTATGTTCATGATCAACATCGCCGTCAAGGCACTGAAACTTTTTCCGAAGTACGGCTGGATCAGCAACTGGATCTTCGCCCTGCTGATGGCCGGGCTCGTGACCTGGTTCGCGCCGCACCAGTGGACCTGGCTTCCAGTCTCCATGTTGACCGGGGTGCTGGTGCACATCGCGGGAGACATGGTGACCACCGGGGGAGTGCCACTGCTCTGGCCGCTGGTGATCAAGCCGCCCAAGTTCCTGCGGAAGCTGCCGCTGGTCAAGGACATCTGGAAGGCTAACGGAGCGTTCTCCATCCCGCTGCTGGGCCGCGCCGGCTCGCGGCGGGAGTGGTTCGTTCTGATACCAGTCAGCGCCTACGCCATGATCGGGATGTTCAGCGCGGCGCTGGCCCTGACCAAGTTCCATTTTTCGGCGGCCGTGGCGCTGGGGGCCGCGCTGCTTGAGAGCCTCTTCGGGCTGTCCTTCGGCTGAAAGAACAAAGGAAGCGCCGCGGGCGGCGCTTCCTTTGTTCTTGACGGGACTTCCGCCGCGGCTAAGCCGGGTCGTCGCCGGTTTTATCGCCGTGCTGCTCGCGCAGCTCGCGCCCGTGCCGGATGTCTTCCTCCTCCTGGTCCTGGAGTTTGTCGCTTTTCTTGGTGTCACGGGGCGGAAGCTGGATCGTTTCCTCCGCCTCGATGCCCGCCTGGAGCTGCCGGCCGCGTTCCATTTCGGCGTCGAATTCCGCACCGAACAGCAGGGACATGTTCAGGATCCAGAGCCACAGCAGCATCACGATGACGCCGCCGATCGCGCCGTAGGTCTTGTTGTAGTTGCCGAAGTTGGCCACATAGAACCCGAAACCGAGGGACGCCAGCACGAAGGCCAGCAGGGCGATGAAGGAGCCGATGCTCATCCACCGGAACTTGGGCTGCTTCACGTTGGGGGTGGCGTAGTAGAGGACCGCAATCACCACAATCACCAACGCGACAATGACGGGCCACTTGGCGATGTTCCAGACGGTCAGGAACACACCGCCGACCCCCAAGGCGCCGCCAACGGCTTCCGCGACCGGGCCGCTGACCACCAGCATGGCAGCGAGAAGCGCCACGATGACCACGGAGAGCAGCGTCACGCCCAGCATGGTTCCCCGCAGCTTGACGAACCCGCGGCCCTCATCAATTTCGTAAATCCGGTTCATCGCACGGCCAAAGGCGCCCACATAGCCCGAAGCGGACCAAAGCGCCGTTGCAAGACCGATGACCAGGGTGAAGCCGGCCGCCTGCGAGGAGGTTATCTCCTGGATAGGCCCGCGGATCATCTCGGTGGCGGAACCCGGGGCAATGCCCTGGACAATGTCCAGCAGGGCGGCCGTCGTTTTTTCTGCCTGGCCGAAGATGCCGAGCAGCGAGACCAGCGCCAGAATCGCCGGAAAAAGCGAGAAGATGGCGTAGTAGGTCAGCGCTGCGGCGAGGTCGGGGCACTGATCCTTGCTGAACTCCCGAAGTGTCTTCCGGGCAATGTACTTCCACGACGGCTTGGTGAGGTCACCCGGGCCATCCGGCTTCCGTCCGTCCTCGGGGTCGGGGGCGGTTGCTGCTTTGGCGGAGCTCGTTTCGGCGGCTTCTCTGGTTGGCACGGGTGCGCCGTCCTTTCAGGAATCACGGCCGGCGGGCCGTCGCTCCCGGGGGATCGGAGCGACGGCCCGCCGGCCAGACATGATTTAGGTGTTCTGGACGCGGTCCTTGGCGTCGGCGGCTTTGTCCTTGACGTCGGAGACGGCCGTCTGGCCCTCG
>JAODMS010000175.1 GCA_025464925.1 Arthrobacter sp.
TGGATGGGTGCCGACAAGCCCGGCCGGACCTTGGACCAGAACAGCGTTCGTACCGCGATCGCAGCCGCGCAGCGACGGAACACCCTGGTTGTCGTGGAATCCGCGCTTTCGGACACCTCCGGCAAAGACCGGGAATTCCTAGCCGCCATGGCCGAGCAGGACGGCCCGTCAGCGGCAGCCCAGATTGGACAGCTCATCAAGTCCAAACCCAATGTGGTCTCCAAGTACCGGAACAGACTCATAGCGGCGGGCCTGATTGAATCAGCCGGCTACGGCAAGGTCGACTTCGCCATCCCCGGCCTTCGGCAACACCTTCGGGGATAACTGCCACTTCAAGTTGACGGAAGAAGCTCCGGACCGGCTCCCTGAAGAGGCCGGCCCGGAGCCCGCATCAGGCCGACATCTTGGCCGCCACGCCGGAGAGTGCCGCGCGGGCCGCCGGCACCCCGTCGCCGTCCTGGCCGTACAGCCAGTCGTTGTACCGGAAATCGTTGTCCTGCCGGCTCTTGAAGAGCAGGTTGCGCAGGGTCCGGGCCAGCCCGGAGACGTGCCAGGCTTCGCCCCAGACGCGGGCGGTGCGCTGGACCTTGGCGGTACGGCCGGTGCGGATGTTGTTGAATTGCCTGATCGCGCCGTCCCAGGCTTCGGGGTTGACGCCGTCCGCGGTGAACACGGTGCCGCTGGTGACGTCCTGCAGCACTGCTGCGTCCTCGAGCGCCTGGCAGGCGCCCTGGGCCAGGTACTGCAGCATGGGGTGCGCGGCGTCGCCCATCAGCACCATCCGGCCGGCTACCCAGTTTTCGATGGGGTCGCGGTCGTACATGGGCCAGCGGATGCCGGTGCCCAGGTTCTTCAGCGCTGCCTGAACGGCCGGCACGCAATCCTTGTACGCGGCCTCGAGCTCATCCACTCCCCCGTACTGCTCTTCGCCGCGTTCGAAAGACGGGGACTTGAAAACGGCCACCGTGTTCAGCAACTCGCCCTTGCGCAGCGGGTACTGCACGAGGTGGCAGTCCGGTCCGAGGTAGACAATAACGTCTTCGAGGTCGGTCTTGGGCGTGTCTTCGGTGATCGGCACGGTGCCGCGGTAGGCCACGTAGGCCGAGGAGACCGGCCGGTCGTCGGCCACGAGCGGACGCAGCGTGGACTTGAGTCCGTCGGCGCCGATCACGACGTCGGCCTCGTAGTCCACACCGGCGGCGGTGTGGGCCACACCGCGGCCGTTCACGGTTTCGACACTCTCGACCAGAACGTCGTTGACGAGCTTGACGCCCGCCGCCTCACAGCCTTCGAGCAGGACCCGGTGCAGGTCGCTGCGGTGGATCACGACGTACGGTGCGCCGTAGCGTTCCGCGAATTCCCCGCCGAGCGCCTGGCGGGTGAGCTCCTCGCCGGTGACGGCGTCGCGGAAGACCAGGTGCTTTGGCTGGACACCGATTTCCAGTGCCTTTTCCAGCAGGCCCCAGCGCCGGAGGACGCGGGAGGCGTTGGGGGCCATCTGCAGGCCCGCGCCGACCTCGCCGAATTCGGGGGCCCGCTCCACGAGGGTGACGCTGGCGCCGTTTTCCCGCAGCGCGAGGGCTCCGGCCAGTCCGGCCATTCCCCCTCCGATGACGAGGACATCGGTGGACGTGGCGTGCTCAGACATTGTTTGCTCCTGTTGGTGAGGGGGAGATTGAGAGTTTTGACTTGAGTTTGAGGCCGACGGCGGCCAGCAGGACCGCGGCGATGGCGGCCGCTCCGGCGAAGGCGAGGAAATTGGAGTTGACGCCCAACCCGGCGGCCAGCAGGAGGCCACCTATCTGGGGTGCGGCGACGGCGCCGATGCGGCCCGTCCCCAGCGCCCAGCCCAGCGCGGTCCCGCGCAGGTGTCCCGGATAGTGGCCCGCGACGGCGGCGATGATGAGGCACTGGGTGCCGTGGGTGCCGACGCCGGCGAGGACAAGCATGAGGTACACGACGGTGACTGGCGGTCCGGTCACCAGGACCACGAGCGCGCCGGCGGCGACGGCGGCCGCGGCGATGGCGGTGGGCACCGGGCCGAAGCGGGTCCCGGCCCAGGCCGTGATGACCGAACCGGCCACCGCACCCAGGTTCAGGGCCAGGGCGAAGGTCAGGGCGGAGCCAAGGTTGTAGCCGGCCAGCTGCATGAGGTTGGGCAGCCAGGTGCCCAGTCCGTACCAGGCGAACAGGGTGGCGATCGTCGCCAGGGCGAACAGCACGCTGACCCCCAGGTAGGGAGCGCGGAGCAGGGAGGAGAAGCCGGACGGCTCGTTGATCATTTGGCCCTTGCCAGCTGCCTTTCGGGCGGCCTTGGCTGTGGCACTGCCTGTGGCGCGGACCGGGGCCAGCGTCTCCGGAAGGTATTTGAGTCCCAGCGGCACCACGATCACCAGGGCCAGCACGGCCACGAGGAACATCGATTCCCAGCCGAACGCGGGAATCAGCTGGATGCCGACGAGGGCGGCGATGGATCCGCCGATCGGGACGCCGGACATCATCAGGGTGGCAATGGTGGACCGCCACTTGGGAGGGACCAGCTCCGCGACCAAGGCGTTGGCCGAAGGCACCAGGCCGCCAAGGCCGATGCCGGCGAGGAGCCGCAGGATACCGAAGACGGCAGCATTGGGAGCGAAGGCACAGAGGACGGTGAAGATCGAAAAGATAATGGCGCAGCCGAGGATGGTGCGGCGGCGGCCCCAGGAGTCGGCCATGCGGCCGGCGAAAATGGCTCCAATCATCATGCCGAGGAAGGCCATGGATCCGATGGTTCCGGCGGTGGCCTTCGTCAGGCCCCAACCAGTCTCGGCGATCAGGGAGGACTGGACTGTGCCGTAGACGATGAGGTCGTAGCCATCAAAGACCACGAGTAGCCAGCAGACGAGGACTGCGGCGGCCGATCCTCGGGAAAACCGCGCCGCAGGCCCATCGGCGGCAGTGGGGGCGGGAGCCCCCGGCGAGAACCGTTGCGGCGCTGCAGCGGGAAGTGTGTGATTCATGCCACTACTGTCGTAGCCGCCACAGGTGAACTCCAATACAATTCTGATGTGCAGAATAAGCCGTCGTCCAGATCTCCCCGGCAGCCCTTGCAGAAGCGGCCGACCTATGCCATCGAGGCAGTCGACAACGCGCTGCAGCTCCTGCAGCTGCTCCGCGACGGTGGGGCGCTGCGGCTCAAGGACGCTGCCGAAGAGCTGGGCGTGGCACCGTCAACGGCCCACCGCCTCCTGGCGATGCTGGTTTACCGGGGTTTCGCCGTGCAGGATGAAACCCGCCGCTATGTGCCCGGTCCGGCAATGGGCGTCGGGCCGGCCGGGCTGGGCTGGACCAGGCTGCTCCGCTCGCTCGCCCAACCGCACATGGAGCTGCTCTCCGCGCAACTCAACGAGACCGTCAACCTCATGGTGCGGGTCGGTACGAAGGTTCGCTTCCTGGCCACGGTGGAAGGGAACAATGTCTTGCGGGTCGGTGACCGGCAGGGGACCGTGATGCCAGCCAACAAAACCTCCGGAGGCAAGGCCATGCTCGCCGAACTGGAACCGCTCATGATCGAACAGCTCTTCCGCAGCAACAATGCCGAGATTGGCGGGGACACGATTCCGGTGGCGGAATACCCGGCGTTCCTGCGCGAGCTTGAGTCCATCCGCAACAACGGCTTCGCCGCCAATTTTGAAGGCACGGAGGATGGTGTGAGCGCCCTCGGGATCGCCCTGCACAACCGGCACGGGCACGTGGTCGGCGCGCTCAGCGTCGCCACTCCCGCGACCCGCTTCCGCAGGGTGTTCGACGCCGGACTCGTCCCCGCCCTGCGGGAAACCTGCCGGCAGCTGGAGATCGATATCGCGGCAAACCCGGCCGAGCCGGACTGAGTCCCAGCCGTCTCGGACCAACAATTCTGACCACCAGAATATGTTGAGGATCACACTGCTACATCCGTAGAGTCGCATTACGCCAAAGAACTGTTCAGACCTACCGAGGAGGCCCGCGTGTCTATCAGCGCCGAGAACACGACTCATGGATCAGTGGCCGCGGGGCACACTGTTCCGGAGCACACGCCCGAAGAGGCGGCCCGGCTGAAAGAGCTGTACCGGGATTTTGATCGCGAAAACCTGATCCCGCTCTGGACCGAGATCGCGGACCTCATGCCGATGGTTCCAACCCCTAAGGCGGTTCCCCACGTCTGGCGGTGGAGCGACCTGTACCCGCTGGCCGCCCGTGCCGGCGATCTGGTTCCCGTGGGCCGCGGCGGGGAACGTCGCGCCATTGCCCTTGCGAATCCGGGTCTGGCCGGCACCCCGTACGCCACACCCACGCTGTGGGCGGCGATCCAGTACCTCGGGGCCCGGGAAACCG
>JAODMS010000188.1 GCA_025464925.1 Arthrobacter sp.
CCAACCCCGACTTCCTGTTGCTGGACGAGGACCCCGACACCCCGGGGATGGATCCGGAAAAGCTGGCGGCCATGCCCATCCCGGTGTACCCGGCCACGGCGAAGCTCACGAGCTGGTCCATCCAGAAAGTGATCTCGACGCTCCTGGACACCGTTGATCTGGAGACCCTGGGAGACCCCCTGCCGGCGGACGTCGCGGCCCGGGAGAAGTTCCTGCCGGTCGCGGAGGCCTACCGGCTGATCCACGCCCCGCAGACCCCCGGCGACTGGCAGCGCGCGCGGGACCGCTTCCGGTACCAGGAAGCCCTGGTGCTCCAGTCTGCCCTCGCCCGGCGGCGCGCCCAGCTTGCCGCGGAGGAAGCCACGGCCCGCCGGCCGGTCGCTGACGGCCTGCTGCCCGCCTTCGACCGCCAGTTGCCGTTCACACTGACCGCCGGCCAGTCCGCCGTCGGCAAGACGCTTTCCCAGGAGCTCGCCCAGGACTCACCGATGAACCGGCTTCTGCAGGGCGAGGTGGGTTCCGGCAAGACGATCGTGGCCCTGCGCGCCATGCTGCAGGTGGTCGACGCCGGGGGACAGGCGGCCCTGCTGGCGCCCACCGAGGTCCTGGCCGCCCAGCATTTCGAATCGATCCGCCGGACGCTTGGTCCGCTCTCCCGGGACGGGTTGCTCGGCGGCTTCGGGGCGGACGCCGTCCAGGTCACGCTCCTCACCGGCTCCATGCCCACCGCGGCGCGGAAGCAGGCCATGCTGGACGCCGCCTCCGGAACGGCCGGAATCGTGATCGGCACGCACGCCCTGCTGAGCGAGAACGTCTCCTTCTACGACCTCGGGCTGATCGTGGTGGACGAACAGCACCGCTTCGGCGTGGAACAGCGTGACGCCTTGCGATCCAAGGCCAGCAAGCCGCCGCACCTGCTGGTGATGACCGCCACCCCGATCCCGAGGACCGTGGCCATGACGGTGTTCGGCGACCTCGAAACCTCCGTGCTGGATGAGCTCCCGGCCGGCCGGGCCCCCATTTCGACGCACGTCGTCGGGCTCGCCGAAAACCCGGGGTGGGCCGGGCGGATCTGGTCCCGTTCCCGGGAAGAGATCGACGCCGGCCACCAGGTCTACGTCGTCTGCCCCAAGATCGGCACGGACGACGACGGCGACTTTAGCCCGGGCGAGGCCGAACCGACCGCCGCGGATCTGGAGGGGGACAGCGGGGCCCGGGAACTGGCGTCCGTGACCGGCGTCGTCGAACATCTCCGGGACGAGCCGGCCCTGGCCGGCGTGCCCGTGGCGCCCCTGCACGGCCGGCAGGACCCGGCGCTCAAGTCCGAGACCATGGCCTCGTTCACTGCGAATGAGACCAAACTGCTGGTCTCCACCACCGTGATCGAGGTGGGCGTGGACGTCCACAACGCCACGCTCATGGTGATCCTCGACGCCGACCGGTTCGGCATCTCCCAGCTCCACCAGCTCCGCGGCCGGGTTGGCCGCGGCGGGCTGCCCGGGACCTGCCTCCTCGTCACCACCCTGGAGCCGGGCCACCCCAGCCGCCGCCGCCTGGACGCGGTGGCGGCCACCACCGACGGCTTCGAGCTCTCGCAGGAGGACCTCAAGCTGCGCCGCGAGGGCGACATCCTGGGCGCGTCGCAGTCGGGTGGCCGTTCCACGCTGAAGCTGCTGCGCGTGCTCGAACACGAGGACGTGATCGCCCGGGCCCGGCAGGACGCACAGCGCATCGTGGGATCCGACCCGTCACTGGCGGCCCACCCCGGCCTCGCCGAGGCAATAGACGAATACCTGAACCCGGAGAAGGAGGCGTTCCTTGAACGCGGCTAGGACAACAAGCAAGGGAGCCGGCGCATGAGCCGCGTCATCGCGGGCGCCGCCGGCGGAACGCCTCTGGTCAGCGTGCCCGGTTCGCTCACACGCCCCACGACGGACCGGGTCAAGGAAGCGCTGTTCTCCCGGCTGGACGCCTTCGACACCGTCGCCGGCGCCCGGGTGCTGGATCTCTATGCGGGCTCGGGCTCGCTGGGCGTGGAGAGCGCCAGCCGCGGCGCAGATTCGGTGGACCTGGTGGAATTCGATGCCAAGGCCAGCGCCGTCTGCCAGCGGAACGCGGACATGGTCAACACCGTCCTGGGCCGCAAGGTTGTCTCCGTGCACCGCTCCAAGGTCGAGTCACTCCTCGAACGGACCGTGGCGGGCGCCCTGTGGGACCTGGTCTTCCTGGACCCGCCTTACCCCCTGGACGAGCCGGCGCTGGGTGCCGTGCTGGCGAAGCTCGCCCCCTACCTGGCGGTGGGCGCCGTCGTGGTGGTGGAACGTTCCGCCCGGACCCCGGAGCCGGCCTGGCCGGAGGGCATGGAACGGTTTGCCGAGAAGAAGTACGGGGAAACCCGGCTCTGGTTCGCCGAGCCCGGCCCCGAAACGGAGCCGGAGATCGCCGACGCCGCCGGGACGGAACCATCCCAGTCGGTACCCGAACCGGAGACGGGCAGCTAGCGGTCAGTCGGAGAGCACATCCAGTCCGACGCCGGAGAGCACCTTGGCGGGGTGTGGTCCGCGCGCGGTGAGCGCAGCGGTCCACGGCTCGGGCCAGGTCCCCTGCGTCGCGGTCAGGATGAAGTTTCCGGGATACCGGCCGGTGAACATTCCGGATTCGGCGGCGGCCGAGACATCGGCCATCGCCCGGCGCAGGGCGGCCACCTGGCTCCGGACCAGGGTCAGTCCAGGTTCGTCGCCCACGTTGACAATCAGCACGCCGCGCGAGGTCAGCTTCGCGGCGGCCTCCTGGTAAAACTCGGTGCAGGCGATATGGTCCGGAGCCTCGGGCCCGGAGAAAATGTCCAGGATCACCACGTCGAAGCGGAGGTCCGCCGGAAGCTCCGCCAGGGCGTCGCGGGCGTCGCCGATCAGTGCGTGCAGCTCCGTGCCCTCGGGCAGGGGCAGCTGCTGCAGCACGAAGTCCAGCAGTTCGCGTTCCAGCTCCACGGCGTACTGCACCGAGCCGGGCCGGGTGGCCTGGATGTAGCGGGCAAGCGTCAGGGCGCCCGCCCCCAGATGGAGCGCCCTGATCGGCTCGCCCCACGGCGCGGCAAGGTCCACCACATGGCCGATCCTGCGCAGATATTCATAGAAGATGTCCCCGGGGTCCGCCAGATTGACGTGCGACTGCTCCGCCCCGCCGATGCTGAGCACGAAGCCGCCGTCGGTGAAGGGATCGGGCTCGATGGTGGCGTGCTGCCCGGTGGTCCGGAGGAAACGCGATGCCTGCCCCTGTTGCTCCGGCACGCTCAGAGCCTGTCGCGAAGGGTGGCGAGCCGCTCGGCGGCTTCTTCGAGGACAGCGGTTTTTTTGCAGAACGCGAACCGCAACAGGCTGCGGGTGCGCTCGGCGCCTTCCGGGTGGCAGAAGACCGGCACCGGGATCGCGGCGACGCCCACCAGCGCCGGGAGCCGGCGGGCCAGGTCCACGGCATCGGTGATCCCCAGCGGTGAGGTGTCGACGTTCACGAAGTACGTCCCCTGCGGGGTGAAGACGTCCAGCCCGGCCGCCCGCAGGCCTTCGCTGAGGATGTCGCGCTTGTACTGGAGCGTGTCGGCAATCCCGGCGTAGTACTCGTCGGGCAGGCCCAGGCCTACGGCGATGGCGGCCTGGAACGGGGTACCCGAGCTGTAGCTGAGAAACTGCTTGACCGTCCGGGCGGCTGCCACGAGGTGCTCCGGGCCGCTGAGCCAGCCGACCTTCCAGCCGGTGAAGGAGAAGGTCTTGCCGGCGGAGGAGATGGTCAGGGTGCGATCGGCGGCGCCGGGCAGGGTGGCGACCGGGATGTGCCGGACGCCGAAGGTGAGGTGTTCGTAGACTTCGTCGGTGATGATGACGGCGTCGTACCGTGTGGCCAGCTCGACGACGCGCTGAAGCACCTCGCGGGGGAAAACCGCGCCGGTGGGGTTGTGCGGATTGTTGATCAGCACCACCCGGGTGCGTTGGCTGAAGGCCGCTTCGAGGGCGGCCAGGTCCGGCATGAAGTCCGGCGCCAGCAGCGGGGCCGTGACATGGGTGGCACCGGAGAGCCCGATGATCGCCCCGTAGGAATCGTAGAACGGCTCGAAGGTCAGCACCTCGTCGCCGGGGCCGACCAGGGCAAGCAGCGAGGCGGCGATGGCTTCGGTGGCGCCGGTGGTGACGATGATTTCGGTCTGCGGGTCCGGGGCCAGCCCGTAGAACCACTGCTGGTGGGCGGAGATGGCCTCCCGCAGCTCAAGGATGCCCTTGCCCGGCGCATACTGGTTGGCGCCCGCCGCGATGGCCGCCTGGGCGGCCTCCTTGATCTCCACGGGCCCGTCCTCGTCCGGGAACCCCTGGCCAAGGTTGATGGCGCCCGTCTGGAGCGCGAGCGTGGTCATCTCCTCGAAGATGGTCACGCCCAGGGTTCCGTCGGCGGAGAGTAGATTGGCGCCCCTCGCGGCGCGCTTCCACGGGGCCTGTATCGGGGAGTTCATCGTGAGCCCGCCTTGCTGGGCGCAATCAGCTGCGGTTGGCCCGCCGCGGCGCGCCAGGCCCGGCCGACGGCGTCCTCGGGGGTCATGAGCGGCGTCAGCAGCGGACCCCGCGCGCCCTCGAACATGCCGGTGGAGATGTAGCTGGGGCAGAAGGTGGTCACCTTGAGGTGGTGGTAGCCCTGCTGCTCGAGTTCCAGCCGGAGCGAGTCGCTCCAGCCGATGACGGCCCACTTGGAGGCCGCGTACACGCTCATCCGCGGGTTGGCGACGGTGCCGGCGGCGGAGGCGACGTTCAGGATCCGGCGGGGCCGGCCGCCGTCGGCCATCATGTCCGGCAGGAAGGCGCGGGTGACGTACAGGGGGGCCAGCGCGTTGATGTCCATGGTCAGGGCGATGTCGCGATCCGGGCTGTGGTCCCAAAAATGCGCTCCGCGCACGATCCCGGCGTTGTTGACCAGCAGCGCCAGCGGCCCCTCGGACCGGCTTTCCTCCGCGGCCGTGGCGATCGCGTCGCGGTCCGCCAGATCCACCTGCCGGGTGACGGCACGCGCCCCGAGGGCGGTCACCTCGCCGGCGGTGCGCGCCAGGCCATCGGCGTCGACGTCCCACAGCAGAACGACGGCGGCGCCCTCGCGGGCGGCGCGGAGGGCGTAAAGCCTGCCCATACCCATGGCGGCTCCGGTCACGAGAACCACGCCGCCGGCCACGGTGAAAGGAATGTTGGATGCTGACATCCAGTCATGGTAACCCGGTCCGCGGATACGGTAGGTTCGGAGCATGAGACGTGCCGTATGCCCTGGCTCCTTCGACCCCATTCACAATGGACATCTGGAAGTAATTGCCAGAGCCGCCAGCCTCTTTGACGAGGTCATCGTGGGAGTATCCACCAACTACGCCAAGAAATACCGCTTCAGCCTCGAGGAGCGGATCGATATGGCCAAGGAGACGTTCGCCTCCTTGCGGGGCATCGTGGTGGAGCCGGTGGGGGAGGGCCTCCTGGCGGAGTATTGCCGCCGGCGCGGCGTGTCCGCCATCGTCAAGGGGCTGCGCTCGTCCTCGGTCTTCGATTATGAGTTGCCGATGGCCACCATGAACCGCCAGCTCACCGGCGTCGAGACGGTGTTCCTGCCGGCCGAGGGCCACTACCTGCATCTGTCATCCACCCTGATCAAGGAAGTGTTCACCCTGGGCGGGAACGTCTCGGAGTTTGTTCCCAGATCCGTGCTGAAACGGCTGCACTCCGGCGCGCCTGTCCGGGAACAAGTACGCAAAGGGTACGCTTGATCGGTACTCGGCGGCCTGCTGCCGGTTGCGCGGCCCGAACCATGGCCGGGGTGCAGTGCTGAACTGCCAGCCCGCCGCCCGGTTTGAGTCCGTCCGGAAGTTCAGGCTAAGATGGTACGTCGGTCATATGTTCAACAGGAGTTCTCATTAAACGAGATGCTAGTTCGCCCTTGGCGTTCGACGTCAAGGACCTCGGACGTAGTCCGGGAACCATGCGGACGCTGACGGAACATGTACCCGCACCGAGTGACCTTGGTGTGGCGCTCATTGGCGTGCAGAAAGGCTCGGATGTCGAGCTGGATCTGCGGCTGGAGGCCGTACACGAAGGAATTTTGGTATCTGGAACCGTCAACGTCGAAGTTACTGGCGAATGCGGCCGATGCCTGGATCCCCTTGCGTATGACCTTGAGGTCGATGTGCAAGAACTTTTCTTCTACGCGGACGCTGTGTTCTCGGATGAAGAAGACGAAGAAGAGCAACGTCGAATCGAGCACGATCTAATCGATCTTGAGCCGGTGTTGCGGGACGCAGTTGTCACTATGCTGCCGTTCCAGCCGGTGTGCCGGGAAGACTGCCAGGGCCTTTGCTCCGAATGCGGAGTTCGCCTGGAAGACGAGCCGGGGCATCACCACGAGGTCGTAGATCCTCGCTGGGCTGCCCTAGCCGACTTGGCTAAGCCTGACCGGCAAAAATGATTTGTAAGTGTTGGACTAGAGAGAAATGAGTTAGCCGTGGCTGTTCCCAAGCGGAAAATGTCTCGCTCGAATACCCGCGCCCGTCGCTCCCAGTGGAAGGCAACTGCCCCCCACTTGGTGAAGACTGTCGAAAACGGACAGGTTACCTACAGCCTGCCGCACCAGGCAAAGGTCGTTACCGACTCGGCCGGCACCGCGCTGTTCCTTGAATACAAGGGCCGCAAGGTCGCGGACGTCTAATCCGCCAACAGGCTGAATAAGATGTCTTCAACTGAAGAGCTTCTGAAGCGTCTCGGTGTCACTATTGACGCCGGGACGCTTCGTCTTGCGCTCACACACCGTTCCTACGCCTACGAAAACGGCGGCATACCCACCAACGAGCGGCTCGAGTTCCTGGGTGACTCCATTCTGGGGTTCTCGGTCACTGACGCGCTGTACCACGACAATCCCATGCTGCCCGAAGGGGATCTGGCCAAGCGCCGCTCCGCCGTCGTCAGCACCCGGGCGCTGGCAGGCATCGGCCGCAGCATCGGCCTGGGCGAATACATTTACCTCGGACAGGGCGAGAAGCTCACCGAAGGCAAGAACAAGTCATCCATCCTGGCAGACACCATGGAGGCGCTGATCGGCGCCACCTACGTGTCCAACGACATCGAGACGGCGCGCCAGCTGGTCATGCGGCTGGTCGGGCCGCTGCTCAAGGACGCGGGCGCGCTCGGCGCCGGGACCGACTGGAAGACCAGCATCCAGGAGCTTGCCGCCAGCCGGCAGCTGGGGACCATCAACTACGCCGTCGAGGGCTCCGGACCGGACCATGCACGCACCTTCGAGGCTGTGCTGCGTATCGGCGGCACGGACTATGGCACCGGCGCGGGCAACTCGAAGAAGGAAGCCGAGCAGGAAGCCGCCGCCGACGCCTGGCGCAGGCTCACCACCACGGCTGCCTCGCGGCCGGCGGCGGGCCCGGCGACGTCCGGAACGCCGGTGCTGAGAACACAGCACGGCAGCTAGGCCCCCTCGTGCCTGAACTGCCCGAGGTCGAAGTCGTCCGCCGCGGACTGGTGAGCTGGGTGCGGGGCCGGACCATCACCGCCGTCGAGGTGGTGGATCCGCGCTCCATCCGCCGGCACGCTCTCGGGCCCGAGGACTTCGCCGGCAATCTGGAAGGCGCCCGGGTCCTCGACGTGGTCCGCCGCGGCAAGTTCCTGTGGATGCCGTTGGCGGATACTCCCGCACCATCAGGGAATGCCGGCCCCGTCGGCGCCCGTTTGCCTGGCAGCCGCGGCTCCGTGGCGCTGATGGCACATCTGGGCATGTCCGGCCAGCTCCTTCTGCAGGACGCCGGCGTCCCGGACGAGAAACACCTGAAAGTACGGCTGCGCCTCAGCCCGGCCGACAGCATGCCCGAACAGCTCCGGTTCGTGGACCAGCGCATTTTTGGCGGCCTGTTCCTCACCTCGCTCCTTCCGACGTCCGACGGCGGGCCGGGCGGGCTCGCCGAAACGCCCCTGCCGCTGATCGCCGAGGAAGCCTCCCATATTGCCCGGGATCCGCTGGATCCGTATTTCTCCTTCGACGACTTCTACCGCCGTCTCCGGGCACGCAAGACCGGCCTCAAGCGGGCCCTGTTGGATCAGGGCCTGGTGTCGGGGATCGGCAATATCTACGCCGACGAGGCCCTCTGGAAGGCCCGGCTGCACTATGCCCGGCCCACGGACACCCTGCGCCGCGCGGAGGCCCTGCGGGTGCTCGACGCCGCCCGCGAGGTCATGACGGACGCCCTGGCCGCCGGTGGAACCAGCTTCGATTCGCTGTACGTCAACGTCAACGGAGCATCCGGCTACTTCGACCGTTCCCTCAACGCCTACGGCCGCGAGGGCCAGGAATGCAAGCGCTGCGCCGCTGCGGGACTGGTCAGCACGCTGAGGCGGGAACAGTTCATGAACCGTTCCTCCTACACCTGCCCGGTCTGCCAGCCCCGCCCACGGAACGGCCGCTGGTAGGGGAGCCCGCGCGCCCGGGAGACCCCTCAATCAGTGGCGGATGTGGGCAACGGTGACAGTTATCTTGGCGCTCGCCAACGGCGCGAAACCCGCGCCGTTGAAAGTGGACCGTAGCGCTCGGCCAGTCTCACCAGGCCCTCGTCAATTGAAACGGCGGGGGTCCAGTTGAGGAGTTTGCGGGTCTCGCGCTGGTCGAACCAGTGGGCGGTGGAGAGCTGCTCAGCGAGGAATCTGGTCATCGGCGGCTCCCCTGCCCGGCCGGCCCGGGTCCAAAGCTTCTCCACCACCGATCCTGCCGCCCGCGCGATCCGTCCCGGCACCGTCCACGACGGCGCGGGGACGCCGCCCGCGGCGCAAATTCCCGCCAGCAGCTCCCCGACCGGGCGGGGTTCTCCATTGCTGACGACGAGCGCCCGGCCGTGGATGTGCTCCATGCGGTGCAGCGCGGCGACGATGGCCGAGGCGGCGTTGTCCACGTAGGTGGTGTCGATCAGGGCCGCCCCGGAGTCGAGCAGCGGCAGGCGGCCGCGGCCGGCACGTTCCAGCACCCGTTCCACCAGTTGCGTATCGCCTGGGCCCCAGACGATGTGCGGGCGTACCGCCGCGACCCGGAGTTCCGGCGAGTCGGCGGCCAGCGCCAGCAGCTCGGCCTCGGCCTTGGTGCGGGAGTAGTCGCCGTGCGCGCGGGCCGGGTCCGCCGGCTCGGCGCCCAGTCCGGCGATGGCGGCCCCGGAGTTGGCCACGGACGGGGAGGAGACGAAGACCAGGTCGCGCACGCCCGCCGCGCGGGCTGCAAGGAGCAGGCGCCGCGTGCCTTCGACATTCACCTCGTGGAAATCGGTGGCGCGGCCGGTGAAGGAGACCTTTGCCGCCAGGTGGATGACGCCCTCGGCCCCGGCGACGGCGCGACGGACGGCGTCGTCGTCAGTGACGGACCCGGAGAGGTCCACGGCGCCGTCGACGCCCGCGGGACGGCGCTGGAAGGTGGTGACGGCGTGGCCTTGCCGCACCAGCAGCACGGCCACAACACGACCGAGCAGGCCGCTTGCGCCGGTGACGAGGACCCTCACGGCGTGCCCGGACGGCCGCCGGCCAGCACCGCCGAGGCCCACCGGGACAAGCGGGTCCTGTCGATCTTGGCGTTGTGGCGGATGTCGGTCGGCTGGGAGGAGACAACGAGCACGGCGGAGACGCTGACGCCCGCCTGACGGGCCGCCTCGCGTACGCGCCCTGCGAGCTGCGGCGCGGCAGGGCCGGCCCGGCGGGCGGCAGGTACAGTCTCGACGACGGCGACGACGGCCTGCGTCCCGGACGGGCCGACCCCGACGACGGCGGCCAGCGCGACGTCCTCCAGTCGTTCGATGGCCTGCTCGGCGCCCACGGGCGTGACCACGGTCCCCGGTGCCGTTACGACGTGCGCGAGGCGTCCTTCCACCCAGAGCCGGCCGGCGGCGTCGAAGTGTCCGATGTCGCCCGTGCGGTGCCACCCGGCCGTGCGGCCGCTCTCGCGCTGGGTCAGCCAGAGCCTGTCGTAGGCTTCCTTCACGTGCGGGGCGCGCACGAGGATTTCGCCGGTCACCCCCGCCTCCGTGACGGGGTCGTCCCCGGGTGCGGTGCCGTCCGCGGCGAGCGGGATGATGGCCACGCGGGCGCCGTGCACCGGCCGGCCCACGCACACGCCGTTGCCGGCCCCCGCCATGGTTCCGGCGTCGACGTCGACCTCAGCGGCGCGGATCTGTTCGAGGCTGATATCGGTGACGGGCAGCGCCTCGGTCATCCCGTACGGGGTGTGCAGCGAGGCCCGGGGCAGCAGAAGCTGCACTTCTGCGAGGAGGGATTCGGCGACGGGCGCGCCTGCGGAGAGCAGCAGCTCCACACGCCCCAGGGTCCCGTGCCCGGCCCGGCTCAGGCCGCCCTGGGTCGCGAGGACGTTGCGCAGCGCCGCCGGGGAGGCGAAGACCACGGTGGCGTCGATGGCCGTGGCAGCATCCGCCAGTGCGAGGGCCGTCAGGGTGCGGGGCGCGGTCACGTCCATGGCAGGCGTCACTGAGACGGCCCCCAGCGCTGGTCCCAGCAGGGCGAAGGGCGCGAAGCCCGCCACCAGGCGTGCGCCAGGGCGGATCCCCAGCGTCGCGGCCACGGTGTCCCGCATCGCGGCCAGCCGCCGGTGGGTGTAGAGCACGCCCTTGGCGGGGCCGGTGGATCCGGAGGTGAAGAGCACTGCGGCGGGGGCGTCCGGGTCCGGAACCTGCAGCGGCGGCGTCTTCTTAGCGATGAATTCTCCCCGGCTGGCGAGGAAGGCCAAGGAGGTCTCGACGGCGAGAAGGCGGCGGCGGGCGGCTGGCAGGTCCCGCACACTGATGCGCCGTCCCGGCCAGCTGAGCATCGATGCGGCGGCGAGGGCCTTGTCGATGCCGATGAGGAAATCCGGGGTGGCGCCCTTGACGGCGCGGCTCAGGCCGCGGGTGCCGAGGCCCGCATCGGCCACGACCACCACCGCGCCCAGCCGGAGGCAGGCGTAGAGGACCACGGTCAGGTCCACCCCCGGCGGAACCATCAGGCTCACCCGGCTGCCCTGCCGGACGCCGGCTTTCTGCAGTCCAGCCGCGAGGGCGGCAATATTCTGTTCGAGCTCCTGCCAGCTGAGCGAGCGGGCGACACTGCCGTCCGCGGCCATTTCGGCGACGGCGGTGTCCCCGCCGGCGGGTCCTGCTGCCAGCTCGGTGAGCGGCGCCCAAAGGGGCGGGAGCCCGGTGCCAGACTCCCCCGTCGGGGAAGGCGCAGTCGGGGAAGCCGCAGTCGGGAAAACCGCCTGGGCGTCAGCCGGTCCGCTGTCCCGGCCGCGCTCGGCAAGCCATTCGAGGACGGGAGTGGCGATGTCCCGGTCTTCGGCGACCAGGTGGCCGGCACCCTCGAAGCGGTGCACTTTCGCGTCCGGCAGCCGGCTGATCAGATCCTTCAGGTACCGGTCGGAAAAGATCGGGTCCCGCGGCCCCCAGAGCATCAGGGCCGGAACCCTCAGCCCGCGCAGCCCTTCGGCGACCCGGCTGAGCGCCGGGAAGCTGGGATGGGAGGCGTCGGCGGGAATGTCCGCGACAAAGTTTCCCACGCCGGCGCGGCGCCCGGCGCCCCGGTAAGGGGCCATGAAGGCGCTGCGGACATCCGCGGCCAGCGGAGGGCGGGCAAGGGAATGCGTCACCCGCAGGAAGGCGTCCGACGTCGTCGTTCCCCAGCGGTGCACTGCGGGGTGCAGGGCAAGCCGCAGCGCCGGCGGGATGCGGGAGCTTGAGGGTTGGTGGACGGCGGTGTTGGTCAGCACCACCCCGGCCAGCTGCTGCGGATGTGCCAAGGCCCAGCCGAGGCTGATCACGCCGCCCCAGTCGTGGCCGACGGTGACGACCGGCCCGCCCAGCCCAAGCGCGGCGGTGAGATCGCCCAGGTCGTTGATCCGGTCCGCCAGACGCCGGAACGTGCCGGTGCGCTCTGAGAAGCCCATATCCAGCTGGTCCACCGCCACGACGCGCCAGGGATGCGCGGAGTCGGATCCGGCGGCCAGCAGGGTCCGCCACAGGTAGGACCAGGTCGGGTTGCCGTGCACGCACAGCAGGGTGCCGGCTGGAGTGAGCCCGCGGCGGGAGAGCTGGGCTCCGTTGTCGAGCAGGTGCCAGCGGCGCACGGTTCCGGGCTCATCCGCGGCGGAGGTGGACGCCACATCGATCTCGCGCGACCACTCGGGGTCGACGCCGGGCCAGTTGGCGGCTACCAAACGATTTCCACCATGGCGGTGTTGAGGCCGGAACCGACGCCCATGCACAGTACGCGGTCCCCGGCTCCGAGGCTCTGCGCTTCGGCGGCCAGGGTCATGGGGAGGGAGGCCGGGCCCACATTACCCCAGTGCGGGAACGTGATCGGCACCTTGTCCGGGTCCAAATCAATGGCGTCGATGATGGCCTGGGTATAGGCAGTACTCACCTGGTGCGTGACGTAGCGGTCCATCGAGGCCCAGTTCCACTCCGGCTGGGCCTCGTTCCAGGCATCGACCACGAGCTGCAGGCCGCCGTCGAGCAGGCCCTTGGTGTCGGTGGCCATGCCGTCGATGCCGCCCACGCACAGTTCATGGTGCTCGGTGCCGGCGCGCATCACGCCGCCGAGGATCCGGTGCGCACCCGGGTGCTGGTCCGCCGGGCCCAGGACGGCAGCCGCGGCTCCGGAACCCAGGGTGAGTGTGGCGAACTCGCGGTTGAAGTCCTCACGGGTGGTTTCCGGCCGCTGCAGCCGGGCCAGAGTGGCCTCCTGGGTTGCCTGGGCATCCTCGCCATTGACAATCACCGCGTACTTGATCTGGCCGGAGTCGATCATGTTGGCCGCCAGGGTCATGCCGTTGACGAATCCGAGGCAGGCGTTGGCCAGGTCGAAGTTCATGGCCGATGACGGGAGGCTGAGTCCGTGGTGGATCTTCACCGCGACAGACGGTTCGAGGTTGCGCCGTGTCACGGACGTGTTGATCAGCAGGCCGACCTCGGACGCGTCGATGCCGGACTCGGCCAAGGCTTTCGCGCCCGCATCGATGGCTGCGTCGTCGAACGATGTCCCGGGGGCCCACCAGCGCCGGTGCGTGACGCCGGCCACCCGTTCGAGCAGTTTTGGGGGGAACTTCAGCCGCCGGAGGGTCAAAGCCAGCCTACTATCGAAATCTGTGGAACTGACGATCCTCGGAGCTTCGACGCTGCTCACCGAAAGCAAGGCGGTGTTGCGGTGCCGGAATGTTGCATTCCCTATCAAGTTGTGCCTCTGTTCGTGTCCGTCCTGCGCTCCGGCGGTTGACCGCCCGTTCAGGCACAAGCCCAAGAGCTTAACTATGCCCGGTGCCGATCCATTCCTGCATCTGCAAATTGGAGCATCTGCGCCGGTGTCGCACGGGTTCTGCGCGGAATTGTCACAGCTCCGCAGTAGATTGTAAATATGCAGGGCCGTCCCCAACATCCGCGCCCGTCCAAATCATGCGTTCGCGTGCCCAGTCCGCCGAGCAGGAGACCAGAAACACCTTGCACCTCAAAAGCCTGACCGTCCGCGGATTCAAGTCGTTCGCATCGGCGACGACTTTCGAATTCGAACCAGGCGTGACTGCCGTGGTCGGCCCCAACGGTTCGGGCAAGTCCAATGTGGTGGACGCCCTGGCCTGGGTCATGGGCGAACAGGGAGCCAAAACCCTCCGCGGCGGACGGATGGAGGATGTCATCTTCGCCGGAACGTCCGGCCGGCCGCCCCTGGGCCGTGCCCACGTCTCGCTCACCATCGACAACAGCGACGGCGCGCTTCCCATCGAGTACAGCGAAGTCACCATCTCCCGCACCCTGTTCCGTACCGGGGGCTCGGAGTATGCCATCAACGGGGCGGGCTGCCGGTTGCTGGATATCCAGGAGCTGCTCTCCGATTCGGGCCTGGGCCGTGAAATGCACGTGATCGTCGGCCAGGGGCAACTGGACAAGGTTTTGCACGCGACGCCGGAAGACAGGCGCGGCTTCATCGAAGAGGCCGCCGGCATCCTCAAGCACCGCCGCCGCAAGGAAAAAACGGTCCGCAAGCTTGAGGCCATGCAGACCAACCTGCAGCGGCTCAGCGACCTGACCGGTGAAATCCGGCGGCAGCTGACGCCCCTGGGTAAACAAGCCGAGGTGGCCCGGCGCGCCCAGACCGTCCAGTTCGAAGTACGCGATGCCCGCTCGCGCCTTTTGGCCGACGACCTCGTCCAGCTGCAGTCCGCTCTGGAACAGGATGCCGCCGATGAGTCTGCCCTGAAGGCACGCTGTGCCCTTGTGGAGCAGGAACTTGAGGCCGGCCGCCGGCGGCAGGCCAGGCTCGAGCAGCTCGCGGCCGAGGCGACCCCGAAGCTGAACGCGGCGCGGGACAACTGGTACCAGCTCTCCGCCGGGCGGGAGCGGCTGCGCTCCCTTGGCTCCCTCGCCGAGGAACGCCGCCGGTTGCTCGGCGCCGCGGACGTCCTCCCGGACTCCGGCCGGGACCCCGACCAGCTCGACAGGCAGGCGGCCCGCGTCCGCGAGGAACAGGCCGGGCTGGAACGCCGGATCGTGGACCAGCGCAACGCCTTGGAGGCCGCGACGGCGGCCAAGCAGGATGCGGAAAATGCTGCCGCCGCGGAAGACCAACGGCTCGCGACCCTGCTCCGGGCGGCGGCGGACCGGCGCGAGGGCCTGGCCAGGCTGGCCGGGCAGGTGGGGGCGGCACGGTCCCGCGTGGAGTCGGCCCAGGCCGAACTTGGCCGGCTGCGGGAATCGCAGAAGGCAGGGGAAGAACGCCGCCGGCTCGCCCAGAACGAATTTGCGGCACTGGAATCCCGGGTCGCGGGCGCCGAGGACGGTGAGGAAACCCTCGACGCCGACTACGAGGACGCCAGTGAGGCCCTGGATGCGGTCCTCAGCGAAATCGACGCGCTCAAGGCGGCCGAGCGCGGTGGCGAGCGGGAGCGAGGCGCCCTCGTCGCCCGCCGCGACGCCCTCCAGCTCGGGCTGAACCGGAAGGACGGCTCGGACCATGTGCTCCGCGCCGGCCTGCCCGGCGTGCTGGGATCCCTCGCATCCATGATCACGGTGGAGGCCGGGTTCGAGGCCGCCATCGCAGCGGCCCTCGGCACGTGCTCCGACGCCGTGGTGGTGCAGGACAGGGACTCCGCCTCGGCTGCGGTGCGGCTGTTGAAGGATGACGACGCCGGCCGCGTCTCGCTGTTGTTGGCCGAGGCGGCCTCCGCAGCTGCCGCGCCGTCCCCGTTGAGCCAGCCGGGCGCTGCGCCGCTGCCGGACGGTGCACGCTGGGCCGGCGGACTGGTCACGTCCTCCGGGGTCGGGACCGCCGCAACCGGCCCGCCTCTGTCCCGCCTGCTTGCGGACACCGCCGTCGTCGATGATCTGGAGGCGGCGGCGCAGCTGATCTCCGCCCGCCCCGAACTCACCGCGGTCACCAGGGCCGGGGACGTCGTCACCGCGCGGACCGTCACTGGCGGCTCCGCCACGGCGCCCTCGCTGCTGGAAGTCCAGGCCGCCGTCGACGATGCCTCGGCACGGCTGGCCACGGTCACCGCCGAGCTGGAACGCAACCGCTTTGCCTTGTCCTCCGCCCAGGCCCGGCGGGCCGAGGCGCAGGAACGCGCCGACGCCGCCCTTGAGCAGCTCCATGACTCCGACGCCCGGCTCGCTGCCGTGGCCGAACGCCTCGGGCACCTCAACTCAGTGCTCCGCAGCGCGGTGGGGGAAAGCGAACGCCTCGCCGCGTCCCTCGCCAAGGCCGAAGCCAACATCGCCAGCGAACAGGCCACGCTCCAAGCGGTGGCAGCACGCCTCGCCGCCGCGCAGGAGGCACCCGCGGAGCAGGAGCCCTCACCGGAGCACCGGAACGCCCTCGCCCTGGCTGCCTCGGTGGCCCGCTCCGCGGAGATGGACGCGCGGCTCGCCCTGCGCAGCGCCGAGGAGCAGCTCACGGCCACGCGCAACCGGGCGTCCTCACTCGAACGCGCCGCGGCCACGGAGCGCCGGGCCAGGGCGGACGCCGCAGAACGGGCCCGCCGCCGCCGGCTCCAGGCTGCACGGGCGGCCGCCGTCTCCGCTGCCGTGACGCAGGTGCTCGGATTCATCGACGTGTCCGTGGAGCTTGCCCGCCGGGAGCGGGACAGCGCTGAGGAGCGGCGGGAACAGATGGACCGCGAGCTGGCCGAGGCACGCACCCGCAACGATGCCTATGCCCGCGAACTAGCCGAGCTGACGAATTCGGTGCATCGTGACGAACTGGCCCGCACCCAGCAAACGCTCCGGATCGAGGCGCTGGAGCTCCGGAGCGTGGAGGAGCTGGGACTGACCGCCGACCAGCTCGTGGCGGACTACGGCCCGGACCGCCCGGTGCCGCTGCCGGCCGGCGGCTCCGGCGACAAGTGGGCGGCGCTGCGTGCCGCCGTGGACGAGGACGGCCGCGAGATCATCGAGGGCAGGCCCTTCGTCCGCGAAGAACAGGAAAAACGGCTCAAGAGGGCCGAACGCGACCTCTCCGCGCTGGGCCGCGTCAATCCGCTGGCGCTGGAGGAATTCGCCGCGCTCGAGGAACGCCACCAGTTCCTCAGCACCCAGTTGGAGGATCTCAAATCCAGCCGCAAGGATCTGCTGGACATCATCAAGGAAGTCGACGAGCGTGTGCAGAAGGTGTTTGCGGAAGCCTTCGAGGACACCTCCGCGCAGTTCGTCCGGGTGTTCGCCCGGCTGTTCCCCGGCGGCGAGGGCCGGTTGGTCCTGACGGATCCGTCCGACCTGCTCACCACCGGTATCGAGGTGGAAGCGCGCCCGGCCGGAAAGAAGATCAAACGGCTCTCACTGCTTTCGGGCGGGGAGCGCTCGCTGACAGCGGTTGCCCTGCTCGTGGCGATCTTCAAGGCCCGGCCCTCGCCGTTCTACGTCATGGACGAGGTGGAGGCCGCCCTGGACGACACCAACCTCGGCCGGCTCCTCACCATCTTCGAGGAGCTCCGCGAGTCCAGCCAGCTGATCGTCATCACCCACCAGAAGCGCACCATGGAGGTCGCCGACGCCCTGTACGGCGTCACCATGCGCGGGGACGGCGTGTCCACGGTCATCAGCCAGCGGCTCGGCGCGGAGGTCTAGGCAGGACCCCCGAGGGCCAAGGGTCTCCCGGGGCAGGGTCGTGCGCCCCCGCAACGTCATTCCGGTTTGTGAGAAGCTAGGGGAGTGAACGACATCCTCCCCATTATTCTGCCCATTCTCGCTGCCCTGGTGGTCCTCGGTGGACTGATTCCGGTGTTCATGAGGACCCGGAAGAACATCACGAGCTACCCCGGAAAGCGTGATGAGAACGATCCCGTCGAGTCCGGGCCGCATTCCGGCGCAACTCTCCTGGAGGACCGGCCGGCGCCAACACGCGACCGCCGGGCGCCCGACGGCGTCGACCTGGAGGGCCTGGAGACGGTCGAGGTGCCGGACGACGTGGCCGGCCTGGAAACCGTTCCGGTGGAGACTCCGCTGCCGATGGAAGGGCGCCTGACCCGGCTGCGCGGACGCCTGGTCAAGTCCAACAACGTCCTCGGCAAGGGGCTCCTGGCCCTGCTCTCCGCGGACAAGATCGATGAGAACGTCTGGGACGAGGTGGAGGAGACCCTCCTGCTGGCGGACCTCGGCACGGAACCGACCATGCAGCTCGTGGACGCGCTGCGGGAACGCGTCAAGGTGCTCGGCACGCGCTCGCCGGAACAAGTCAAGGCACTGTTGCGTGAAGAACTCATCAAGCTCGTGGACCCCACCATGGACCGCAGCCTGCGGGTTGAACGCCACGCCGGCAGGCCCGCCGTCGTGATGGTTGTGGGCGTCAACGGCGTCGGCAAGACCACCACGGTCGGCAAGCTCGCCCGCGTGTTGGTGGCCGAGGACAAGGACGTCCTGCTGGGCGCCGCAGACACCTTCCGCGCCGCGGCGGCAGAACAGCTGGCGACATGGGGGCAGCGCGTGGGCGTTCCCACCGTCAAGTCCGACATCGATGGCGCGGACCCGGCGTCCGTGGCCTACGAGGCGGTCAAGGCAGGCATCGACCAGGAAGTCGACGTCGTCATGATCGACACCGCCGGGCGCCTGCAGAACAAGGTCGGCCTGATGGACGAGCTCGGCAAGGTCAAGCGGGTCATCGAGAAGCTCGCCGAGGTGGACGAGGTGCTGCTGGTCCTTGACGCGACTACGGGCCAGAACGGCCTGAACCAGGCCCGGGTCTTTTCCGAGGTCGTGAATGTCACCGGCATCGTCCTGACGAAGCTGGACGGCACCGCCAAGGGCGGCATCGTCGTCGCCATCCAGAAGTCACTCGGCGTTCCGGTCAAGCTGATCGGCCTCGGCGAGGGCGCCGATGACCTGGCGCCGTTCGACGCCGAAAGCTTCGTCGACGCCCTGCTGAACTAGGCGCCCTCAACCCACCTAGCACGGACAGAAGTGCCTCCGTTCCCTCTTCCGGGAACGGAGGCACTTTTGCGTGGCGGGGCCCCCGGAGCCCAGCCGTTCCCCGGTGGCAGCTGGGTCAGTAGGTGAAGTTCAGGACCGTCACCGTGCCGGCCGTCAGCGCGAAGTTCTGTGTCTCGGACTTGTACTTGAAGCCCGGGACGGTGGCGCGCTCGGCCAACGGCGTGGGCTCCGACTTGGCGCCGTCGATCACGGTCTTGTCCTCAGCTGCGTAGCTGGGGCCGCTGAGCTGGGTCATCGTCCCGGTCAGGGGCTTCCCGGGAAGGTTCAGCGTGACTTCCGTCTGGGCAGCCTTTTCGGGGTCGTTCTCGTTGACCAGGACCACCGTCGTGCTCCCGTCCTCATTCTTGAGGGCATAGCTGTAGGCCAGGCCGCCCCCGGACGTGTCCAGTTTCAGAAACTTTCCGGCGTTGAGCTCGGCGACCATGGAGATGCCGAAGAAGTTGGCCCGGCCCGACATCTGGCCGTTGCCTTCCGGATAGGCGCCGGCGCTGCAGATCGCAGACATGGGCGGGCCGCCCTTGCAGGTGAGCAAGGAGCTATGGAAGCCGATCTTCGTGACGCCCAGCTGGGCGGCGTTGAGGGCGTAGTCAACAGTCCAGAGGGCGGAGGCGTGGGTGCGGGAGGTCTCGTTCGAGCCCGGGCAGGCGGCAATGCCGGTCTCCGGCAGCCAGGTTTCCAGGCCTGCGGCCTGGCCGGCCTTGAGGGCAGCCTGCTGGTAGTCGGCGGCCCGGTCGTGCATCAGCCGGCTCATCAGGTTTGCCATGGTCGGCGAGCCCTTGGGGTCGCTTCCGTCGCAGCTGTAGAGCGGATAGTTGTGGAACGAGAGGATCTTCTTTTGCGGGAAGTCGGCATCAATGAACGGCTGCCACCACTTCTGGTCGTAGGCACCCGGTCCTGAAATGGGCACGTCCGGCGCCACCGCGTAGATCGCATTGGCGTAGGCCTGGAGCTCGCGGACGTACTGCTCCAGGCTGTAGCCGCCGTTCTTACGCACGTCATTGAAGACGAAGCCGTTGGGCTCGTTGCCGATCGTGATGCTCAGAAGCCTGGGTCCGAAGATCTCCGAGGCGTGCTTGACCATGTCGGCGGCCCGGTCCGGGTTGTAGTGGCCCAGGTCCAGTGTGAGGCTGACCTTCGCGTCCGCTGCCTCCAGCAGGGTGTCCACCCGGGTCAGATCCGCCGGCCCTACGGCCCTGGCCGGATGGGCTGCATCGCCGCGGTAGTTCGACGGGAGCGCTTCGTTCGAGGACGTCCAGAAGAAGCGGCGGTCCACGGCATTTCCGCCGAACCGGAGGACGGGCTGGTCGATCTCCTTGAGCAGTTTCACCATGGAGGCGTTGCCGCTGCTGAGGTCGGGATCGGCCAGGTCAGTGGCTTCCAGCGAGATGCCTGAGAAGCCCTTGTCCAGCGAGGTGCCCACGAGCTCCGGGGACACAGCGACCTTGAGGGGCTCGACCTGCTCCAGGGGCGACCCGGCCGGCGGTGCCGGCTGGTTGTAGTAGGTCACCGGAGGCCCGACCTCCACAGGGGCTGCGGGCTGGGACGGCCCGGAAGCCGGCTCGGCAGCCGGTGCGGAAGCCGATACGGACGGCACGGCGGACGTCGCGGGAGCCGGTGCGGGCCCGCCGAGGGCGAGCGGAATCAGCACCGCCGCTCCTGCCAGGACGGCGGCGATGCCGGTGCCCGCGAGGATCCGCGTGCGCTTTGTGTTCGCTTTCCCGGTATCAGCGGGGCCGGGGCTGCCTGCATTGCCGGGGGAAGAGTCGAGTGGGGCCATGGGGCGGTACCTCCGGAAGGTTTGGTGCGGTCGTGCCCAGCTTAGCCAAGGGCTGTCGCCGCCGCGGACTCGGGCGCTCTTGCCGGGCTAGGTTCTCGCCGGACTCGGCCGCTGGAAGGTCTCCCGCGCCAGCAGCCAGACCATGGCCGCAGCGACCAGGATGCCGCCGGTAACACCGAAGGCCCAGCCGTAGCCCAGCCGGTCCGCGAGCAGGCCGGCGACCACCGGGCCGATAATGGCGCCGCTGTCCGCGGTCATCTGGAAGATGGCGAGCACCCGGCCACCCGAGCGTTCATTGCCGATCACATCGGCAATGGCCGCCTGCTGGGCCGGGCCGAGCAGTCCGGAGCCGATCCCGGCGACGGCGGATGCCGCCAGGAACCAGGGCAGCTGGTGGGTGAACCCGATGGCTGCAGTGGCCGTCCCGGCGACCATCAGGCCCGCGATCATCAGTGGCTTCCGGCCAAGGCTGTCCGCCAGCTTGCCGGAGAAGGTCAGCGCCGCCGCGTTTCCGCCGGCGAAGACGGCGAGCGCCCAGCCGGCAGACTCGGGCCCCGCACCGAGCGCCGCGACAGCGAACAGCGGCACCGTGGCCATCCGCACGCCAAAGGTGGCCCAGCCGTTGGCGAAGCTGGAGAACAGCCCCGCCCGGTAGGCGCTGTCCCGCAGCGCTTCACGCAGCTCCATGGCCGGGGCTGCCGCGCCCGGCAGGCGCGAGGCAGCCGGGACATGGCTGAGCTGTGTCTGGACCACGACGGCCGCCAGCACCAGCGCACCGGCGTAGGCAAGGAACGGCACCCGCAGGCCGAAGTTCGCGAGCAGCCCGCCGACGATCGGACCGCAGACGTTTCCGATCAGGAACGCCGAGGCGTAGGCACCGGAGACCCGGCCGCGGCTTTCAGGCGGCGCCAGTCGGACCACGAGGGCCATCGACGCCACCGTGAACATCACCGAGCCCGCGCCGCCCAGGCCCCGGAACACCAGCAGCTGCCAGTAGTCCTGGGCGAAGGCACAGGCCGCCGTGGACGCCGCCACAATCAGCAGCCCGGACACGTAGACCGGCCGTTCTCCGAGCCTCACGATCAGGGCCCCGCCGGCCGGGGCGAAAAGAAGCCGCATGAACGCGAAGATGCTCACGATCACGGCCGCCGCCGTCGCGCCGACATCGAAAGTGGTGGCGAACTGGGGGAGCACCGGAGCAACCAGGCCGAAGCCGATCGCGATCAGGAAGGCGGCAACCAGCATCACCTTGATGTCCCGGGGCAGCCGGTTGTCGCGCGGCTGCCGGTTCCCCGCCGGAGGCTGGGCGCCGCCGCCGGCGGGGCGGAAGGTCTTGGTCATGGTGCGGTCGTCCTTGGGGAGCTGGCGGATCGGGGGATCTGGAGGGGCCCGACGCCCCGTGCGGAACGGCCGGCGGGTGCAACCCGTGAAACCTAACCGTAACAAGTACGAGATGCACCATTTACTTCCGGGAGGTTCTTGTAACACACCGGCAATGTAAAACCTCTGCCGGTGAAACACTGCCCGGCCAGACTCGTCGTAGAACGCAAAACGCGTTGGACAGGCGGAGCAATCCGCACGACCAAAATGAGACGGCATCCAAGCAAGGAGGACGTGAACCATGGAACTTACCGCAGGTCACGTATGGCTGATGGTGGCAGCGTCACTCTTGCTGTTCATGACACAGGGCCTGGCATTTTTCTACGGCGGCATGACGCTCGCCAAGGCTGCACTGAACATGATGATGATGAGTTTCATCTCCATTGGCATGTTCGGTGTGGTCTGGGTGCTATGGGGTGCCTCGATGACCTCGGTTGTGGGCTTCCTGCAGTTTGTCGGGAACCCGTTCGCCACCTTCGGGCTGGAGGGCATCGATACCCCCGACGGCCTGATCAAGATCGGCTACGCGGCCACGTTCGCCATCATCACCGTGGCGCTGATCAGCGGCGCGATCGCGGACCGCGCCAAGTTCGGCGCCTGGTCGGCCTTCGTCCCCGTCTGGGTCACGCTGGTTTACTGCCCGCTCGCCTACATGGTCTGGGGCGGAGGACTCTTCGGTCCGGAGGGCGCAGTCGGCCAGGCCCTCGGCCCGGCCATCGACTTCGCCGGTGGCACCGTCGTCCACATCAATGCCGGTGTCGCGGCACTCGTCCTCGTGCTGATCATCGGCAACCGCAAGGGCTTCGGCAAGGACCCGAACCACCGCCCGCATAACATCCCGTTCGTCATGCTCGGCGCGGCGATCCTGTGGTTCGGCTGGTTCGGCTTCAACGGCGGCGCCGCCACCACGGCGGAGCAGGGCGGCCTGATCTGGGTCAACACCCTCGCAGCCCCCGCCGCGGCAATGCTCGGCTGGCTCATCACAGAGCGTCTCCGCGATGGGCACCCGACGTCGCTCGGCGCAGCATCAGGTGTGGTCGCCGGCCTCGTCGCGATCACCCCGGCCTGCGCCAACGTCAGCCCCGTCGGTGCGCTTGGACTCGGAGTCGTGGCCGGTGCGGCATCCTCGCTGGCCGTCGGCCTGAAGTTCCGCTGGGGCTTTGACGATTCGCTCGACGTCGTCGGTGTCCACCTGGTGTCGGGCATCATCGGCACCGTGGCCCTGGGCTTCATCGCCCTCCCGGCCGACGGTGTCGGCGGCGGCCTCTTCTACGGCGGCGGTGTCACCCAGCTGTGGGCCCAGCTCGCAGTCGCCGGAATCGCGATTGTCTACTCCGCGGTACTGACCGCCTTGATCGCACTGGCGATCCACAAGACCATGGGCTTCCGGGTCTCCCAGGAACAGGAAGTGGTTGGCGTGGACCTGAGCCTGCACGCAGAAACTGCCTACGAATTCGGTGTCGGCGGCCACGGCGGCAGCTTCCAGCCGCTGCATGAACTGATTACCGGCAAGCCGCAGGGCGAGGACACCGGGGCCGCAGCCACGGCCGCCGACTCCGGGGCCGCAGCCAATGGCGACAAGAGCGCCGCAGCAGGCAAGGAAAGCGTGGAGGCATGAAACTGATCACTGCCATCGTCCGCCCGGAGAAGTTGGATGCCATTCGCGAAGGGCTGGAGGCCTACGGTGTGCAGGGCCTCACCGTCAGTGCCGCCAGCGGCTACGGCCGGCAGCGCGGCTACACCGAGGTGTACCGCGGCGCCGAATACAACGTGGACCTCCTTCCCAAGATCCGGGTAGAGGTACTGGCCACCGACGAACAGGCGGACGACATCCTCGATGTCATTATCGCCAGCTCAAACACCGGCCGGGCCGGTGACGGCAAGGTCTGGACGATGGATGTGTCCGAGGCGGTACGGGTCCGAACCGGAGAACGCGGTTCGGCGGCCATCTAGTCAAGCCAGGACACGGGAAGTCCTGATAGGGAAGCGGGCCGGTTACCTGAAAGGTAGCCGGCCCGCTTTTGCGTGCCCGGGCGGGGGTCTAAACGGTCCAGCCCTCCGGCCCGGATGATCCGGCGCGGTACTCCTCCAGTGGAACGCTGTCCATGGTCCACGCCTTCAGCACCGGATCCACGATCCGCCAGCATTCCTCCGCGGTGTCGCCGCGCACGGACAGGAGGGGGTCGCCCCTGAGGACGCCTTCGAGCACTTCACCGTAGGGCAGCAGATCCGAGACGTTCAGCTCG
>JAODMS010000211.1 GCA_025464925.1 Arthrobacter sp.
ATCCCGACGCTGATGGCCTTCCGCGAAAAGGTGCTGGTGTTCTCCCAGCCCGGCGCGCTCAACGCCCAGCAGCTGGAACAGGTTATCGGCGCGGTCAAGGCCCTGGACATGGAAGAAGTCCATGCCCACGTGGCCCGCACACAGGCTGAGGCTGCAGCCGCGGCGAGTCAGCCGGACGGATCCAAGCCCTCCGCGTCCAAGCAGGACGGAACCCAGATTCCCGAGGCGTAAGCCGCCTTCCCTACCTCCGGCCGGGGTGCCTGCTGGCTAGAGCTTCTCGAGCCTGACCGGCTCGGCCAGCAGGGCGCTCAGGGATTCGTTCAGGTCCTGGACTGCCGTGCCTTTGGAATGCGTGTCCAGATCCTCCTGCGAGGCCCACTGCTCGGTCAGCACGAGGCGTTCCTCGGTGGCTTCCGTGAGTTCGTAGCGGATGCAGCCGGGCTCATTGACCACCTCGTCAATTGCGATTTCCAGGGCGAGCTTCACGCGGAAGAATTCGCCCTCGTTGGGGATGAAGGTGGCCTGGAGATCAATGGGAGCGCTCATGCGTCCACCCTACCCGGCACAGGCAACCGCCCCGCAAGATTTCGTAGGACTTCCTAGCTTCGCCCTTCTTTTGCCGTCGCGCTGTTGGTAGCGTTCCATCATGCTTGCTTACACAGCGGGGGACACTGACGTTCCGCTCCTCGAGGAAACCATCGGCGACAATTTCGAGCGGATCGTGGCCCGGTTCCCCTACCACGATGCCCTGATCGAGGCGGCGGCGGTCCCCGGCGACGAGGCGCGGCGGTGGAGCTACACCAAGCTCAACGACGACGTCGACCGCGTGGGCCGCGCGCTGCTCGCCCTCGGCATCGCCAAGGGTGAACGGATCGGCATCTGGAGTCCCAACTGCGCCGAGTGGACCATTCTGCAGTACGCGACGGCGAAGATCGGTGCCGTCCTGGTCAACGTCAATCCCGCCTACCGCAGCCACGAGCTGGAGTTCGTGGTCCAGCAGAACGGCATGCGGATGCTGGTCGCGGCACCGTCGGACCGCAACAGCGACTACACCGGGATGGCGCGGCAGGCGCTGGCGGCATGCCCCGAGCTGCGCGAGCTGGTGTTCCTGCCCGACGCCGGCCTGGCCGGGCTCACCGCCGGCATCCCTGAAACCGAGGCGGAGCGGACCTTCGGGGAGCTGCTGAAGCGCGCGGACGGCGTCGGGCATTCCGCGCTCCAGGCGCGCAGAGCCGAACTGGGCCCGCACGACGCCATCAACCTGCAATACACCTCCGGCACCACCGGCTTCCCCAAGGGGGCCACGTTGTCCCACCACAACATCCTGAACAACGGCTACTCCATCGGCGAGCTGCTGGGCTACACGGAGCATGACCGGGTGGTGCTGCCGGTGCCGTTCTACCACTGCTTCGGGATGGTGATCGGGAACGTCGCCGCCCTCAGCCACGGTGCCGCCACGATTCTTCCGGGCCGGAGCTTTTCACCCGCGGCGGCGCTGGAAGCCGTGCAGGACTTCGGCGGGACCTCGCTCTACGGAGTCCCGACCATGTTCATCGCCGAACTGGCCCTGCCCGATTTCGCCTCCTACGACCTCTCCACCCTGCGCACCGGCGTGATGGCCGGATCGCTGTGCCCCATCGAGGTGATGAACCGCGTCATTTCGGAGATGAACATGCGGGATGTGGCCATCTGCTACGGCATGACGGAGACCTCGCCGGTCTCGACGATGACCCGCAGCGGAGACACCATGGCCCAGCGCACCGAAACCGTGGGCCGGACCATGCCCCAGCTGGAGAGCCGGATCGTGGATCTGGTCACGGGCGAGGTCTTGCAGCGCGGTGAAATCGGTGAACTGTGCACCCGCGGCTACGCCGTCATGACCGGTTACTGGAACCAGCCGGACCAGACCGCCGAGGCGGTCGACGCCGAGGGATGGATGCACACGGGGGACCTGGCCCGCATGGACGAGGACGGCTACATCGTGATCGAGGGACGGATCAAGGACATGGTGATCCGCGGGGGCGAGAACATTTACCCGCGCGAGATCGAGGAGTTCCTCTACACCCATCCGGGCATCCAGGACGTGCAGGTGATCGGGGTCCCGGACGCACGGTACGGGGAGGAAATTATGGCCTGCGTGATCCTCAAACCCGGCGCCGGGGCCCTGGACGCCCAGAGCCTGGCGGAGTTCTGCCGGGGGAAGCTGGCGCACTACAAGATCCCGCGGTACGTGGACGTGCGCGGGAGCTTTCCGATGACCGTGTCGGGCAAGATCCGCAAGGTGGAGATGCGCCAGGAAGCGGTGGCCCGGCTGGGTCTTTAGGCGGTGTTCCGGTACGTGGACTGCGGGGGGCTAGTGGTGGCGGTGGTCCTGGATGGTCATGCGCGGGCCGAACGTGGGCTTGCGGAAGCCGCTGAGCCCGATCATCCGGACCACCCGCTGCCGGTGGCCGGCCCACGGCGCCAGCAGCCTCAGCATGCCGGCGTCGTCCGTCCGGCGTCCCGTCAGCGCCGCGCCCACGTACGCCGCGAGGTGGTAGTCGCCCACCGAGATCGCGTCAGGGCAGCCGTGGGTGCGCTGCACCACCTCCGCCGCGGTCCAGACTCCGATTCCCGGGATGGCCTGCATCTTCGCGGACGCTTCCGCGGCCGGCAGCGCCGCGAGCCGTTCAAGGGCGACGGCGGAGCGCAGCGCGCGCATGACCGCGGCGGAACGCTGCGGCCCCACCCCGGCCTTGTGCCACTCCCAGGAGGGGATGCCCAGCCACTGCTCGGGCGTCGGCTGGACCATCAGCTCGGCGGGCGCCACAGTCCCGGCGCCGGGCGCCGCGGTCCCGAAGCGGTACATCAGGTAGCGGAAGCCGCGGCGGGCCTCGATGAGGGTGACCTTCTGTTCCAGGATCGTGGGCACGAGCGAGTCGATCATTCGTCCGGTGGCCGGCAGCCGCACGGCGGGGTTCCGGCGTCGGGCATCAACCACCATCCGGGGGAGCGTGGCGGAGAACCCGGGTTCGTCAAAGGCGGACCAGTCGTCGTCGCAGCCGAGCAGCCGCGGGACGGAAGCGGCGGCGTCCGCAGCCCCCGGACCCCAGGCCTGGACGTCGACAGCCGGGTCCGCCCGCGGACCGGCGGCGGCGAGGCGCAGCGTGGCCGGACCGGCCGGCGTCGTAAAAGCCATCCACACAGAGTCCGGGGCGGTGCGGACGGACGGATCACCGTGACCGCGGCGCAGGGTGCCGACGGTCTGCATCAGGTCGAAGGGGCCGGCCGGGTGCCACCGGAGCGAAGCGTCCGCCGCGGCAGCAAGGCCAGCGGGAACGTCTGCGATGGTCATCAAAACATGTTCCCACGCCGGACGGACAGCCCCGGAACCGGGAGGCCCAACGACCCTGATCCGGGTAGCCATCCGGGACTACAATCTGCGTGGAGCGCGGACCGCCCGCGCCCGGCCTTTTGGCCCTGCCTTCGGATGTCAGGAGAGCGTGATGGCCCCAGGAGTAGTCCACTTCGAGATCCCCGCGGACGACGAAGAACGTGCCGGGAAGTTCTACAGTGCCGCGTTCGGCTGGGAACTAAGCCCGATGCCGGAGCTGAGCTACACCAGCATCAAGACCACGCCGACGGATAAAACGGGCATGCCCGCCGTCCCCGGCGCCATCAACGGCGGCATGTTCCGGCGGGAGGGAAACATCACCTCCCCGGTGGTCACCGTGGACGTCGACGACATCGACGCCGCGCTGGAGAAGATCGAGGCCCTGGGCGGCGCCACTGTCACTCCGCGCCAGGACGTTGGGGGCATGGGCTGGGCCGCCTACTTTCGGGACACCGAGGGCAACGTCATAGGCCTCTGGCAGACCGCGGCCGGGGAAGGCAGCCCAGGGAACACCGCGGCGAGGGAGAACGATATCGGTGCCTGAACCCGCGGCGCGGCGTCGGTGCTTGCGCCGTCCACCGACCGGCGCTTTCCGGCAGAACCGCCGCACCGCCGCTGCCGGGGACGTCGGCTTTCGCGCCGAGACGGTAACTTTGTACCTATGAAGTACGCCCAGTCTGTCTTGGACCTCATAGGCAAGACCCCCCTCGTCAAACTCAATCACGTGACCGACGGCATCGGGGCAACAGTCCTGGTGAAGCTGGAATACCTGAACCCGGGCGGTTCGATCAAGGACCGCATCGCGGCGAAGATGATCGAGGAAGCCGAACGCTCCGGCAAGCTCCAGCCCGGCGGAACCATCGTGGAACCCACCTCCGGCAACACCGGCGTCGGCCTGGCCCTCGTCGCCCAGCAGAAGGGCTACCGGTGCATCTTCGTGGTTCCGGACAAGGTCGGCGAGGACAAGCGGGCGGTGCTCCAGGCCTACGGCGCCGAAGTGGTGGTCACCCCCACGGCCGTGGCCCCGGACAGCCCGCACAGCTACTACAGCGTCTCGGACCGGCTGGTTTCGGAGACCCCGGGCGCGTACAAGCCGGACCAGTTCTCCAACCCGGCCGCACCCGCCAGCCATTATGAATCCACCGGCCCGGAGATCTGGAGCGACACCGACGGCAGGGTCACGCACTGCGTGATCGGCGCCGGCACGGGTGGCACCATCACCGGCGCCGGGCGGTACCTGAAGGAGATTTCCGCCGCACGGGCCGAAGCCGAGGGCGGCGTGGTCAAGATCATCGGCGCCGACCCCGAAGGTTCGGTCTACTCCGGCGGCACCGGCCGGCCGTACTTCGTCGAAGGCGTCGGCGAGGACATGTGGCCCGGCAATTACGACAAATCCGTTCCGGACGCCGTCATCGCCGTCAGCGATGCCGACTCCTTCGCCATGACGCGCCGGCTGGCCCGCGAAGAAGGGCTGCTGGTCGGCGGATCGTCCGGCATGGCCGTGGTGGCGGCCCTGCAGATAGCCCGGGACCTGCCCGCGGACGCCGTCGTGGTGGTGATCCTGCCGGACTCCGGCCGCGGTTACCTGGCCAAGATCTTCAACGACCAGTGGATGCGCTCCTACGGCTTCCTCGCCAGCGGGGACGAGTCCTCCGTGGAGGAAGTACTCAAGTCCAAGACCGGCGAACTGCCGGACCTGGTCCACATCCACCCCAACGAGACCGTCCGCGACGTCATCAACATCATGAACGAGTACGGCGTTTCGCACATCCCCGTCCTGTCCCAGGAGCCCCCCGTGGTCATGGGTGAGGTGCTCGGTGCCGTCGACGAACGCACCATCACCGCCAAGCTCTTCCGCGGCGAGGCGAAACTCACGGACAAGATCTCCGAACACATGGAGGCCCGGCTGCCCGTGATCGGCTCCCTCGAATCGATCTCGACGGCCCGCGAACTCCTCTCCGACACCGACACCCTGATGGTGACGTTCGTCGGCGCTCCGGTGGGAATCCTGACCCGCCACGATCTGCTCGCCTACCTCAGCAACTGACCCGGCGGCCGGGCGGGCCGTCCAGGCCGCCCGGCCACCGGCCGAAAGGATCTTCCATGTCTTTGCCAGAAAACACCGGTTTCAACACCCGCGCCGTGCACGCCGGCCAGGCCTTCGAGCCCCTCACCGGCGCCGTGGTGCCGCCGCTGCACTTCAGCTCCACCTATGCCCAGGACGGCATCGGCGGCCTGCGCAATGGCTACGAGTACGGCCGCGGAACCAACCCCACCCGTGACGCCCTGCAGGAACAGCTGGCCGCACTCGAAGGCGGCACCGCCGGGTTCTCCTTCAGCTCCGGCCTGGCCGCCGAGGATTCCCTGATCCGTGCGCTCACCCGCCCGGGCGACCACATCGTGCTCGGCAACGACGTTTACGGCGGCACCTACCGGCTGATCAACCGCGTCCTGGGGGAGTGGGGGATCGGCAACACCCCGGTGGACATGTCCGATCTCGACGCCGTGGCGAAGGCCGTGGCAGCGAACAAGACACGCATCGTCTGGGTGGAGACACCCTCCAACCCGATGATGAAAATCACCGACATCGAGGCCCTCACCAAGCTGGCGCACGACGCCGGCGCCCTCCTGGTGGTGGACAACACCTTCGCGTCGCCGTACCTGCAGACCCCGCTCGCCCTCGGCGCCGACATCGTGGTGCACTCCACCACCAAGTACATCGGCGGGCACTCCGACGTCGTCGGCGGCGCGATCGTGGTCAACGACCCGGAACTGGCCGAGAAGATCGGCTTCGTGCAGTTCGCCGTCGGAGCCGTCTCCGGCCCGATGGATGCCTTCCTCACCACCCGCGGGCTGAAGACCCTGGGTGTCCGGATGGACCGCCACAGCGACAACGCCCAGGCCATCGCCGAATGGCTGCTCGAGCGCCCCGAGGTGGAGGCCGTGCTGTACCCGGGCCTGCCCTCGCACCCCGGCCACGAGCTGGCCAGGAAGCAGATGAAGAAGTTCGGCGGCATGATCTCCGTGCAGTTCAAGGGCGGCGAGGCAGCCGCGCGCAAGGTGGCCGAATCAACCTCCGTGTTCACCCTCGCCGAGTCCCTGGGCGGGATCGAGTCCCTGATGAACTACCCCTCCGAAATGACCCATGCCTCGGTCAAGGGCACCGAACTGGCCGTTCCGGTCAACCTGGTCCGGCTCTCCTGCGGCATCGAGGACGTCGAGGACCTCATCGCGGACCTGGAACGGGCCCTTTCCAGCATTGAGACGGACAGCTAGCCCCCCGTGACGACCGCCATAAGGGCCGCCGCCCCGACCACCCGCGGCCGGCTCGCCACGGCCGCCGGCGGGCTTGCCGTCGCCGCCGCCCTGACGGTGCTGTATTCGGCGTACACCCCGCTTCTGAACGACTTCGAGGTCTACTTCTACGGCGGCAACCGGGTGCTGCAGGCCGGGGAGACCGGCGTCAATGAGCTGTACGCGCCGCGGGACGGGCTGCCCTTCACCTATCCGCCGTTCGCGGCGCTGCTGTTCGCGGCACTCGCGTCGCTCGGGCAGGGCGCGGGGGAACTGGTGTTCACCACCACGGCGCTGCTGGGCGCCGCGGTCGTCTCGGCCTGGCTGGCACGGCACTACTTCGGCCTGGGCGGCTGGCGGGACGCGTTCGCGGACTGGCGGTTCCGGACCGTCGCGCTCGCCGGAACGGCGGCGATCCTGCTGCTGGGGCCGTGGCGGGACACCTTCGACTTCGGCCAGATCAACATCATCCTGATGGGCCTGATCCTGGCCGACTTCGCGCTCTACGGGAAGTCCCGGGCGGGGGAGATCCGTTGGCCCGCGGGGCTGCTGATCGGGATTGCGGCCGGTATCAAGCTGACCCCGCTCGCGTTCGGGCTGTACTTCCTGGTCCGCCGCGATTTCAAGGCCCTAGGCTGGATGGCGGCCGGCTTCTTCGGCTCCATCGCCGTGGCCTGGACCCTGCTGCCGACGGCCTCGCTGACGTTCTGGACCCAGATCCTGCCGGACACGGGACGGATCGGCGGACCGGCCTACGTCGACAACCTTTCCGTCAAGGGCCTGCTGCTGCACCTGGGCATGCCGGATTCGGGCCTGACCAGCGTGGTGTGGCTGGCGCTGTCCCTGGCCCTGGCTGCTGTGGCCGCGCTGGTGATCAAATGGGCCGTGGAAGCGGACGAGAACTTCGTGGCCGTCTCCGCCACGGCCGTGCTGATGCTGCTGGTCAGCCCCGTGTCCTGGTCCCACCACTGGGTGTGGATGGCCGTGGCGTTGCCCTGCATGGGCTTCGCACTGCACCGGGTGCCGTCCCGGGACGGAAAGATGCGCCTCGCCGGCTGGATCATCGTGGCCTTCTCGGCTGTGGCCTTCTACCTGACGCCCAAGTACCTCGCCGTTCTGGCCGGGGCGCAGGAGTGGGGCAAGGATCCGCAGACCCAGTGGCAGCTCATCGTCGCCAGCCTCGGCGTGGCCTGCGGGATGGCCATGCTGGTTTACTGGGCGCTGGCCTACCGGCCGTCCCGCGCCGCGCTGCGCCCGCTGCGGTAGGGCCGTATTCCGTCGCTCCTCTTCCAGGGGGGCACCCCGCCCGGGCGCAGAGGGACCTCCCGCCCCGGGTGCGCCGGGTCTGGCTTTCTTGAAGAAAGTCCGCTAGGTTTCCGGCATGGCACTTCGATCAGACTGGTCCCGGCGGAACTGCAGCATGGCCCGCGGCCTGGACATCCTCGGCGACCCGTGGAGCCTGCTTGTGCTCCGTGAGGTCTTCTTCGGCAACGGCCGCTTCGAGGCCATGAAGAACCGGCTCAGCGTGGCGGACTCCGTGCTGACCAGACGGCTCGCGGCGCTCGTGGCCTCCGGGCTGCTCACCCGCCAGCCGTACGAGGACGGCGGCCGCACCCGCCAGGAGTACGTGCTCACGCCCAAGGGCGAGGACGCCCTGCCGGTGCTGAACGCCGTCGTGCTCTGGTCCGAAAAGCACCTGCCCGCACCGTCCGGGCAGGCCCACATGTTCGTTCTGCACAGCGGCTGCGGCGCACGCACCGCCTCCGCGGACAACTGCACCGCCTGCGGGGAACGGCTCACGGCCCAGAACACCAGCTGGCACAGCCTGGCCCGGACCGCGGACCCCGTGCCCCTGGCCACGGCCCGTGCCGCCGGGCAGAACGGCACCGCGGCGTGAGCGCCCCGCAAACCACCGGGACCCCCGCGCCGGACCGCCGCCGGATCCATCCGGCCTGGATCGTGGCCGCCGTCGCCTTCGTCGCGCTGGTGGGCGCCGCAGGGTTCCGTGCCGCGCCCGGTGTGCTGATGGTGCCGCTGCGGAACGAATTCGGCTGGTCCACTACCGTCCTCTCGGCTGCCGTCAGCATCAACCTGGTGCTCTTCGGCCTCACCGCCCCGTTTGCGGCCGCCCTGATGGAGCGCTTCGGCATCCGGGCCGTCACCTCCGTTGCCCTCGTGCTGATCGGTGCCGGAAGCGCGCTGACGGTGCTGGTGAGTCAGTCGTGGCAGCTCCTGCTGACCTGGGGGCTGCTGATCGGGCTGGGAACGGGCTCCATGGCGCTGGTCTTCGCCGCCACCATCGCCAACACCTGGTTCGCCAAAAGGCGCGGGCTGGTGACCGGCATCCTCACCGCCGGCAGCGCCGCGGGCCAGCTGGTCTTCCTGCCGCTCATCGCAGCCCTGGCCCAGGATCCGGGCTGGCGGCAGGCTTCGCTGCTGATTGCCGCCGGAGCCCTGGCCGTGGTGCCGCTGGTGCTGAAGTTTCTCAAGAACTCACCGGCCGACGTCGGAGTGCTGGCTTACGGGGCAGAGGTGCCGGCAGGGACTGCCGGGGAGCCGGCGGCTGGGGAATCGGCTCCGGCATCCGACGGGCCCCGCCGGAACGCGGCGGTCCGGGCGCTGCAGGTCCTTCAACGGGCCAGCAGGGTGAGGACCTTCTGGGCGCTGGTCGCCGGATTCGCCATCTGCGGAGCCACCACGAACGGGCTGATCGGCACGCACTTCATCCCCTCCGCCCACGACCACGGCATGGCCGAAACCACAGCCGCCGGTCTGCTCGCCGTCGTCGGCATCTTCGACATCCTCGGGACCATTGCCTCCGGCTGGCTCACGGACCGCTTCAACCCGCGGATCCTGCTCGCCGTCTACTACCAGTTCCGCGGGATCGGCCTGCTGGTGCTGCCGCTGCTGCTCAGCGCCACCGTCCAGCCCAGCATGATCG
>JAODMS010000222.1 GCA_025464925.1 Arthrobacter sp.
TGGGCCGCCCCGATTGGCTCGACGCCGGCACCCCGCATCTGGCGGGCGGCGGCGCGGTACGCGACGCCAGGCTCGACACCGTCAGTTGGACCACCGGCCCCGCACGGCATGAAGGCGGCTCCCCCAATGTCCTGGGTGCCGCCACGCTGGCCCGGGCCACACAGGTGATCAAAGCCCTGGACGAGGAGCAGTGGCACGCGCATGAGGACGCCATCCGGTCCTTCCTGGTCGAAGGGCTCACGCACATCGACGGTGTCACCGTCCACCAGATCTTCGCGGACACGGAGCAGGGCGCCGGCACCATCGGCGTCGTCAATTTCTCTGTGGAAGGCTACGACGCCGGCCTGGTGGCCGCGTATCTCTCGGCCGAACACGGCATTGGTCTGCGCGACGGCCGTTTCTGCGCGCATCCGTTGCTCCGCCGGCTCGGCCTGCCTTCCGGCTCCCTGCGCGCAAGCTTCGGCCTCGGCTCGCGGCTGGAAGACGCGCAGCGGTTGCTGGCCGGGATCCAGGAACTGCGGCAGAACGGCCTCGGCTGGGACTATGTGGTGGACGCCGGGCGCTGGGTGCCCTCAAACGACACCCGCAGCTACCCGCACTGGGCGCCCAACACGCCGGGCACTGCCGGCGCGGCACCCTGCACCGAGGACCAGGCCTGAGGGGCCGCCGGCCGGACAGCGGGCGGTATCGGCGCCTGCACCGGGCGCAAAGGCCCTGCCGCATGCGGTAAATTCGAAAGGTACCCCTAACAGCAGGACCTGCCCGAAGGAGATCGCGTGGCACGCGGCGGCCCCAAGCTCCGCCAGGAGCGACGCCAGGAGCTCGGGCAGAGCTTCCAGGACGGCGGAGAGCATTACGAGCGCGTCCGCCCCGGCTATCCCGCGGAATCGGCCGACTGGCTGATTCCGACCGGAGCGAAGGATGCGGTGGACATCGGCGCCGGAACGGGCAAATTCACGGCGCTGCTTGTCGAACGCGGATTGCACACCCTGGCCATCGATCCGTCGGCGGACATGCTGGAGCAACTGCGCCGGACGCTGCCGGGCGTCTGGGCCGTCGAGGGCACCGCCGAGGACACCGGGCTGGAAGCGGAAGCGGTCGACCTCGTCACGGTCGCCCAGGCGTGGCACTGGTGTGACCCGCTCCTCGCCAGCACAGAGATCGCGCGGATCCTGCGCCCGGGCGGCGTCCTGGGGCTGATCTGGAATCAGCTGGACACCTCGGTCCCGTGGGTACACAGGCTCTCCCGCATCATGCATGCCGGCGACGTCCACAAACCGCACTTTCAACCGAAGCTGGGGGCTGAGTTCACGGGACTGGAGAGCCACTTCACCCGCTGGGAGGATCCAGTGACCACCGGCGACATCAAAGAGTTGACGCAGTCCCGCAGCTACTACCTGGCGGCAACGGAACCCACGAGGGCCAAAGTCCTGGCCAACCTCGACTGGTATCTGCACGAGCACCTGGCCCATGCTCCGGGTGAGATCCTGCGGCTCCCCTATCTGACGCAGACCTGGCGGGCACACCGGGCCGGTTGAGCCGCGCCCTTGGTTCCGGTGCCCCGCGTCCGCGACGGTACGCTCGGCGCCCTCTGCAACGAACCGTCCCGGTGGCCCGGAAATGAGCTGCCGCATTGCGTGCGGCACCCATCGGGCTTATCCTTTTCGGTATGCCTAAGAATCACATGTAGGCAGGCACAACTTTCGTCCCGGCTGGGGCATCAGTCCGGAAGCAGCCATCGCGTCAATGCGGACACGCCAACTCACGGGAGCTTGCAGTGCTCGAGGTATCAAAACACGAACCGATGCCCACGCGGACGCCCACACGGGGAACGCGGGGAGCCCGCAGGGCCCTGCTTGGCCTGCTGGGCCCCGCCTTTGTGGCCTCGATCGCCTACGTTGACCCCGGCAATGTCGCGGCGAACCTCACCGCCGGCGCGCAGTACGGCTACCTCCTGGTCTGGGTGCTCGTAGCTGCCAACGTCATGGCCGTGCTGGTCCAGTACCAGTCCGCGAAACTCGGCATCGTGACTGGCAAGAGCCTTCCGGAGATTCTCGGCGAACGGCTCAAACCCGTCTGGCGGCGGGCATTCTGGGTCCAGGCGGAGGTCGTGGCCGCAGCTACCGACCTGGCGGAAGTGGTCGGCGGCGCAATCGCGCTGTACCTGCTCTTCGGGTTGCCCCTCCCCCTCGGGGCGGTCATCGTCGGAGGAGTTTCGATGCTCCTGCTGGTGGTGCAGGCCAAAAACCGGCAACGGCCCTTTGAATTCGTCATCATCTTTTTACTCGGAATCATCACCATCGGCTTCCTCGCGGGCCTCTTTTTCAGCCCGCCCGATCCCGGCGGAGTCCTGGCCGGACTCGTGCCGGGCTTCCAGGGCCCGGACACTGTGCTGCTGGCCGCCAGCATGCTCGGGGCCACCGTGATGCCGCACGCCATCTATGTCCACTCGGCCCTCTCCAGGGACCGGCACCGCCCGGACCCGCACCTCCATGTTCCGGTTCCGGCGCTGGCCCGGCTCGTCAAAGCCACCCGGTGGGACGTCGTGGCGGCCCTGGCCATTGCCGGCATCGTGAACATCGGCATGTTGCTGCTCGCCGCTTCGACCCTGGGCGGGGAGGAGGGGACGGACACCATTGAAGGGGCGCATGCGGCGATCACGGCCAATCTGGGCCCCGTCATCGGCGTGGTCTTCGCCATCGGCCTCCTGGCCTCCGGCCTGGCCTCGACCTCGGTGGGCTGTTACGCAGGCGGAAGCATCATGCAGGGCCTCCTCAAGATCCGGATCCCTTTGATGACCCGCCGCGTCATCACCTTGATCCCGGCCATCGTCTTGCTTTCCATCGGCTTCGATCCTACCTGGGGCCTCGTCCTCAGCCAGGTGGTACTGAGCTTCGGCATTCCCTTCGTCCTTATCCCGCTGGTCATCCTGACCAGCAACAAAGCCCTGATGGGCCGCTTCGTGGACGGCATGGCTCTGCGCATTGCCGCCATCATCAGCGTGGTCCTGGTTGTGACGCTCAACCTCGTCCTGCTGTGGCTCACCTTCTCCGGGGCCGCCTAACGAACGGTAGGCTTGGGTCCGTGAAGTCCAGTCCGCCATCGTCCTCCATCGAGGACTACGTCAAGGTCATCTACTCCTTCACGGAGTGGCAGGACAAGCCCATCACCTCCACGCAACTGGCGCAGCGGCTCGGCGTCGCCAACTCCTCAGTGTCCGAAATGGTCCGCAAACTCAAGGACCAGGGCCTCGTGGACCACCAGCCGTACAGCGCCATCACCCTCACCGGGACCGGCGTCCGGCTGGCCCTGTCCATGGTCCGGCGGCACCGGCTGATCGAGACCTTCCTGGTCCATGACCTGGGCTACCGCTGGGACGAAGTCCATGACGAAGCCGAACTGCTTGAGCACGCCGTCTCGGACACCTTCATCGAACGGATGGCCAACAAGCTGGGAAATCCGGCCAGGGACCCCCATGGCGATCCGATCCCGGCCGCTGACGGCTCCGTCCGGGTGCCCCCCGCGCACCGGATGAGCGAACTCGACGATGGCCACACCGGCCGGATCATCCGGATCAGCGATGACAACCCCGAGCTGCTCCGCTACCTTGCCGCCGAAGAGATCGGCCTCGATGCAGAGGTTGAAATTCTCGGCCGCAGGCCTTTCGGCGGCCCGCTCGTCGTGCGCATCGGCTCCGCCGGAACCCCGCGCGACTTCGACCTCGCCCAGGAAGTGGCGTCCGCCCTGTGGGTGTACAGCCATACTGCCCATGCCGGCTGCAGCGTCGCGGAACGCTGAATGAGGAGCGCCCTGGCCGAAGGCCGCGCCGCGCAACGCCCCGGCCTGCCGGGCTGGCGGAACTGGGCGGCCGTCGCCGCCGGCGGGCTGCTCGGAACGGAACTGCGGTACGCGGCCGGCCTGCTCTTCCCCGAGGCCGCAGGCACGGTGCCGTGGACCACTCTGGTGATCAACGTCGTCGGGAGCTTTGTCCTGGCGGCCCTGACCACCCTCTGGATCGCACGGCCACGGACCGCCTTCTGGCTCCGGGCCGGGCTCGGTCCGGGCCTGCTGGGTTCCTTCACGACGTTCTCGGCGCTGGTGTTCACGATCGACCAGCAGCTCCGGGGCGGCCTGCATGCCGCGTGGTTGGCCTACCTCGGGCTTTCGCTCCTCCTCGGGCTCGGGGCGGCGGCCGCCGGCTGGAAAACGGGGAAGGCAATCGCGGACCGGGGCACCGCCGCCGGATGATGACTGCGCTGCTGGTCGGGATCTTCGGGATGGCGGGCGCCCTGCTGCGGTTTGCCGTCGACTCCTGGTTTGCCCACCACGCCGGGTCCGGTCCGCATTGGCCCTGGGCTACGCTCGCGGTGAACGTAGCCGGGTCCTTTCTCATCGGGCTGTCCATCAGCCTGACGGGACATCTTGAACTGGGCGCCGACTGGCGCACGGTCATCGCGACCGGCCTGGCCGGAGGCCTGACCACCTTCAGCTCCTGGACCACCGCCACGGTGCGGCTGGTCAGCGAGACGCGGTACCGCGCGGCAGTGCTCAATGTGGCGGCGAACCTTCTCGCGGGCCTCGCGGCGGCCGCCCTCGGCCTCCTGCTGGCGGGCTAGGCGGCCAGCAGGCTGACGTCGGAAAAGCGGCCTGCCACCACGTATCGTTAAGGGATGGTTACCCGACGTGAAACAGCCCAGATCCTCGATATTCCACTGGAGATGGCGCACCGTCACGGCATCCCTTCCCGGCTGTCCGACGCCGAACTCGGCGAACTCCTGGACAATCCCCCGCAGTGGCTGGTCCAGTCCAAGGCCAACCGGACGGGCAAACGCCCGGTCTGGGTCCAGCTGACATGTGCCGTCTGCGGTTTCTCCGAAGCGTCCCGGCCGAAGAAATGGTGGCCCGGCTTCACCTACGTATGCTGCGCCCACCATGCGCCGCACGAAGTTCCGGCGCCGGCCGCGGGCCTGGTCCGCAGCGAGTACGAGGGCGTCGGCAGCCGCTTCGTCGGCATCGTGGACGTCGGCGTTCCTGAGGCGTAACTTAAAAAGCACGGGCCATTCCGGCCCCTGCCGTAGGGAGCGCATCATGCCTGACAAATCGCCGCACCGGAACGCGAGCAAAAAGCCGGTGAAGACCATCAAGGAAAAACGGGCCGAGAAGAAAACCAAGAACATCGCGGAAACGCACACCGACCCGGTGGCACACATCAAGAAGCGCTGAGCTGCCAGGCAAGACCCGGCCGTTCGCGGGACTCCGGGGCTGCCAGCCAGCAAATGTCTTGAAACCGAAGGCCGGAAGCGGAGCTTCCGGCCTTCGTGCAGGTGATCGCGGGGATGCTCCGCCCCGGCGCCATCAAGTGCTAACCCCGGCGCCAGCACCTATGCCTTAGCCGGCTGGCCGCCGGGCTCCAGGGGCCGTGGGGGAACATCCTTAAAACCAAAAGGCCGGAAGCTGCTGCTTCCGGCCTTTTGTACGGGGTGGAGCTCCGTTGCCGGTGCTCCGATGGTGGAGATGGGGGGAATTGAACCCCCGTCCGATGTCGTGTTGTCAGGGCTTCTCCGGGCGCAGTTTGCGTCGGATTTTCTCGGCCCCAGCCATGCTGCAAACAGCTGGCTGATCCGGGCCCAGTC
>JAODMS010000228.1 GCA_025464925.1 Arthrobacter sp.
GCGGAGAACAACGCGGGAAATAAAAAGCCCCGGTGAACGAAAACAACAGATGCACCTCTAGCTCAACTGGCAGAGCAATTGACTCTTAATCAATGGGTTCCGGGTTCGAGTCCCGGGGGGTGCACCAAGGAAAACCCCGTCTTTACCGGCCTAGCGGCCGGCAGAGGCGGGGTTTTGTTTTGCCCCGATCCCCGGACGTGTCCGCGATCACCGCCGCTGGATCAAGGTTTGGTCATGGCCTCGGGCGGCGGGGGGAAAGCCGCGGCCGGGTAGAGTCCGGCGACCTGCAGCATGTAGTTCGCCCATTGCGGACCCGCGAGCATGTAACCGTCAATGCCCTCGTAGAACTTGCCGTTGATGGTCACGTTCTGGCCGGGCCGTTTCTGGCCTTCCAGGGTGTCTCCGAAGAAGGAGGCGGTGGCAATGCCGGTAGTGTAGCCGACTACCCAGGTCGCACCGTTGTTGTTGGAGGTGCCGGTCTTTGCCGCCACCGGGAACTGGCTTTGGACCTTGGGGTCGATGTAGACGCCGGACCCCCGTACCAGCACATCCTGGAGCACGGAGTTCACGCCCCGGGCGACCTCGGGCTTGACTGCGTCGCGGCAGTCGCTGGCCTCCGCCGGAAGCTTCCGTCCCGCCGCATCGGTCACATCCACAATTGCGACCGGCACGCAGTACCTGCCGTCATTGGCGAACGTGGCAAACGCATTGGCCAGATGGAGCGGCGCCACGCCGATGGCGCCCAGCAGGTTGCCCAGCTGGTGCATGTTCAACGGGGCGTTGTCCACGCCGCTGTGAAGCCCCACGGCGTCCACGATTTGCTGGATGCCGCAGAAGTCCAGTTGGGCGGCCTCAGCGAAGGTTGCCGTGTTGATGGAGTTGTAGAGTCCGTAGTTGACGGGCATGGGGCGGTAGTACCCCTCATCGTTATTCTGGAGGTCGTCCGCGGCGCCGAGACCAGCCTCTTTCTGCTGGGTGCTGTAAGCGCCGAGCACTTTGCCGCAACTGGATTTCCACGGAAAATCGAGTGGATACGACCGCCGGGAGGCGTCCACCGTGGCGGCCAGGGACTTGCCTTCATTGAGCCATTCCGCGAACGTGAACGGTTTCATGGTGGACCCGGGCTGGAACCCGCCGGCGCCGTTCAGGTCATTGCCCTTGGCGTCCTTGGAGTCGACGTTGAAGTTCAGCTGGGTATCGAATTTTCCCTCCTGGGGCAGGAACACGGTGTTCTGGGTCATCGCGAGGATTTTGCCCGACCCGGGAGCGATGGAGACAAGCGCCGCACCCCACTTGTCCGGGTTGGCCCCGGCCGTGGCGTTCACCTGGATATCGGCAGCGGCCTGAAGCCTGCTGTCCAGCGTGGTGGTGATGGTCAGGCCGCCGCGGTACAGCTTCCTCTCCCGCTCGCTACGGCTGGCGCCGTAAGCCGGGTTGTTGAGGATGAGGTGGGACACGTAGTCGCAGAAGTACGGTGCCATGTCCGCGGCGGCACAGCCCTGTTTCCCCGGAGTGATTTTCAGGTCCACTCCGGTGGCGACGGCGGCGTCATGCTCCGCCTGGGTGATCTTGCCCTGGTCGAGCATGTTCTCCAGCACCTGGTTGCGTCGCTTGAGGGAGTTCTCGGGGTGGACGGCCGGATCATAGAAGCTGGGGCTGTTGACCAGCCCTGCCAGCAGGGCGGCCTGTGGCAGCGTGAGGTCCCGCGCTGTGGTGCTGAAGAAGTGCCGGGACGCGGCTTCGATGCCGTAGGCGTCGCGGTTGAAAAACACAATGTTGAGGTAGCCCTCGAGGATCTGATCCTTGGTGAGCTTCTTTTCCAGCTCAATGGCGAGTTTCACCTCCCGCACTTTGTCGGCGATGCTTTTCTGCCCGCTGAGGATCACCTGGTCACCCTTGTCGGCAGACAGCAGGGACTCGTTGACGACGTTCGTGACGTACTGCTGGGTGAGCGTGGAGGCGCCCTGCCGCCCGCCGCTGGTCAGGTTGGACGTCAGCGCCCGGAGAATCCCCCGCGGATCCACGCCGGCGTGCTCGTAGAAGCGGCTGTCTTCGATGGCGACGATAGCGTCCTTGATGTGCGGGGACATCTGGTCCAACCCAACCTTCACACGGTTCTCCGCGTAGAAGGTGGCGATCGGCTTCCCGTCCGCACTCAGCACTTTGGTCGACTGCGACGGCGAATCGACCGTCAGCTCAACGGGGAGGTCGTTGAAGTTCTTGATCGAGTTGCTGACGGCAACGCCGGCAGCAGCAACACCGGGGACCACCAGGCTGGCGGTCAAAACCCCGCAGATCGCGCTCACTGCTAAGAATCCGAGGACCCTCCGAAGGGCCGCGGCCAGACGAGATCCTGTTCGGTTCTTCGGCGCCATTTTCTGTCCCGCCATTACGCTCGAAACCTGTGTTCAGAATACGCCGGCAGGCCGCTCAGGGGCCAGAGCCCGGGAGGGACCCAGGTCCTCGGCCCCTCGCGGAGGCAAGCGTGCGGGTCAGCGCCCTTCCCTGGGCTGGAGTGCTCCGCCGACGGCATTCTGGGGTGGAGCCCGGCGCGGTGACGGTGGTGTTCCCTTCCGTACACCTATGGTGGGTTGTCCCCGCGTCGGCGCCAGTGCCCGGAAGAGCCCTCCAGGCCGCCGCCGGATTCGCCCGCCGGTGGTCTCCACCGTCCGGTCCCCGCACTGATCCCTCCAGGAGCAGCCGCGGCACCGCCAAGTTTGAGGAAGTTCCATGAGCAATACCGTCCGGCGTCTCAGCGCCGCCGTCACCGCCGGGGTCATGTCCGCGGTTGTCTTATCCACCATGATCAGCGGCTCCGCCGCCCAGGCGGCCACCGCCGTTGCTGTTCAGACCCCCATGCAGGCCTCCCTGGCCGGGGCCCACACCGTCCGGCCGGGCGACACCCTAAGCAGGATTGCCGCCAAGCATGGCATGAGCCTCGCCGCCATCTTCGCCGCCAACAACATGGGCATGGGGACCCTCATCTACCCCGGGCAGAAAATCAGGGTCCGCCCGGCCGCCACGGCTCCGGCGGCCAAGCCGCCTGCGAAGCGACGTCCCCAGCCGGCCGCGGCTGCCGCCACGACCCACATCGTGAAACCCGGCGACACGCTGGGGCAAATCGCCGCCAGCCGCGGCGTCAGCCTTTCCAGCCTCCTGTCCACCAACGGCATGAGCATGCGGACCGTCATTTACCCGGGGCAGAAGATCCTCCTTACCGCCAGGACCGCATCGGCTCCCGCCGCGAAGCCGGCTACCACGCCCGCCCCGAAGCCCGCGCCAAAGACCGCCGCCGCAAAATCCCACCTGGTCAAACCCGGCGACAGCCTCAGCCGGATCGCCGCCAGCCACGGTGTCAGGCTCTCGTTCCTCTTGTCCGCGAACGGCATGAACCTCCGGACGATCATCTATCCGGGGCAGAAGATCCTTCTCGCCGCCAGGTCCGCACCTGCCGCCCGGAAGACCGCTCCGGTGGCGACGTCCCCGTCCTCGGCCCAGTTGAAGACCAGCGTCGCTGCAACCGCCCGCCGCATGGGCGTTGACCCGTCCCTGGCGCTGGCATTCGCCATGCAGGAATCCACCTTCCGTCAGAACGTCACCTCTTCCGCCGGCGCGGTCGGCACCATGCAGGTCATGCCGACCTCCGGCGAGTGGGCCTCCCAGCTCGTCGGGCGGCCCCTGGACCTGCGCAATACCCAGGACAACATCACCGCCGGAGTCGCCATCATCTCGGCCCTGCTCACTACCAGCCCAAGCAAGGAGATCGCCATCGCAAGCTACTACCAGGGCCAGTATTCGGTGATGAACCGGGGCATGTACGAGGACACGAAGGCATACGTCGCCTCCGTCCTGAAGCATCAAAAGACTTTCCGTTAGGCAGCCCCGGATCCGATCACGGACAGCCCCGATCACAGCGAGGAAGGCCCCGCGGTGCGGCGCCTTCCTGTTCAAGTGCCTAGACGTTCTGGCGAACGGGGTCCGGCTCCCGAACCGTGCTTTCGTCCAGCTGGGCGAGGTAGGACCACATCTTGGATTCCTCTGCCTGCACCTGAGGCTCCGGGGCCTCGTCAGGCGCGGTTTCCGGGCGGGTTTCAGTCTCCTCCCGGGCGGCGTCCTTCTTGTAGTTCCGCCATCCCTCGCACGATGAATAGCACATCACAGACCTCCTTACTTTGGCTGTCCTTTCATCGTCCTCCCCCTGCGCCGACGTGTCGACCCTCAGGTTGTCAATGCTTGGACCGCACACGGAGGCAGCTGCAGCGGCTTGGGACCCCACTCCTGGTGGCGGGCATCAGCGTTGGCCACCTCTCCGGGCGACCGGCCGTGGCCAGCCTGGCATCGGTAGCTCCAGCTGGATCGGGTGGGCGCCGACGGGTTCGTCGAGGAGCTCATCGATAGAGGTCTGGCCCTCGAGTTCTTCCAACCGCTGCGCCTCCATCCTCTGACCCTAGGTGCAGAGGCCAGCCGGGGCGGTGATGGACACAGCGAAAGCGCTCACCGGCCGCGGGGCGGCATTCGTGGGCCAGGGAAGGGCGCCCGGCCGGCAACGCTCAGGGGGACACTCAGCTCAGCCGGGTCACCTGGACGGCCAGGCCCGGATCGGAGGCGCTGACAATGGCCTTCGCCTCCGGTGAGGACATCCGGGTAGCCAGTTCCCTCACCACCGCCTGGAGTTCCTGCCTCAGCACATCAGGGTCGATGGATGCGGCGGCGAGCACGGAGCGCTCCATGTCCGCTGCCTCAGCCACCGCGTCACGGCCACGTTGAGTCAGCGACACCACGTGGCTGCGGCGGTCGGAGGTGCTGCGCTCCCTGGAGATGTGGCCATGGGCTTCCAGACGGCTCAGCGTCTTCCCCATGGTCTGCGCTTGAACCCGAACCAGCTGGGCCAGTTGGGCCTGCGTCATCGGTCCGTTTACAGAGAGCACTTCCATGGCGATCACCCCGGCGTGGGTAAGGCCGATGGCCCCCAATTTTTCGTTCCAGGAATGTTCTACGAGGCGTGCTGCCGTAGACAGTAGGCGGCCCGTGGGCCAGCGATCCATATCAGGCATACCAATGAGTATAGCGAGCGTGGGATTGGTCGGTCGCGCCATTGCTAAGTAAGCTGAATATTCTCACCCGCTGCGAAGGAAATGCTCATGCTTGAACGACTCATTCCCGGCGCCCTTGCGCCGGACTTCACCCTGAAAAACTCAGCCGGAGAGGATGTAAGCCTCAAGAGCTTCCGGGGCCGCAGCAGCGTGGTCTACTTCTACCCGGCGGCATCCACGCCCGGATGCAGCAAGCAGGCCTGCGACTTCCGGGACTCGCTGGCCTCCTTGCAGCAAGCGGGCTATGAGGTCCTAGGGATTTCCCCCGATCCGGTGGACAAGCTCGCCAGGTTCGCCGCCACGGAAGGCTTGAACTTTCCGCTGCTCTCCGACGAGAACCACGCCGTGGCCGCGGCGTACGGAGCCTGGGGCGAGAAAAAGAACTACGGCCGCACCTACGAGGGGCTCATCCGTTCCACCGTGGTCGTGGATCCTGACGGGAAGATTGTCCTGGCCCAGTACAACGTGCGGGCCACCGGCCACGTCGCCAAACTCCGCCGCGACCTGAAACTGGAGCACTAGCCCTACGCCCCCATCCGCCCGCGGCCCGGACACATGCATCGGTTTGCGGACAGCGGCTTGAGCTACACCCGCTTTAGGTACAATGGAGCCTGGCATCCGCCGTCGATGGTCCAAGGACCAGTAGACGACGGCGCCGCGCGCGAGTGGTGAAATTGGCAGACACGCAGGATTTAGGTTCCTGTGCCTTCGGGCGTGGGGGTTCAAGTCCCCCCTTGCGCACACAAAAGAGAACCCCGGTCTTCGGACCGGGGTTCTCTTTTGGTTAACCGCGGCACTGCTCTGCGGAACCGGCCGGTTCAGCCGGGATATCAGCGGAATTTTCCGCCGCGGAAAAGAATTTGGATCCGGCACCCATCCGTTTCCCCCGAACCGGCGAATACCCATTGAGACACCAATCAGGGTCTGAGCCCAACAGTCTGAAAAGGGCCAGAGCGGCACATCTCGCCGCAAACCAATGATCGACACAACTAAGGAGAAACCGAAATGCAGACCATCAAGCGCACTACGTTCGCCGTTACGGGTATCGCTGCTGTAACCATGCTCACCCTCACTGCCTGTGGCGGAACCACCCCGGCTTCCAGCCCTACGACGCCGGCTTCCACGCCGATGGCCTCCAGCCCAGCACCGGCGCCGGCCACCAGCTCGGCAGCCGCAATGGATCCGGCAACTGACCTCGCCGGCCCGGGCTGCGCAGCCTACGCCGCCCAGGTGCCCAGCGGCGCCGGCTCGGTATCCGGAATGGCCCTTGATCCGGTAGCCACCGCCGCCTCCAACAACCCGCTCCTCAAGACCCTGACCGCCGCCGTATCCGGCCAGCTCAACCCCAAGGTCAACCTGGTGGACACGCTCAACGGCAGCGAATTCACGGTCTTCGCCCCGGTGGATGACGCGTTCGCCAAGATCGACCCCGCCACCATCGAGACGCTGAAGACGGACGACGCCCTGCTCAGCAAGATCCTGACCTACCACGTTGTTCCCGGCCAGGTCACGCCGGACAAGATCGCCGGCACGCACGCCACGGTCCAGGGCGGATCCGTGACGGTCACGGGCACCAAGGACGCCCTCAAGGTTGACGGCGCCAACGTCATCTGCGGCGGCGTCAAGACTGCCAACGCCACTGTTTACCTGATCGACTCCGTCCTGATGCCCAAGTAGGCAGCACAAGCACTCCTGCTCCGGTTCCAGACTGACTCCCTGGACCTCCCAGGAGAAGCGAAGGCCCGCGCCAATCGGCGCGGGCCTTCGCTTTGCTACGGATAGCCGACTCCGCGGTCAACTAGACTGGTGGCTGTTCCGCAGCCGGCGGCCCATCCAGTTCCCAGAGGTGGTATTCGAGTGCCCAGCAGTACCTTGCGCCGCATTGCAGCGGGTATCGGCGCCGTCCTTCTTCTGCTGCCGCTCTCCTCATGCACCGGAGTTCCCACCCCCGTCCCGGGCTCCCCGACTGCCGCACCCAGCTCACCCGACGCCGCACCCAGCGCCGTCTTCACGTTTGGCACGGCCTCCCAGCCACTCGGCCTCGACCCTGCCCTGGTGTCCGACGTGGAGTCCTACCGGATCACCCGGCAGGTGTTGGAGGGACTCGTCGGCGTGGACCAAACCACCGGCCAGCCCACGCCCTTGCTCGCCACGGAGTGGAACCAGAGTGATGAAGGCCGGGCCTACACCTTCAAGCTGCGCGAAAAAGTGACATTCCAGGACGGGGCGCCGTTCGACGCCGCCGCCGTCTGCAGCAACTTCAACCGCTGGTTCAACTTCCCGGAAGCCCTCCGCCAACAGGCCACCGGAACCACCTTCAAGGGCGTTTTCAAGGCCCACGCGGACCAGGCGTCACTCTCCATCTACAAGGGCTGTACGGCCTTGGCTGCAGGCGACGTGCGGATCGAGCTCACCCAGCCCTTCACTGGATTCCTCCAGACCCTGACCCTCCCGGCCTTCGCCATGTCCTCGCCGCAGGCCATGGCGGCGCAAAATGCGGACGTCCTGGACCAAAGCAGGGACGGCCAGCCCGTGTCCGCCTACGCCCTTCACCCGGTGGGGACCGGGCCCTACGTTTTCACGTCCTGGGACCAGGGCAGCGTCACCCTGTCCAGCAACAAAAACTACTGGGGCGACAAGGGACAGATCGAAACCGTCAGCTTCGTCACCTACGACCACCCCCAGACGCGGATGCAAGCCCTGCTTGACGGCAAGATCGATGCCTATGACACGGTGACGGTGGGCAACTTCGACCAGCTGGTCAAGCGCGGCAAGCAGATCATCCAGCGGGACCCTTTCTCCGTGATGTACCTGGGAATGAACCAGGAAGTTCCCATCCTGCAGAACCTCAAGGTCCGCCAGGCCATCGAAATGGCAGTGGACAAAGAGACACTGATCCGCCGGTTCTTCATCGACAACACCGCCCAGGCCTCCCAGTTCGTTCCGCCCAAGCTCAGCGGCTTCAACAACAACGCACCGTCCCTCGGCCATAACCCGGCCAAGGCCAAGGAGCTGCTCGCCGAAGCCGGCTATCAGGGCGAAGAACTGAAGTTCTACTACCCGCTGAATGTCACCCGGCCCTACCTGCCGACCCGGAAAAGATCTATGCGGAGATCAGCAGGGAACTGACCGCCGTCGGGCTCAACATCAAGCCGATGCCCGTCGATTGGTCCGACGGTTACTTGCAGAAGGTCACTTCCCCCGGAGACCACGGCCTCCACCTCCTCGGCTGGAACGGGTCCTACGCGGATCAGGACAACTTCGTGGGCCCGCTCTTCGGCGAAAAGACCGGCGAATTCGGTTACCAGGATCCGCAGGTCTTCTCCAAGATCGCCCGGGCCCGGGGCCTGCCGGACGGCAAGGAACGCACGGAGCAGTACCAGACGATCAATGCGCAGATCGCCGCCACGGTGCCCGCCGTCCCGATCGCGTTCCCGATCTCGGCACTGGCCCTGTCCGACCGTGTCCTCCAGTACCCCGCCTCGCCTGTCCTGAATGAAGTTTTCACACACGTCGAGCTGAAGCCTTGACGGACTGGCCCAATTTCAGTTAGTGGGCCGTGCGGGGATATTCTGTGACAGCCAGAGCCGCTGCTATCGGAGACTGATGTGACTTTCATTTCCAAGACCCAACATGCCGACGTCGTCCTGATTGGCGGCGGCGTCATGAGCGCCACGCTCGGCGCC
>JAODMS010000014.1 GCA_025464925.1 Arthrobacter sp.
TGGCCGACCGGCTCGCGGCCGGCCCCGGTTCCAAGACCTACGGCGTGCCCTCGGTCAAGGCGGCCTGGTACAGCAGCATGCGCAAGGCCGGCGTGATCGGCATGAACGTTTTCTGGCCCGCACCCAAAATCCACTCCGGCCTCGTCGCCTTCACCCGCCGCGAGCCGCCGGTCACCACCGCCACCCGGCCACAGGTCTTTGCCGTCATTGATGCGGCCTTCGCGCAGCGCCGCAAGACGCTGCGCGCGGCGCTGGCGGGCTGGGCCGGAAGCGCCGCCGAGGCGGAACGCTGCCTTCGAGCGGCGGGCGTTGAGCCCACCGCCCGGGGAGAGGTCATCGACATCGCCGCGTTTGCCAGGATTGCGGAAGCGCACGGGCAACCGGCGAACTGAACGCGCCGCCGGCGCCGGACGGGCAGAAGGCGCCGGCCCCCGGTTGGAACCGGAGCCGCCATGCCCTAGCGTGGAGCCATGAATGCAGTGAGAGGCCGCTTTGCCGCGAGGACCGTTCGGGTCAAGGCCCCCGGCAAGGTGAACGTCTCACTGGACGTCGGACCGCTGCGGGCTGACGGCTACCACTCAGTGGCCAGCGTCTACCTTGCCGTCTCCCTTTACGAAGAGGTTGCCGCCACCAGCACCGACACCGGGGAAATAACGGTCAGCATCAGCCCCGCGAGCACGCTGGACCTCGACGGCGTGGACATTCCCCTCGACGGACGCAACCTGGCGCACAAGGCGGCCGCCATCATGGCCGACGTCTCGGAACACTCCACGGGAGTCCACCTCGAAATCACCAAACGGGTGCCTGTGGCGGGGGGCATGGGCGGCGGATCGGCCGATGCCGCCGCCACGCTGCTCGCCTGCGACGCGCTTTGGAACAGCGGTCTGTCCCGCGATGAGCTGGCCCAGCTGGCCGCCGAACTCGGCGCGGACGTCCCGTTCTCACTCCTCGGCGGCACCGCCGTCGGGCTGGGCATCGGCGATGAACTCTCGCCGGCGCTGGTCAAGGCCCAGACCGACTGGGTCCTCGTCACGGCCGACTTCGGCCTGCCCACGCCGGAGGTTTTTCGGACCCTGGACCGGCTGCGAGCCGCCGAAGGCGTTAACATTGAGGAGCCGACGGCCGTGGATGCCAGAATCCTCAAGGCGCTGCGCGGCGGAGACGCAGACGCGCTGAGCCGTGTCCTGGTCAACAACCTCCAGCGGGCTTCCATCGAGCTGGCGCCCGGGCTCCGGGACACCCTGGGCCTCGGGGAATCGTGCGGGGCCATCGCCGGCATCGTGTCCGGCTCCGGTCCCACGGTGGCTTTCCTGGCACACAGCCCGGCCGCAGCCGCGGGACTGGCCGAGGACCTCCGCCATCACGGCCTCGACGCCCTGGCCGTCCACGGCCCGGTGCACGGGGCGCGCATCATCTCCGATACGCTCCTTTAGTAGCTTTGACCGTATTTTTGTATTTATTTCCAGACTTTTAACGAAGAAAGCAGTTCCCAGTGGCACACCTGCTCGGCGGCGAAAACCTCACGGTCTCGTACGCAACCCGTACCGTCCTCGACGGCATCACCCTCGGCCTTGAAGAGGGCGACCGGATCGGGATGGTGGGCCGCAACGGTGACGGCAAATCGACCCTGATGCGGCTGCTGGCACTGCGCTCCACCCCGGACTCCGGCCGGGTGACCAAACGCAGCGAGGTCAACATCGGCTACCTGGACCAGAGCGACGTGCTCGACGGCGACCTCACCGTCGGTGCCGCGATCGTCGGTGACCAGGCCGACTATGAATGGGCCCGCAATCCCCAGATCCGCGAAGTCATGGGCGGGCTCGTGTCCGACGTCGACTGGCACGCCAACGTCCACGCGCTCTCCGGCGGGCAGAAGCGGCGCGTGGCGCTGGCCAAGCTGCTGATCGAGGACCATGACGTCATCATGCTCGACGAGCCCACCAACCACCTCGACGTCGAAGGCGTCGCGTGGCTGTCCCGGCACCTGAAGACCCGCTGGCGGGCCAACCAGGGCGCGTTCCTCGTCGTCACCCACGACCGCTGGTTCCTGGACGAAGTCTGCACCAAGACCTGGGAAATCCACGACGGCATCATGGACCCGTTCGACGGCGGCTATGCAGCCTATGTGCTGGCCCGCGCCGAACGTGACCGCTCGGCTTCCGTGGTGGAAAGCAAGCGCCAGCAGCTCGTGAAGAAGGAGCTCGCCTGGCTCCGGCGCGGTGCCCCGGCCCGCACCGCCAAGCCAAAATTCCGGATCGAGGCAGCCAACGCCCTGATCGCCGACGTCCCCGAGCCGCGCGACTCGACCGCACTGAGCAAGATGGCCACCGCCCGGCTCGGCAAGGACGTGCTGGACCTCGAGAACGTCTCACTGGACTTCCTCGGCGGCGACCCCGGGCAGAAGCTTTTCGACAACATCACGCTGCGGCTTGCCCCCGGCGAACGGCTGGGCCTCGTCGGCGTCAACGGCGCCGGCAAGACCACGCTGCTGAAGCTCCTCAACGGCGAAATCCAGCCCACCACCGGAAAGATGAAGCGCGGCAAGACGGTCGTCACCGCGGTCCTGACCCAGGAGGTCAAGGAGCTCGACGACGTCTCGGACCTGCGCGTGATCGAAGTGATCGAGCGTGAAAAGCGTTCCTTCAACGTCGGCGGCAAGGAATTCACCGCCGGCCAGCTCGTGGAGCAGCTTGGCTTCACGAACGAGAAGCAGTGGACCCCGGTCAAGGACCTGTCCGGTGGTGAACGCCGACGACTCCAGCTCCTGCGCCTGCTGGTGGGCGAGCCGAACGTGCTGATGCTTGACGAACCGACCAACGACCTCGACACCGATACCCTCGCCGCCGTAGAAGACGTGCTGGACGGCTGGCCCGGGACGCTCGTTGTGGTCAGCCACGACCGCTACCTGCTGGAGCGCGTCACGGACCACCAGATGGCGCTGCTGGGTGATGGCAAGATCCGTGCCCTGCCCCGCGGCGTGGACCAGTACCTCGAACTGCGTGAAGGCGCTCTGGCCGGCTCCACGATCACCGGCGGCGGCAACCCCGTCACCGCTTCAAGTTCCGGCTCGGCTCCCGCCGCCGCCGGCCCCTCGGAAGCCGAGAAACGCGACGCCCGCAAGGCCAAGAACCGGATCGACCGCCAGCTGGGCAAACTGACACAGCAGGAAGACAAGATCCATGCCCAGATGACCACGGCGGCTGCCGACGCTTCGGCCGCCAGCCAGCTTCCAGAACTCAACAAGAAGCTCAAGGACCTCGCCGGAGAACGCGAAGCGCTCGAACTCGAATGGCTCGCCGCCCTGGAGGTCCTGGGGGAGTAGCCGCCAGGCCGGTTCCGGTGAACCGGGTGCGGCGCTGCGGGCCTTTCCTCCAGGGCCTGGAAGGCGGACGGGGGCACTCCGCCGGCCTGAGTCGCAGGACCACCAAGCTTCATGGCAGAATTGGTTCTCGTGCCACAGGCTCAACGCCTGGGTATGATCCGCCCTGGTGTAATGGCAGCACCCCGGCCTTTGGAGCCGTGGAGTATAGGTTCGAGTCCTATGGGCGGAACTGTCGTGGATCAGCAGGGGCCGCAGAGGTGGCCGGATCCGCCAGGCAGAGGCACCGAGCCAAGCCACTGAGCAAGCCATTAAGCAAGGAGAGCCCGTACGTGAGCCCCGAGAATACCGGCCCCGCCGCCGTCATCATCCTCGCTGCAGGTGCCGGTACCCGGATGAAGTCCCGTACCCCCAAGATTCTCCACGAGATCGGCGGCCGGTCCCTCGTCGGCCACGCACTGCACGCCGCCCGCACCATCCGTCCGCAGGAGCTGGCGCTCGTTGTCAGGCACGAACGTGACCTCGTGGCCTCACACCTGGCCGCCTTGGACCCGGATGCCCTGATTGTTGACCAGGACGAGGTGCCCGGCACCGGCCGCGCCGTGGAAGCCGCCCTTGCGGCGCTCGACGCGCTGGACCCCGAGAGGCCGCTCACCGGAACCGTCGTGGTCACTTATGGCGACGTCCCCCTGCTCACGGGGCAGTTGCTGGCCGACCTGGTCGCCGCCCATGAGGCGGACGGCAACGCCGTGACCGTCCTTACCGCCGTCCTGGACGACGCCACCGGCTACGGACGGATCCTCCGGGCCACGGACGGAACGGTGACGGGCATCCGGGAGCACAAGGACGCGACGGAAGCGGAACGCGGGATCCGGGAGATCAACTCGGGCATCTATGCGTTTGACGCCGCCGTGCTGCGCGACTCGCTGGTGCACGTCACCACCGATAACGCCCAGGGCGAAAAGTATCTCACCGATGTTCTGGGCCTGGCGCGCACCGCCGGCGGCCGCGTAGCCGCTGTCGTCACGGAAGACCGCTGGCAGGTTGAAGGCGCCAATGACCGCGTACAGCTCTCGGCCCTCGGCGCCGAACACAACAGGCGCACCGTCGAGGCCTGGATGCGGGCCGGTGTCACGGTCGTGGATCCTGCCACCACCTGGATTGACTCCACCGTCACGCTGGACGAGGATGTGCGCTTGCTGCCCAACACCCAGCTCCACGGCGCCACCACGGTGGCGCGGGACGCCGTCGTCGGCCCCGACACGACCCTGACCGACGTCCGCGTCGGCGAGGGCGCCAAGGTGACCCGTACGCACGGCTCGGGCTCCACGATCGGCGCGCACTCAAGCGTCGGACCGTTCACGTACCTGCGCCCTGGCACCGTCCTGGGCGAGACCGGCAAGATTGGCGCCTTCTACGAGACCAAGAACGTCACCATCGGCCGCGGTTCCAAGCTCTCGCATCTCGGCTATGCTGGCGACGCGGAGATCGGCGAAGACACCAACATCGGCTGCGGCAACATCACGGCCAACTATGACGGCGAGAAGAAGCATCGCACGGTCATCGGCTCCGGGGTGCGCACCGGCTCCAACACCGTCTTCGTGGCCCCCGTCCAGGTGGGCGATGGCGCCTACAGCGGCGCCGGCGCAGTGATCCGCCAGGACGTTCCGGCGGGCGCCTTGGCCGTGTCCCTGGTCCAGCAGCGTAACTCGGTAGGCTGGGTCGCCGCGAACCGTCCGGGCACGCTTTCCGCCGCGCTGGCCGAGGCCGCAGGTTCTCCGGTGGCCACCCCATCATCCTCCAGTACTCCCGCATCGACAGAAGAGGGCTAGCAATAATGAGCGAAATTACGGCACACGGCGAGAAGAAGCTGGTGCTTGCCGCCGGGCGCGCACATCCCGAGCTGGCCAAGGAGATCGCCAAGGAGCTGGGAACGGAACTGTTGCCGCTCGATGCCTACGATTTCGCCAACGGGGAGATCTATGTGCGGGCCGGCGAGAGCGTCCGCGGCACCGATGCCTTCGTCATCCAGGCGCACCCGGCGCCGCTGAACAACTGGCTCATGGAACAGCTGATCATGATCGATTCGCTCAAGCGGGCCTCCGCCAAGCGCATCACCGTGGTTTCGCCCTTCTACCCCTACGCCCGCCAGGACAAGAAGGGGCGCGGCCGCGAGCCGATCTCGGCACGCCTCGTCGCGGATCTGTACAAGACCGCTGGCGCTGACCGGATCATGAGCGTTGACCTGCACACGTCGCAGATCCAGGGCTTCTTCGACGGTCCCGTGGACCACCTGATGGCCATCCCGCTGCTGGCGGAGTACATCCGCACCCGGGTCGCTGCCGACAACATCACCGTTGTCTCCCCGGACACCGGCCGGGTCCGGGTCGCCGAGCAATGGGCCGAACGTCTCGGCGGAGCGCCGCTGGCGTTCGTCCACAAGAGCCGTGACCTCACCGTCCCGAACCAGGCTGTCTCCAAGACCGTGGTGGGACAGGTCGAAGGCCGGACCTGCGTCCTGATCGATGACATGATCGACACCGGTGGAACCATTTCCGGCGCGGTCCAGGTGCTTAAGAACGCCGGCGCCAAGGACGTCATCATCGCAGCAACCCACGCGGTCTTCTCCGATCCCGCGGCCAAGCGCCTCTCCGAATCCGGCGCCCGCGAGGTTGTCGTGACGGATACCCTGCCGATCTCGGCCGACAAGCGCTTCCCGCAGCTCACCGTGCTCTCCATCGCACCGCTGATCGCCCGCGCCATCCGCGAAGTGTTCGACGACGGCTCCGTCACCAGCCTGTTCGACGGCAACGCCTAGCACCGTCGCCCGGTGCCGGGCCCGGTTTTCGGAACGGGGCCCGGCACTGGTAGCCTTATACCGAAACCTTGGCGAGGGAGAGCACCGGTAATCCGTATTCACGGCTAACCGGGCTGCTGGTCTCCGTTATCGACTGGGTCTGAATCTCCCTTCGGAAGGGCGGCCGTACGGCCACCCGGCGTAGAAGGTCGCAAACAGACCTCCGCCCTCGCTGAACACCGCTAGTCCACTAGGAGATACCCATGGCTGAGCAGAAGCTCGCAGCAGAAGTACGCACCGAATTCGGCAAGGGGTTCGCCCGCCGCGCCCGCATGGCCGGCCAGATCCCGGCAGTTATCTACGGCCACGGCGCAGAGCCGATCCACATCACCCTGCCGGCCAAGTCCACCACCCTGGCCGTCCGCGTCGCCAACGCCCTGCTGTCCCTGGACATCAACGGCGAAGAGCACCTGGCCCTGGTCAAGGACATCCAGCGCGACCCGATCAAGCAGATCATCGAGCACCTGGACCTCCTGACCGTCCGCACCGGCGAGAAGGTCACCGTGGATGTTCCTGTGCACCTGAACGGCGAGCTTGCCCCGGGCAACGCCTACAACCAGGAAATGACCGTTGTTTCCCTCGAAGCCGAGGCGACCCACTTGCCGACCTCCGTCGAAGTCAGCATCGAGGGCCGCGTCGCCGGCGAGCACATCCACGCTTCCGATCTGGTCCTGCCGAAGGGTTCCATCCTGCTGGCCGACCCCGAGTCCCTCGTGGTGCACATCTCCGAGGCCACTGAGGTCTCCGAGGAAGAGGCATCGGCTGACACCACGGCTGGTTCCTCCGTCGCAG
>JAODMS010000062.1 GCA_025464925.1 Arthrobacter sp.
CCTCATCCGAGGCTTCGTCGAACTCGAAATCCTCCGGATACAGGACGATGTCCACGTCCTTGGCGTGGCTGAGTTCGCGCAGCTCCAGCGGCGTGAACTTCACCTGGGCCGGGCCGCGGCGGCCGAAGACATGTACGTCGGTGACCGGGGAATTCCTGAGCGCCTGGTAGACGTTGTCCGGGATCTCCGTGACCAGCAGTTCGTCGGGATGCTTGACCAGCATGCGGGCCACGTCCAGGGCCACGTTGCCGTTGCCGATCACGGCGATTTCCTTGGCCTCCAGCGGCCACTCGCGCGGAACGTCCGGGTGGCCGTCGTACCAGGAAACGAAGTCCGCCCCGCCGAAGGAGCCCTCAAGCCCGATGCCCGGGATGTCCAGCTCCGCGTCCCTGATGGCACCGGTGGAGAAGATCACGGCGTCGTAGAAGGCGCGGAAATCACGCAGGCTCAGGTCCCGGCCGTAGGTGACGTTTCCGAGGAACCGGATGTCGCCGCGGTCCAGGACCTTGTGCAGGGCGTTCACGATGCCCTTGATCCGGGGGTGGTCCGGGGCCACGCCGTAGCGGATCAGGCCGTAGGGCGCCGGGTACGCCTCGAAGAGGTCGATGCTGACCTCGAAATCGCCGTCCTTGACCTCGTTGGACTTCGTCAGGATGTCCGCGGCGTAGACACCGGCCGGTCCGGCACCGACAATCGCAACGCGGAGCGGACGTTTGGACGTGGATTCGGCCGAGTTGGACACCGGAAGCCCTTCTGAGTCTTAGGGACTGCGCCGTTTCTGCAGTGCACAGTCTCCCATTCTAAATGTCCGCCGGAAGGCGTGGTGCCCGCCGTGGCCCGGATCGCAAGGATCAGCGCCGGCTGTGTCCACCAGCCCGCCCGAAGAGCAGGAATAGGGGCATCCCGGGTGGTGTTATTGATCTTGTGCCTAAACCTGACGGATCCCTCTCCTCCGCCCCGCTGACCGCCCGGGGTGCCGCGGCGTCTGCCGGAAGCCCCCAGCAGCGGCCCCCCGCGGCCCTCAGGGCCGTGGACAAGGAAACGACGGCGGGGATCCTGTTCGGCATCGGCGCCTACGGACTGTGGGGGCTGCTTCCCCTGTACTTCTTCGCCTTGCAGCCAGCCGGCGCCGTCGAGATTGTGGCCAACCGGGTGGTCTGGTCCCTGCTGTTCTGCGTCCTGCTGGTCACCGTCACCCGCTCCTGGCGCACGCTGGCGGCCTCGTTCCGGAACCGCACCGTGATCGGCCCGCTCTCCATCGCCGCCGGCCTTATTGCGGTGAACTGGCTGACCTACACCTACGGCGTGACCACCGGCCAGGCCGTCGAAGCCTCGCTGGGCTATTTCATCAACCCGCTGGTCTCCGTATTGCTGGGCGTCTTTGTCCTGAAGGAGAAGCTGAGGCCGCTGCAGTGGGCCGCCGTCGGAATCGGCCTCGTTGCGGTGGGCGTGCTGACGTACTCCTACGGCAAACTCCCCTGGATCGCCCTGACGCTCGCGCTGAGCTTCGGGCTGTACGGCTTCGTCAAGAAACGCGTCGGCCCGCGGGCGGACGCGATCACCAGCCTCACGGTGGAGACCATCGTGCTCACGCCGCTTGCTGCCGCCACCATGGTCTTCCTTGCCGTCAGCGGAGCCGCCACGCTGGGCTCCAACGGGGCCGGGCACTTCTGGCTGCTGGCGGCGTCGGGCGTCATCACCGCGGTGCCCCTGCTGTTCTTCGGCGCCTCCGCCCGCCGCCTGCCGATGACAACGATCGGCCTGCTGCAGTACTTCGCTCCCGTGCTGCAGTTCATCGTGGCACTGGCCGTGTTCAAGGAAGCCATGACAACGGACCGCTGGATCGGCTTCGGTGTCGTATGGCTGGCGCTCCTGGTGCTGACCGTCGACATGCTCCTGGCCGCGCGCAGGAACTCCGTGACCCGCAAGCGGGCCCGCGCCGCCGCGTGAGCCGGGCGCCACGGCACCCTGCAGGCGGATGTGCGCCCAGGCGCAGGAACGCGCGTCGCCTGCGCGGTGGACTAGTCTCGTGGTGTGGACCCTGTGAGTCGGATACTGAGGAGCGCTGGAGACAGCTATGGATTTTGAGACTCCGGATGCGTCGGGAGTCGCTTTCCTGGGCTTCGAAGGCAACGGCATCCTCCGCCTTGCATGGGCCAGGGGCGTCGTCATCGATGCGCCGAACGCCCAACTGGCCATGGACCGGGTCAACGAGATGTGCCGGGGCCGGCCGACGCCGCTGCTGATCGACATGGCGACAACGGAGTCGGTGAGCCGGGCTGCCCGCACCGTGTTCTCCCAGCGCTGTGACGCCTCGGCAATCGCGCTGCTGGGAGCGTCGCCGGTCGACCGTGTCCTGGCCAACTTCTTCCTGGGCGTCAATTCCGCCCCCGTGCCCACCAGATTTTTCACCAGCCGCGACCAGGCGGTCAGCTGGCTGACCTCCCAGGGCCATGCCGGGCAGTGACGACGACCGCCGCCTGGAGGAACTCGTGGACGGCATCGTCGCACTCTCCTCGGGCGATCTCTCGAACCGCCTGCAGGTTTCTCCGACCAGGGACGGCATTGACGCTGTAGCCACCGGAGTCAACCTGCTCGCCGAAGAGCTCCAGAGCATGTACCAGAGCCTGGAAGCCCGGGTGGCTGAACGCACGGCGCTGCTGGAAGCGGCCCAGGCGGAACTCCGCCGGGTCATCAATACCGACGAGCTGACCGGCCTGGCCAGCCGTTCACTGTTGCGGGAAAAGGCGGCGGAAGCCGTGGCGGCCGCCGAAGCGGGCAGGGAGCCTGCGCTGATCCTCCTGGGCCTGGATTCCTTCCGGCTGATCAACGACAGCCTGGGTCCTGCGGCGGGCGACGCTGTCCTGAGGGAGGCTGCCCTGCGGCTGGGCGGGGCAGCCGGGCCGCCACATGTCATCGCCCGGCTCAGCAGCAATGAGTTTGCCGTGCTCGTTGTGGGCCGGAAGCCGGACAGCGTGCTGCAGATCGCGTCCCGGCTCAACGAGGCGCTGAAGGACCGGATGGCTGCCGGTGGCATCGCCGTTGTCGTGACGGCGGGAACAGGTGTGCGGTTCGGGGAACCCGGACTGAGCGGTGAAGAACTCATCCGTGACGCCACCATCGCCTTGCACGAGGCACAAAAACGGGGCAGGGGCAACACCCTGGTGTTTTCTTCCGCCATGCACGAAGCGGCCAAAAAGCAGGTCCATCTGGCAGCGGACCTCAGGACGGCGCTGGCCTCGGACCAGCTCGAATTGGAATATCAGCCGATCGTAGACCTGCGCACCAGCCGGATCGCGGGCGCTGAGGCCTTGATTCGCTGGCGGCATCCGACGCTGGGACTGCTGGCACCGGATGCGTTCCTGGAGGTTGCCGACGACGCCGGACTCGCCGTGGACATCGGTCACTGGGTCCTCCGGAGCGCCATCGCGCAAACGGGGCGGTGGAAGACCGCCCCGGGTCTTCCGCGGAACTTCAGCACGCACGTCAATCTCGCTCCGGCCGAGCTGCACCATGTGGATCTTGCCCCCTATGTCCGGGGCCTCCTTGCGCAGTATCAGGTGGACCCGCACCAGTTATCCATTGAGATCACCGAGACGGCGATCATGAGGGGCGGCCCCGAAGTCGCGGCCACCATGCAATCGCTCAATGAGCTGGGAGTTCCGATCGAGATCGACGACTTCGGCACCGGCTACTCGTCCATCAGCTACCTGCGCACGCTGCCCGCCACCCAAGCCAAAATCGACAAGTCACTCATCGATGACCTGGCTACCGACGGCCAGCAGGAACAGTTTGTCGCGGCGATTCTGCAATTGATCCATTCAGCCGGGCTGGGCGCCGTGGCAGAGGGTATTGAACAACGCGAACAGGCGGAAAAATTGCAACAGCTGAACTGTGAATTTGGCCAAGGGTATTACTTCAGCCGGCCCTTGCCCGTAGCGGACATGACGGCTCTGTTGACCGCCACGGACGGGGCTGCGGCGTGAACGGGCCAGCCGGCCTGCGGAAAACCGCGGATACGTTCCAGCTGATCGTCCGGGTGGCAGCGTTGTCATTCCGTCTCCCCCGGCGCCCGGACAGGCTCTGGAAGGACTTCTGGCGGGGGATTTCGGAAGGTTCCCTCCGGGAACCCGTCATCTGGGATGCGGCTCGGGGCCAGGAGATGGAACAACTCCTTGAGCGGGCCACCGGAGCGCTGAACACCGGCCTTCCCGTGGTTGACATCGGTTGCGGCACCGGGCCCGTGTCGCGCAGGCTCGCCGAGGTCTTCCCTTCAGTGCTGGGGATCGATGTCTCCCCTGAGGCAGTGGCGGCCGCCAAGGCTGCAAGCGTGGGGATCGAGGGCCTGGCGTTCCGGTCCCTGGATGCCACCCGGCAGGCATCAGTGACTGGCCTCGCCCGGGAGCTGGGAGACGTGAACGTTTTTGTCCGCGGCGTGTTCCACGTCCTCAGCCGACGCCGGCAACTGCGCCTCGTACGCGCGATCGAGCTCTTGCTGGGCAGCCAAGGCCGCGTCTACCTGGTCGAAACCAACGTCCCGGGCGGCAGCCTTAACTATCTGCGCGGCCTGGGGGCCACCGGGACCCGGATCCCCGGACCCCTCCGCCAGGCCATAGCCACCCTTCCCAAGCCGGGACATTTCGGGGCCCTGCAAAGATCCCGGGTGTTCCCGGCACATCGCTGGACGCTGATTGCCGACGGCCCTGCCACCGTGGAAACCGTGCCGATGGAAACGGGCGGTCCCCCCGGCCGGATCCCCGGGTACTGGGCCGTGCTGGGCCGCAGGGAACCGCAGCCTCAGTCCTCCTGAAAAGTGTCCACTCGCTCGTAGTCGCGCGGGACCACCACCATCGGGACGGGCAGGGCGCGCAGCACCTTGTTGGCGGTGCTGCCGAGGAAGAGCTTGTTCTTCTCCGCCAGGCGGGAGGAACCCACGATCAGGATTTCGCCGTCCTCCCATTCGAGGTCGTCGATCGCTTCCTCGATCGTGCGGCCATGCGCAACGACGACGCTGACATCATGTCCGGCCGGGAGCCTGCGCGCGGCGTCGGAGAGCACCGTGTTGGCGTGGACGTGGGCGGCGTTGACCGCTTCTCCGCTCTCCCCCTCGGCATCCAGCTCAACGAGGGAAACGAGCCGCAGCGGCACGCCGCGACGCCCGGCGGAATCGATCGCGACCTCAATGGCGGCCTCCGCGCCGGCCCGCTGCCCCACGGCCAGGGTCAGCCGGGTCACCGGGTCCGTCCGCCGGTACCCCCGGGGGGCAAGCGCAACGGGAACCGGGGCGGCGTGCAGCAGGGCATTCGCCACGCTGCCCACGCTGTACCGCTTGAAGAGGCCGTTGTTGGCGGCACCGACCACGATCAGGCCGGCCTGGTATTCCAGGGCTGCAGCGATGAGGCCGGCCGCCAGGGAATCCGCCTGGCGGACGTGGAACGTGGCCCGGAGTTCCTTGGGTACCAGGGCAAGCGCGTGCCGTTCCGCTGTGAGCACCGCCTGTTCCGCGGCGCTCACATTGTTTCCTTCCGGGTTCAACGCAACGTAGGGCGCATGGCGGTCCACGACGTTGACGAGGTCCAGGTGGGCATCCTGCGCGCGGCTCATCGCCGACGCCAGTGCAACGGCATCGGCGCCGCGGTCGTTGGGTGTGTAGCCAACTACGTATCGCATGTCAGAACCCCTTATGGGTATGGAGCGGAAGCCGGCCTTGATCCGGGCGACGCCGGCCGGCCTGCGTTCCTGCAGTGGTAGCAAGAACTCTATTCAGCCGGACCTGGAACGAGAGCGACTGACACGCACGGTCCGGGAGCAATTTACCCGGTTGGCGGTGCCGGCCGCGACGACCCCTGGCCCCGTCCCGGAATGCCGCCCGGGCGGTTCGCTAGGCGCGGGCCCGAAGGGCGGAGGCCAGGACCTCCAGGCCGTCCAGCAGGAGCTCGTCGCTGATGACCAGCGGCGGCAGGAGCCGGATGACGTTGCCGTAGGTGCCGCAGGTGAGGATGAGGACACCCTCCTTGAGGCAGGCGGCGGCGACGGCCTTCGTCAGCTCCGGGTTCGGTTCCTTCGAGCCGGGCTGGACCAGTTCGATGGCCAGCATGGCACCGCGGCCGCGGATGTCCCCGATCGCCGGGACTTCGGAGGCGAGCTCGCGCAGCTTGCCGACGGCGATGTCCTCGATGTGCCGGGCACGGGCGTTGAGGTCGTACTGTTCCATCGAGCCGATGGTCGCGAGTGCCGCGGCGCAGGCCACCGGGTTGCCGCCGTAGGTGCCCCCCAGGCCGCCCGGGTGGACGGCGTCGAGAAGTTCGGCGCGGCCGGTGATGGCGGACAGGGGCATGCCGCCGGCGATGCCCTTGGCCATGGCGATGATGTCCGGGATGACGCCTTCGTGGTTTACCGCGAACCATTCACCCGTACGGCAGAAGCCGGACTGGACCTCGTCGGCGATGAAGACGATCCCCTGGTCCTTGGCCCAGGCCGCGAGGGCCGGCAGGAAGCCCTCGGCCGGGACAATGAAGCCGCCCTCGCCCTGGATGGGTTCGATGATGATGGCAGCGACCTGGTCGCCGCCGATCTGCTTTTCGATCATGGTGATGGCGCGCCGGGCGGCCTCGGCACCGGTGGTCCCCGGGTTTTCCTCGCGGAACGGATAGCTCATCGGCATGCGGTAGATCTCGGGCGCGAACGGGCCGAAGTTGGTTTTGTAGGGCATCGCCTTGGCGGTGAGGGCCATGGTCAGGTTGGTGCGGCCGTGGTAGGCGTGGTCAAAGGCGACGACGGCGTTCCGGCCGGTGGCCAGGCGGGCCACCTTGACGGCGTTCTCCACGGCCTCGGCGCCGGAGTTGAACAGGACCGTCCGCTTCTCGTGGTCGCCCGGGGTGAGGCGGTTGAGCTGCTCGGCGACGGCGACATAGCCTTCGTACGGGGTGACCATGAAGCAGGTGTGGGTAAAGTGCTCCACGGCTTCCTTGATGGCGCCGACCACTGCCGGGTCCGAGGCGCCGACGCTCGTCACGGCGATGCCGGAGCCGAGGTCGATGAAGGAGTTGCCGTCGACGTCGTGGATGATGGCGCCGTCGGCGTCGGCGACGAACACGGGAACACTGGACGCGACGCCGGAAGCGACCACGGCCTTGCGGCGTTCGGCCAGGGCGAGGGACTTGGGGCCCGGGAAGTCAGCCTGGATGCGGCGCTTCTGCTCGAGACGGTAGGTGATGCCATCTGCGGTAGTTGTCATGGGGAAGCCTTTTCTGTGCGGGCGGGGTAGGCGACTGGGTCAGGCATCAAGCGCGGACATGACGTGCTTGATGCGGGTGTAGTCCTCGACGCCGTACATGGACAGGTCCTTGCCGTAGCCGGACTGCTTGAAACCTCCGTGCGGCATTTCGGCGGTGAGAAGGATATGGGTGTTGATCCAGACGGCCCCGAAGTCGAGGTCGCGGCTCAGGCGCATCGCGGTGCCGTGGTTGCTGGTCCAGACGCTGGAGGCGAGGGCGTAGTCGACGTCGTTGGCCAGCTCCACGGCCTCCGCCTCGGTGCTGAACTTCTGCACGGTGATGACCGGCCCGAACGTTTCCTTCTGGACGATGTCGTCGCTCTGCTTGGCCCCGGTGACGATGGTCGGCTCGAAGAAGAAGCCCTTCTCCCCTGCGCGGTGGCCGCCGGTCTCGATGCGGCAGTTCTCCGGCAGGGACTCCACGACGGCGTGAACGGCGTTGAAGTGGTTCACATTGTTCAGCGGACCGAAGTAGTTGTCCTCATCATTCTGCGACCCGGTGTGCAGCGTCTTGGTGTGTTCCACCAGAGCCGCCACGACGTCGTCGTGCACCGAATCCTGGACCAGCACGCGGGTGATGGCGGTGCAGTCCTGGCCGGCGTTGAAGAAGGAGAACTCGGCGATGGCCGCGGCGCTCTTCTTGATGTCGGCGTCCGCGAAAACAATCGCCGGGGCCTTGCCGCCGAGTTCCAGGTGGGCCCGTTTGAGGCCCTTCGCAGCGCCCGAGGCGACGGCGATGCCGGCCCGGACGGAGCCGGTGATGGAGACGAGTCCGGGGACCTTGTGCTCTACCATCAGGGCGCCGGTCTCGCCGGTGCCGAGCACCACGTTGAGCACGCCGGCGGGCAGGATGTCCACGGCGATCCTGGCCAGGACCAGCGTGGATTCCGGGGTGGTGTCCGAGGGCTTGAGGACCACGGTGTTGCCGGCCGCCAGCGCGGGGCCGATCTTCCAGATGGCCATGAGGAAGGGGTAGTTCCACGGCGCGACCTGCGCGACGACGCCGATGGGCTCGCGGCGCACGTACGAGGTGTGCCCCGCGAAGTATTCTCCGGCGGACTTGCCTTCCAGAATGCGGGCAGCACCGGCAAAGAAGCGGAGCTGGTCGGCCCCGACGGCGACTTCCTCCGCTGCGATCAGGGAGCGGACTTGGCCGGTGTTGCGGTGCTGGGCCTCGACGATTTCCTCGCTGTGCGCCTCGACGGCGTCGGCGAGCTTGAGCAGCATAAGCTGGCGCTCGCCCGGCGTCGTGCGCTTCCAGCCCTTGAACGCTTCCTTGGCGGCGGCCATGGCGGCGTCGACGTCGGCCTGGCCGGAAACCGGTGCCTTCGCCACCACTTCCCCGTTCGTGGGATTGACGATGTCCAGCAGCGCGGTGCCGGCGGGGGTAACGAACTCGCCGTTGATGAAGTTCTGCAAGGTTTGAACCACGGTGTACAACCTCTTTCGTACTCTTAATGCAAAGGGCGGGACGGGCGACTGCTTCCGAGCCTATGCCAGGCGCCCGAGTGAGGGAATAGTCACCTGCACACCAGCGCCGCAGACCTTTAGTGCGCTTGCCCAGCGCCCGGTTATCCTGAATCCATGGCCATTTCACTCGCCGCGCTGCTGGGCGTTCCGTCCCTTCATCTCACCAAGGCCGGCCTTGCCGAGACCACCTGGCACCAGGACATCCTCTGGGTCGCCGTCACCGAGCAGGAGGACCCGCAGCGGTTCCTCAACGGAGGCGAGCTGGTCCTCACCACCGGCATGCGGCTCCGGAGCGCTCCGGAGCAGCGCCGCTTTGTGCGCCAGGTCCAGCGCGCCGGGGCCGTCGGGATCGGCTTCGGCATCGGGCTGACGCACGACGCCGTGCCGCCGGCGCTGGTTGCCGAGGCCAACCGCTGGGGCCTGCCGGTCGTCGAGGTCCCGTATGAGACGCCCTTCATCGCCATCGGCAAGCTCGTGGCGGATGCCCAGGCGGCGGACCACTTCGCCAAACTCGAACGCCTCATCGCCGGGCACCAGATCCTGGCCCGGGCACTGCTCACCGGTGGCGGGCTCGCGGAGCTCTTGAAGCATCTGGGCGCCATGCTGCGCACCGAGATCGTGCTGACCCAGTTCACCGCCCAGCTCTACAACAGCGTGGCCGGGCACCCCGCGCCCAAGGCGGAGGGCTGGGCCTCCTACCCCATCCCCACCGGGCGCCGCGATGCGTGCACGCTGTGGGTGATGCAGCCGTTCGAGGACACGGGGATCGTGGGTTACGCCCAGAACCTGATCAGCGTTGAGCTCAACAACATGGTCAAGCAGCGCCAGTCCCAGCGCGCCCTGGCCGGGCAGGTCCTGGAGGACGTGATCCACGGGACGCTGGAGCCCAGCGAAGCCACCCGGCGGCTGGCGGGAGTCGGCATCAACAGCACCCGCAAGAATGTCGTCCTGCTGGCCGAGTCCGCGGCACACTCCAAGCAGCTGGAGGCTTCCGCGCTGCCGCAGCCGCTGGAGCAGGCCGTGAGCGCCGTCGTCGGCAAGTACCTGATCGCGGTGATCCCCGACGACGGCAGCGGCGCCAGTGCCCTCGCCCGGGGCCTCGGCGATCACCTGGCGGAAGCCGGAATCCACGCCACCATCGGCATCGGCGGGGCCTACACGAAGCCGAACGGGCTGCGGTGGAGCTATTTCGAGGCCCGCGATGCGGCCAGCCACGGCCTGCCGGTCAACGAACCCGAACGGCTGAGCCTGACCTCGCTGCTGCTGGCCAGCGAGGATGTCCCGCTCGCGGACATGGCCAATGAGTCGCTGAATCCGCTCCGCAGCTTCGACGCCGCCCACGGGGCCGAACTGATGGCCACGCTGGAGAGCTATCTCACCCACAACGGCTCGGTGGCCGCCGTCGCCGAGGACCTTACGCTGCACCGCAACACCGTCCGCTACCGGCTGGCGCAGATCACCGAGCTCACCGGCTACGACCCGGCCCAGACCTCGGACCGCGTTCAGCTCTGGCTCGCGCTGGCCGTGCAGCGCCTGGGCGCCCGGCAGCCCGGGTAGGGCCCGCCGCCCCTGGCGCGCCGCAACGCAAAGGCCCCCGGGCCGGAACCGTGTGCGTTCCGGCCCGGAAGCCTTTGTCTAGATCCGGTTACTGGCGAGCGAGGCCCGCGAAGACATTCTTGGGACGCTGCATTTCGCCGTGCTTGGCACCGAGTACGATCACCGAGCCGGCGAAGACCGGGATGGCCCACTGAAGGACCTTCAGCTGCTGCTGAGCGGCCTGGAGTTCATCAGAGGCGCCCGGCTTGGGCTCGGTGGCGCCTTCGGCACCTTCCCCGGCCAGCTTTTCCACCTTGGCACCCTGCAGGCCCGCGTACAGGGTCACCGCCGCGCCGGCGAGGGTGACAACGGTCTTGTAGATGCTCAGCCGGGTGACGCCTTCCTGCTTCGCCATCCGATCCTTGTTCTCCCAGATCATGGCGAGCCCGGCAACGATGTGTGCGGCGAACGCTGCCGTCTGGACCGGAGACCACTTCTTCCAGCCGAGGCTGGACAAGCGGGTACGTTCCGCCGGATCCTTCGCCTCTGCCGTTGCACCATTGAGCCCGATAGCGCCCATCAGCGAACCGCCGAACCACGCAGCCGCGGTCAGGTCGTGGATGGATCGGGCAACAAGATTACCTGCCATGTTGAGCTTCCTATCGTCTGTTACGTTCCGGATAGCGCGGCGGCGGCGTGCTTGGCTGCCGCGGCCGTTGATGTCCCCCAGGGGGCTGTTACTGGCCTATGGTAAGCACACTTACCAACAACTGGATAGCCCTTGCTTCCCACCGCCCCGGGGTGAAGGAGACGCGCCGTGCGCGTAGTATCGTCGCCATGACAGAGACTGGACAGCTTTTCGGTTGGGCCTTTGGCGACACCTCCAAGGTGGACGAGCCGGGGTATCTCGACGCCCTGCGCGGCTCCGCCCTGGAAAACGCGAAGCAGGTCGCTGCCTCGCGCGGGTTTGAAGTGGAGCCCGGTACTGAAGACTACGCCGTGGTCGAACGGGGCGAGACGCTGGTCGACATCGGCACGGCCCCGGGTGACCTCGTGGTCCGTTGCACGGTGACCATCCTGGGCGACGGCGCGGGAGCCATCCACGCCGAGGGCCCCATGAACGGTTGAGCGGGGCAACAGGAGTGTCCGACCACCAGACTGCCATCAGCGGCGCTGCCGACGCTGCCGAGGCGGCATCGGACAGCACAGTGCTCGACGTCCTCGCGCGTGCAGGTTTCGCGGTCATGGCGCTGCTGCACATCGTGATCGGCGCCATCGCCGTGGCCCTGGTCCTTGGCGCCCCCGGCCAGGCGGAGCCCACCGGGGCCATCGAACAGCTCGCAGCCAACCCCTGGGGCCCGGCCGTGATGTGGGCCGGATTCATCGGCTGCGCCGGGCTCTCGCTGTGGCAGCTGAGCGAGGCGACGCTGCGGGCGCGGCATCTGCCCCGCGGCGAACGGCTCAGCAAGCTCGTCTCCTCCGGCTTCCTCAGCATCGCGTACGGCAGCGTCGGGCTGAGCTTCGCCGCCTTCGCGCTGGGGAACCGCGGCGATTCCGGCGACTCCACGAGGGACTTCAGCACCGCCCTGGTGCAGAGTCCATTCGGGGTGCCGTTGCTGATCGGCCTGGGCCTGACGATCATCGGGATCGGGGTGTACTTCATCATCAAGGGCATCGGAAAGAAGTTCAAGGACGAACTGCACTACTTCGAGGGGACACACCGCGGCCACCTGGTCAGCGTCCTCGGCGTGGCCGGCCACATCGCCAAGGGGGTGGCACTGATCCTGACCGGGCTGCTGTTCGTCATCGCCGCCGCCACCAACGATCCAGGCTCGTCCACGGGGCTGGACGGCAGCCTCAAGGCCCTGCAGGACCACCCCTTCGGCCCGGTCCTGCTCCTCGCGATCGGGGCAGGGTTCATCGCCTACGGGGCGTTTGCGCTGGTCAGGGCCCGTTTCGGCAGGATGTAGCTAGCCCGCGGCCTTCCGCAGCGGAACCACGTCCCCTTCCTGGTACAGCAGTGCCCGCACCTCGGATTCGGCGGACGCCAGCCGCTTCGGGTCGATCGTCTCGCCGGCCGCGAAATGGTCCAGCAGGCGGGGATCGACATAGCTCTTCCGGGCGATCGAGGGCGTGTTGCCCAGGACCGCGGCCGCGTCCTGCATCGCACGGCTCACCGCGCTCTTGCGGGCCGCGACCTTGGGTTGCGGCCCGCTCTTGGCCAGGCTGACGGCCGCGGCGACCGTCCCGCGCAGGGTGCGGAAGTCCTTCGCCGTGAAATCCTCGCCGGTCCGCTCCTTCACGTAGGCGTTGATGTCGGCGCTCGCTACCGGCTGCCAGCTCCGGCCGTTCCGGTAGGCCAGCAGCCGGGCGTTGCCGCCGCGCCGCTTGAGCTGGCGCACCACGGCGGCGAGGTCGGCGTCGTCGATCTGCGACTCCCAGTTTTTCCCGCTCTTGGCGGGGAAACTGAGCCTGAGCTGATCCTTGCGCACCGCAACGTGGGCGCAGAGCAGGGTGGCGAGGCCGTGGCTGCCGTTCTCGTTGGTGTACCTTTCGGAGCCGACCCGCAGCGAACCGCTGTCCAGCATCCGGAAGGCGGCCGCGAGCACGCGTTCGCGCGTCAGCCCCTCGGAGCGCAGGTCAAGGGTGACGAGGCGGCGCGCGGCCGGCAGGGTTTCCGCGAGCTGGAGTGAGCGGTCGAACTTGAGCCGGTCTTTCCGCTCCCGCCAGCTTGGATGGTAGATGTATTGGCGCCGGCCCACGGCGTCCACCCCGGTGGCCTGGATGTGGCCGTTGTCGTAGGGCGCGATCCAGACGTCCGTCCACGCCGGCGGAATGCCGATGCCTTCCAGCCGCTCCCGCACCGGCCCGGCGGGCAGCGTGGAGCCGTCCAGGTCCTTGTAGCTGAAGCCGGTCCCGGACGGCACCCGGCGGTATCCGCGGCCGGACGCGTTGCTGTGGCGGAGCCTCATCGGCGCAGCCCCGGCCGGCAGGTTTTCGGCAGGCAGTGCTCATCCATGACGGTAAGCCTACTGACTACCGGCCGGAATTGGGGCTCTAAATCGTTCCGGACGCCCTTAGACCTCGATCGCGGCCCCGCGGGAGATCGCCACCATGTCCTCGCGCGGCACCACCTTGACGCGCTCGCGCGGCACGCCGGCGCCCGTGGCCTTCTCACCGATCGCCCGCTCATGCGCGTCCAGCGCCAGCCAGCCTTCCCAGCTGGTGTACTGCACGCCGCGGCTCTCCAGAAGCTCGACGACGGCCTCCGGTGCGGGCACCACGGCCAGGGGAAGGTTCACGCGGTCCTCGAGCAGGTACGTCACGGTTTCGAGGGCATCGCCCTTGGTGTGGCCGATCAGGCCCACCGGGCCGCGCTTGATCCAGCCGGTGGCGTAGATACCCGGCACGTGCGCACCGGAGGCGTCCAGGACGCGGCCGCCGTCGTTCGGGACAACTCCCCTGCTGTGGTCGAACTCGACCTCGGGCAGCGCGGAACCGAAGTAGCCGATGGCACGGTAGACGGCCTGGACGGGGTAGTCGACCAGCTCGCCGGTGCCCCGGGCCCTGCCGGTGCCGTCCAGCTCGGTGCGCTCGAACTTGATCCCGGCGACGCGGCCTGGGGTTTCGGCGTCGTCGTACACCTCGACCGGGCTGTGCAGGAAGTGCAGGTGCAGGCGGCGGGAGGCCTTGAGCTCGGAGAGGTCCTCGGGCTGCTCGGCGATCCAGTTGGTGAGGGTTCCCACCATGGTCTTGGTCTGGTTGTTGCTCTGGATCTGGCGGTCCGATTCCTCATCGAACTCGAAGTCCTCGGCGTACAGGACGATGTCCACGTCCTTGGAGTGGGACAGCTCGCGCAGTTCCAGCGGGGTGAACTTCACCTGCGCGGGGCCGCGGCGGCCAAAGACGTGCACGTCCGTGACGGGCGAGTTCTTCAGGCCGGCGTAGACGTTGTCCGGGATTTCGGAGACGAGCAGGTCGTCGGCGTGCTTGGACAGAACGCGGGCCACGTCCAGGGCCACGTTGCCGTTGCCGATGACGGCGATTTCTTTGGCGTCCAGCGGCCATTCGCGGGAAACGTCCGGGTGGCCGTCGTACCAGGAGACGAAGTCCGCGCCCCCGTAGGAGCCGTCCAGCTCGACGCCCGGGATGTTCAGGTCTGCGTCCTTGATGGCGCCGGTGGCGAAGATGACGGCGTCGTAGTGGGTGCGGAGGTCCTCGATGGAGAGGTCGGTGCCGTAGTCCACGTTGCCGAAGAAGCGGATGTCGCCGCGGTCCAGGAATTTGTGCAGGGCGTTGACGATGCCCTTGAGGCGCGGGTGGTCGGGGGCCACGCCGTAGCGGATCAGGCCGTAGGGCGCCGGGTAGCGGTCGAAGAGGTCGATGCTGACGGTGAGCTCGCCGCTCTTCACGGCCTCACTCTTGGTCAGGAGGTCCGCGGCGTAGACACCGGCGGGGCCGGAGCCGACGACGGCGACGCGCAGCGGGCGGGCAGCGATTCCTGCGGGGGTGCTGATTGACACGGCTGTGTTCCTTTTTCGTCTGCATCGGTTGCTCCGCCACTGCCCTTTTGAAGCGTGTGGAGCAGCCGATGGTTTCAGGGGGTGAAGACGCGGGAGGTGGTGCGGGGGCTGTTCGGGGTGGTGGTGCTGTAGTCGGCGGTCTTGAAGTGCGGCGGCGCGAACGGGCTGACGCGGACCACGTCACCGATCACGATCACGGCGGGATTCGCGACACCGACGGCATCCGCCTGGTCCGCGATCGTCCCGAGCGTTCCGATGGTCACCCGCTGGTTCGGCAGGTAACCATTCTCTACGATGCCAACAGGCGTCCCCGCTGGCAAACCGGCGCGGGCCAGGGAGGCCGCGGAATCGCGGAGCTGGCCCACCCCCATGAGCAGGATCACCGTATGGTCGGCGCGGGCCGGGACCTCGGACAGCTCCTCGTGGCCGGTGACTACGCTGAATCCCTTGGCGAGCCCGCGGTGCGTGACGGGGATGCCCGCGGCGGCGGGAACCGAGATCGCCGAGGTCACGCCCGGAACCACTTCCACCTCGACGCCGTGCTGGCGGCAGTATTCGGCTTCCTCGCCGCCGCGGCCCAGGACGTACGGGTCCCCGCCCTTGAGCCGGACCACACGCAGGCCACCCTGGGCTTCCGCGACAAGGAGGCGGTTGATCTCGGACTGCGGCACGGGATGGTGGCCGGGGGTCTTGCCGACCTCGATCACGCGGACATCCGGGGCGAGTTCACCCAGCAGCTTGCGCGGTCCGAGGCGGTCCGCCACCACGACATCGGCCTGGCCCAGGAGCCGCCGGCCGCGGACCGTGATGAGTCCCGTGTCGCCGGGGCCGCCGCCTACCAGGGCGACGCTGCCGCTGGTCGAACCGGTCGCACGATGCCGCCGTAGCGGCAGGTCTCCGGTTTCGAGGGCGGTGGCGACGGCGTCGCGCAGGGCCATGGCGCGGCGGGGGTCTCCCCCGGCGTTCACCGCGATCTTGACGTCGTCCACCACCGCTACGGCAGGAGTCCAGGCGGCCGAGGCCTCGTGGTCGGAGGCGTTGACGCACCAGATGCGCTGCGCCTCGGCGTCGGCCGAGACCCGGGCGTCCACGGCGGAATCTCCGGTGGCCGTCTGGACGAACCAGGCGCCGTCGACGTCGGCAGCACGGTAGGGGCGCGGCTCCCAGGTGAGGAGGCCGGCGTCGGCAAGGTCCTGGAGCGCCGGGGAGGCAGCCGGGGCAACCACGGTGACGCGGGCGCCGGCGTCGAGCAGGCCCTTGGCGCGGCGGGCGGCGACCGGGCCGCCGCCCACGACCAGCACGGGGCGGCCGAGCAGGCGCAGCGCCGTGGGGTAAATGTCCGAAATTGCCATGTACCGACGATAGGCGGGGCCCCGCAGCACCATCAACGGCGGCGGAAACACCAGTTCACGCAAGGTAATGCCACGTCACATTGCGTCTGGGGCTGCCCGGGGGCATTTTCAATGGCCTTGTGCGCCGTCCGGGGGCACTTTGACGGCCGGAACGGCGTTCCCGGGCCCATTCACCGGCGTGTCCGTGTCAAAGTGCCCCCGTTGGGCGCGGGGAAGGGCCGGGCGGCTAGCGGGTGCTGCCGGCCAGGAGGCCGCGGCGCCGGAGCAGGCGCTTTTCGATGGGTGCGAAAACAAGCAGCTCGATGAGGATGCCGACGGCGAGGATCAGCAGGATGGCGGCCATCACGGTGCTCATGTCCGACAGGACCCGGCCCTGGTCCAGCAGCGAGCCGAGGCCGAAGCCGATGGATCCACCGACCGCGATGATCTCCGCGGCCATCAGCGAGCGCCAGGAGAACGCCCAGCCCTGTTTGAGGCCGCCCAGATAGCCCGGGAGGGCCGCCGGGAGGATGATCTGCAACGCCAGCTGCAGCCGGGACGCGCCCAGGACCTTGCCGACGCTGCGGTACTGCGGCGGGATCTGGTCCACGCCGGAGATGAGTCCGTTGATGATGGAGGGAATGGCCCCCATGAACACGACGAAATACACCGTGGCGTCGGTCAGGCCGAACCAGATGATCGCGGCCGGCACCCAGGCCACGGACGGCAGCACCTGCAGCCCCGAGATCAGCGGCCCGAAGGCACGGCGCAGCGGCGCCACCTGGGCCAGCAGCAGTCCGATGGGAGTGGCGATCGCGACGCTGATCAGGAAGCCCACCACGCCGCGCTGCAGCGAAGTCCAGATGGCCTCCTGGGTTTTCCCCTCGCCCCACAGGGTTCCCAGCTGGCCGAGCACGTCCAGCGGGCCGGGCACCAGGTCGCGCCGCTTGATCCCCAGGGACACGTACAGCTGCCAGCCGATCAGCAGGACGGCCAGGGCGGCGACCGGAAGCAGGATCCGGCTCCAGTCGATGCGGGCCGCCCGGACGGCGTCGGACTGCAGGGAGTCGAGCCCGGACTCGAGCTCGCGCAGGTCCGCGGTGCCGGTGGAGGACCGGGTCAGGGCCGCGGTGACCTTCCGGATTTCGCCAGGCATGGCGGTTTGCTCGGTCGGGACCGCGGTGTCGACCGCCGTTGTGGACTTATGTGGCATGGCGGCGAATCTCCTCGCGTAGCCGGGCGGTGATGACGCCGGTCAGCTGTCCGGCGAGCCCGGCGTCGGTGCGGTGTTCCTCGCTGACATTCCACTCCTCCACCACACGGCCGGGCCTGGAGGAAAGCAGCAGCACGCGCTGGCCCAGCCGGACGGCTTCGCGGACGTTGTGGGTGACGAACACGATGGTGCGGCCGGTTTCCTTCCAGATCCGTTCCAGCTCGTCATGGAGCAGATCGCGGGTGATGGCGTCCAGGGCCGCGAAGGGCTCGTCCATGAGGAGCAGCTGCCGGTCCTGGGCCAGGGAGCGGGCCAGCGACACTCGCTGGCGCATGCCGCCGGAGAGCTCATGCGGGCGCTTGTCCCCCGCGCCGCCGAGGTGCACCAGATCGAGGAGCTCATTGGCCTTGGCCCGGCGCTCGCTCTTCCGGACGCCGCGCAGCTTCAGGGCCAGCTCCACGTTCTCCCGGGCCGTCAGCCAGGGGAAGAGGGCCGCGTCCTGGAACATGAAGGCGGCGCCGTCGCTGGGCACTTCCAGGGCGCCCGACGTCGGGGCCTCCAGTCCCGCCATGATGTTGAGCAGGGTGGACTTGCCGCAGCCGGACGCACCGAGCAGGGCGACGAACTCGCCCCGGCCGATGGTGGCATTGACGTCGTCCAGTACCGGGGCGCCGTCGCCGAAGCGCTTGCCCAGGTTTTCCAGTACGACTGGCATGGTCACGTCCTTAGCTTGGTGTGGGGAACCGGTCGCGGAACTAGTCCTTGCCCAGCCCTTCCGCGGAGATGTTCTTGCCGGTGACGGCGTTCAGGTCCGTGAGGTCGAAGATGCCGTTGATGTCGGCCTGCTTGGTGGTGCCTGCATCGACGCCGTCCTGGAGCAGTTTCTTGTACGTTCCGGCGAGCGGGTCAACGGTGAAGACGATGTTCTTCAGGGACCGGTCGATGACGTCCGGCTGGAGTTCGGCCCCGGCGGATTCCTTGAGCGCGGCGTTGAGGACGCTGGCTTTCTCCGCGGCGGGTGCCGCATTGAGCCAGTCCACGGATTCGGCGTTGCCCTTCAGCAATGCCTTCACGGCGGCCGGGTGCTCGGCCGCGAACTTCTTGTTCACGATCAGGACGGTGGTGATGAACTCGCCCTTCTCCCACAGGTCCTTTTCGTCGACGAGGACCTTGGCGCCGGCCTGGAGCACCAGGCGGGAGGCCCAGGGCTCCGGCAGCCACGCGCCGTCGAGCTTTCCGTCCTGGAACAGCTTCAGGGTCTGGGCGTTCTCGCTGGGGTTGATGGCGACGTCTCCGCTGCCGTCCGTGGCGGTCTGGTAGCCCTGATGGCCCAGCCAGGCCCGCAGGGCCACGTCCTGGGTGCCGCCGAGCTGCGGCGTCGCCAGCGTCCTGCCCTTCAGGTCCGCCGCCGAGCTGATTTCAGGCTTCACGACCAGCTGCGCGCCGCCGGCCGCGGCGCCGGCGATGATGCTGATCGATTCGCCGTTGCTCTTGACGTAGGAGTTGATCGCGGGGTTGGGGCCGATGTAGGTGGCGTCGATGGCGCCGGCGTTGAGGGCTTCGATGGCGGCGGGGCCGGCGTTGAAGGCCTGCGTGCTGAGCTTGGTTTCGCCCAGGTTCTTGGTGAGAAGGCCCTTGCTGAGCCCGACGAGGGCCGGGGCGTGGGTGATGTTGCCGAAGTAGCCGAGCCTGAGTTCGGCGGCCGGACGGGGGTCCGATGCGGGCGCGGGTTCGGAGCCCCGGGACACGGTGGATGCCACGGCGGCACCGGCACCGATCAGCAGGGCGAGGCCTGCCGCGAGGCTGATCTCAAGGGTGCGCTTGCGTTTCGGCTTGCCGGTCTCGCCGGCGACGATCCGGGTGGTGCCGGGTGTGCGATTTTCTTGCGTGGATGACATGGCGGGGATCCTTTTCTGGAATGTGCATGGGCCGGGCGGGTGGTCAGCGCCGGCGACATCGCCCCTGGGTTTCCCGGCCGGGGCGGCCGGGGAACGGTTCCGTTGTTGTCATGGTTTCACCATAGGGAGTGTCATAAACGCGGTTCAATGGAACGGAAACCCGGGGTCACGCGCGTTCACGGAGCGTCACATTCGGGGCAAAAAACAGCAGCGTGTTTCCCGGACCGGCGCGGGGCGGTCCGGGAAACACGCTGCGGGACCCTCAGATCGAGTAGCGCTCGTCCTCGTGGTCGCCCGGATGGCCGGTGACCAGGCCGGCGGCCAGGGTGTTTCCGTCCAGCGGGTCGATCACCAGGAACGCCCCGGTGCGGCGGTGGTGCAGGTAGTTCTCCACCGGCAGCGCAGCCGCCAGCCGGAGCTGGGCCTGGCCGATGTCGTTGAGTTCCAGCGTGGAGGTGGGCTCCAGCTGGAAGCTGGCGAGGTCCAGTTTCCCGGTCACGTTCCGGACCATGGCCTGGACCGTGCGGGTGCCGTGCTTGACCAGCACCTTGGCGCCTTCGCGGAGCGGTTTGGGCGAGAGCCAGCACAGCGCCGCATACAGGTCGGCCGAGGCCTCCCGGATCGTTCCGGCCGCCGCGATCGTGTCGCCGCGGGCGATATCGAATTCGTCGGCCAGGCGCAACGCCACGGACTGCGGGGCTGCGGCCTCGGTGAGTTCGGCCCCCGCGAAGTCGATGCCGGCCACCGTGGTGGTGCGCGGCGCCTGGCCGGGGGTCAGGACACTGACCTGGTCCCCCAGCTTCACCGAGCCCTCGGTGATCTGGCCCGCGTAGGCCCGGTAATCCCGGTAGGCTTCCACGTCGAGTCCGCCGGCGACGGCGTCGGGAGCCAGCGCCCCCTGCGGCCGGATAATAAGCTGCACCGGGAAGCGGAAGCTCTCCAGCTCGCTCTCGAGTTCGTCGGCGGCCGGCAGCGTCTCCAGGACTTCCAGCAGGGCCGGGCCGTCATACCAGGGCGTCCGCTCCGAGCGGTCCACGACGTTGTCGCCGTCGAGCGCGGAGACGGGAACCACCAGCAGGTCGGCGATCCCGGCATCGCCGTCCGCGCCGGCTTCGGCGGAGCGCAGCCCGAGTTCGCCGGCGACCTTCCGGACGTCCGTTTCGATCTCCCGGAACACCGCCTCGCTGAAGTCCACGAGGTCGATCTTGTTCACGGCCACAATCACGTGCGCCACCCGCAGCAGCTGCAGCACGGACAGGTGGCGGCGGGTCTGCTCCAGGACACCCTTGCGGGCGTCGATGAGCACGACGACGGCGTCCGCGGTGGACGCCCCGGTCACCGTGTTCTTGGTGTACTGCACGTGGCCGGGGCAGTCGGCGAGGATAAAGCTGCGCCGGTCCGTGGCGAAGTAGCGGTAGGCGACGTCGATGGTGATGCCCTGTTCCCGCTCGGCGCGCAGCCCGTCGGTCAGCAGCGCCAGGTCGATCGCCTGCGTGCCGGTGGCGCCTGCGCCGCCGAAGCCGCGGTCCGCCGAGGTCCGGGCGACGGCGGCGAGCTGGTCGGCGAGGATCGCCTTGGAGTCGTGCAGGAGCCGGCCCACCAGGGTGGACTTGCCGTCGTCGACCGAGCCGGCGGTGGCGAAGCGGAACAGCGTCCCCACCGGCTCCCTCACCTCGCTCCGCTCGGCCAGGGAACCCTGCCGGCGTGGGCCCACATTGGTTGCGGTGATTGAGCCTGTCGAAATCGACGAAGTCATTAGAAATAGCCGTCTTTCTTGCGGTCTTCCATGGCGGCCTCGGAACTCCGGTCATCGGCCCGGGTGGCGCCACGTTCGGTGATGGTGGAGGCGGCAACTTCAAGAACGACGTCGCGCACGGTGGCGGCATCCGATTCAACGGCGCCGGTGCAGGACATGTCGCCGACGGTCCGGTAGCGGACGGTCT
>JAODMS010000085.1 GCA_025464925.1 Arthrobacter sp.
CAGGGCAGGTGCGAGCCCATCACCGTGTTCCGGCCGGTGGGGCGCAGCTTGGTGTCTTTGCAGTCGACGTGGTAGATCCGGTCCTTGAAGTCCCAGATGAAGGAGACCGGGTCGATGCCCTGCCACATGAAGTGCGAGGGGTCCCAGTTCAGGCCGAAGGCTTCGCGGTGGCCGATCGCTTCGAGGGTCCGGACGGTGGTCCAGTAGTCGTAGGCGATCTCGGAGGGGTGGACCTCATGGGCGAAGCGGACCCCGTTCTCGTCGAAGACGTCCAGGATGGGGTTCCAGCGGTCCGCGAAGTCCTGGTAGCCGGCGTCGATGACCTTTTCCGGGACCGGCGGGAACATCGCCACGTACTGCCAGATGGAGGAGCCGGTGAACCCGACGACGGTGTCCACGCCGAGGGCCTTCGCGAGCCGGGCGGTGTGCTGCATCTCCTCGGCGGCGCGTTGGCGGACGCCCTCGGGGTTCCCGTCGCCCCAGACCTTGGCCCCGACGATCGCCTCGTGGCGGAAGTCGATCGGGTCATCGCAGACGGCCTGGCCCTTGAGGTGGTTGGAGATGGCCCAGACCTTGAGGTTGTACTTCTCGAGCACGGCGAGTTTGGACTCGACGTAGCCGGGTTCGTCCCAGCGCCAGGCGTCCAGATGGTCGCCGGAGACGGCGATTTCCAGGCCGTCATAGCCCCAGCCGGCGGCGAGTTTCGCGACTTCCTCGAACGGCAGGTCGGCCCACTGGCCGGTGAAGAGGGTGAACGAGCGGGGCATGTCAGGCTCCTTCGGGTGTAGGCGTAGCCATTATGGCGGGTTGGCGGGTCAGCTGGATAAGTGCGCTTTTCGCGGCTGCACTTTCCTCCACTGCGGCCAGAATACGCTGGACGGCCAGTCCGTCCTCGAACGACGGCGAGGGCTGGGTTCCGCTGCCGATCGCCACGAGGAAATCGCGGATTTCATGCGTAAAGCTGTGTTCCCAGCCGAGGACGTGGCCCTGCGGCCACCACGCTTCCAGATAGGGGTGGACGGGTTCGTTGACCAGGATCCGGCGGAAGCCCTGCTCACGGACCGGCAGCGTGGCGTCCAGGAAGCCGAGCTCGTTCAGGTCTTCCAGATCGAACAGCAGTGAGCCCTTGTCGCCGTAGATTTCGAGCTTGAGGGAGTTCTTCTGGCCGGTAGCCACCCGGGAGACCTCAACCGAGGCGACGGCCCCGGACGCGAGCGTCAGCGTGGCCCACGCGGCGTCGTCGACCGTCACTTCTTCCGGGCCGTGGGCACCCGGGCGGTGCGAGGTGAAAGTGTGCAACCGGCCGGAGACCTCGGTGACCTGGTCGCCGAGGAGAAACAGCACCTGGTCGATCGCATGACTGGCGATATCCCCCAACGCTCCGGAGCCCGCAGTTTCCTTCTTCAGCCGCCAGGTCATGGGTGACTCCGGATCCACGAGCCAGTCCTGCAGATACGCGGCACGGACGTGCCGGACGGTGCCGAGGCGGCCCTCCGCGATCAGCTCACGGGCCAGGGCCAGGGCCGGGACGCGGCGGTAGTTGAAACCGATCATGGATTTCACGCCCTTGCTGCGCGCCGATTTCGCCGCCGCGGCCATGGCCTCGGCCTCGGCCAAGGTATTGGCCAGCGGCTTTTCGACCAGGACGTGCTTGCCGGCGGCCAGCGCGGCGATCGCGATCTCGGCGTGAAGGAAGCCCGGCGCGCAGATATCGACGATCTGGATGTCGTCGCGGGCGATCACCGAGCGCCAGTCCGTGGACGACTCCGCCCAGCCGTACTTCCCGGCAGCTTCGGCAACTCCGGCGGCATCCCGGCCCACGAGGACTTTCTGCTCGAAGGCCGGGACGTCGAAGTAGCTGGCAACGTTGCGCCAGGCGTTCGAGTGGGCCTTGCCCATGAACGCGTACCCGATCATTGCTACGCCGAGGGGGCGGTTGCCGTCCGGCGATTCTTGGGAGTTCATTTGTCAGTTCCTAGAGCGTGGAGTCGGTAGGGTCCCAGTCCTCGGGGAGGGCTGGGGACGCGGGGGCGGAGCTTTCGACATCGATGAACGTTCCGGAATCGACGGACTCGGAGATCGAGACCATGCTGTCCAGGACGTGGTAGGCGAGGTCGCCGGTGGCGCGGTGCGGGACACCGGCGCGGATGGAGCGGGCCATGTCCAGGACTCCCATGCCACGGCCCTGGCTGGGGCCGGTGGCCGGGATGACCGTCCAGTCTTCGTCGCCGGCGCGCCAGAGCCTGATGTCCCCGTCGAAGTAGTTCGGGTCCGGCAGGGAGAGGGTGGCCTCCGTGCCGGTGATCTCCACGAAGCCCATCCGCTGGCGGGGGGATTCGAAGCTGAACACGCTGTGCGAGGACGCGCCGCCTTCAAACTGCGCCATCGCACTGACGTGTGTGGGGACCTCGACCGTGAATTCCTCGCCGGCCTTGGGCCCGGAGCCGATGACACGGACCGCTTTGGCCTTGGAACCGGTGGCCGCCACACGGCGCACGGAGCCGAAGGTCTGCACCAGGGCGGTGAGATAGTACGGGCCCATGTCGAACAGGGGGCCGGCGCCGTACTGGAACAGGAAGGCCGGATTGGGGTGCCAGGCTTCCGGCCCGGGGGTCTGGAACGTGGTCATGGCGGTCAGCGGGGTGCCGATGTCGCCGCGCTCGATCAGCCGCCGCGCCGTCTGCAGCCCGGCACCCAGGAACGTGTCCGGGGCGCAGCCAAGCCGCAGCCCCGCGGCGTCGGCCGCCTTCAGCAGTCCCAGCCCGGATTCGCGGTCCAGCGAGAACGGTTTCTCCGTCCAGACGTGCTTGCCGGCATGGACCGCTGCCGTGGCCACCTCCACGTGCGCCGCCGGGATGGTCAGGTTCACGATGATCTCGACGTCGGGATGGTTCAGGGCAGCGTCCACGCCGCCCCACTCCGCGATGCCGTATTCCTTGGCCCGCGCCTCGGCTGCTTCCTCGAAGAGGTCGGCGATGACGTGGACCTTGAGGTCAGGAAAGACCGTCAGGTTGTCCAGGTACTGCTTGCTGATGTTGCCGGCACCGATGACGGCGACGCCCACCGGGCCGCGGCCCGGTGCCTTGTTCGCTGCGGCGCTCATGCGTTCACGCCCTGCTGGCTGGCGGAACCGCTCTGCAGGTAGCCGAGGCTCTGGGCGATGCCGTCGAAGATGTCGCCGGAGTAGTCGTCAAATTCCACGACGCCGACTTCCAGGGACTGAGCCGCGTTGATGACATCCCACACAGCGATTTTGCCCTGGCCTGCCGGCTGCTGCGCCTTGGTGTCCGTGGAAACGGGGCCGTCCTTGATATGGATGAACTTGACGCGGTCTCCGAGGCGCTGCAGCAGCTGGACCGGGTCCTGGCCGCCCACCGCAGCCCAGTAGGTGTCCACTTCCAGGACCAGCTCCGGGTCGAGGAGTCCTTCGAAGTACTCCAGGGCCGTCTGGCCCTCGATGCTGGACTCGAGCTCCCAGGCGTGGTTGTGGTAGCCGACCCGGATGCCATACTCGGCGCCCTTCTTGGCCGCGGCATTGAGCTTCGCGGCGGTGGCCTGGATGTCCTCGGCGGACTGCCAGTGCTCGGCCGGCAGATAGGGATCGATCACAGTGCTGATGCCCAGTTCCTTGGCCGCGGCGAAAATCTCATCCTGGTCCTGGCTCAGCAGCGGGGCATGGCCGGAAGGGGCGGTCAGGCCGTTTTCCTTGAGGGCCGCGCCGAGTTCGGCAGCGGTCGCCACGAAGTTGTAGGGCTCCACCTGGGTGAAGCCGAGCTCGGCGACCTTCTTGATGGTGCCGGGCAGGTCGTTCTGCAGGGCGTTGCGAAGGGTGTACAGCTGGATTGAATAAGACATTGCGTTCCTTTGCGGGAGTGAGTTGTTTACGAAAATGCGGCGGGCCTAGCGGCCGGCGAGCGAGCCGCCGATGCCGCCGACGCTGAAGTACTTGTTCAGGGCGGCGAAGACGATCACGGGCGGGAGCATCATGACCACGGCCAGGGCCATGACGGAGGTCCAGTCGGTTTGGTTCTGCTGGAAGAAGGACTGGACGCCCATGGGCAGGGTGAAGATCTCTGTGGAGCGCAGGAACACGATGGCTACCAGGTAGTCGTTCCAGGCCAGCAGGAAGGCGAAAATCGCGGTGGAGAGGATGCCCGGCAGCGAGTTGCGTAGCACCACCTTGGTGAAACTGCCGAACACGGAGCAGCCGTCGATCCAGGATGCCTCTTCCAGGCTGATGGGAATGGAGTCGAAGTACGCGGCCATCATCCACGTGGCGACGGTCATGGTGGAGCCGACGTAGATGATGGTAAGGCCCATGAGGTTGTCCACCAGTCCCATGCCGGCGAACAGGATGAACAGCGGCACCACGGAGGTGATGATGGGCAGGGACTGCATCACGAACAGCAGCAGCGAGTACCCGGAGACAGCCTTGCTGCGTCCCCGGGACAGGACGTAACCGGCAGGTGCAGCCACGGCCACCGAGACGACGACGGTGCTGAGGGTCGTGATGAGGCTGTTCTGCAGCCAGGTAGACGCGAGGGTCTCGGAGAAGACTGCGCCGAAGTTTTCGACCGTGAAACCGGTCGCGGTGCTGGTCGGTCCCGGGGTGAATGCCAGCACCACGGTGACCATAATCGGAACGAGCACGATCGCCGTGATGGCCAGAATCAGGACGAACCGCCACCAGCGGCCGCGGAGGCCGGCATCTGACAGGGCACGGCGGGGCTTGCCGACGCCAGTGACTCCCAGTACGGGGCCGGATTCAGGATGGGCATGTACTACTGCGCTCATTATTCGACGCTCGACTTTCGGATCTGGCGGTACAGGATGACCGAAACCACCACGAGGGTCATGGTCATGAGGAAGGCGATAGCGACACCGGGGCCGGTCTGGAAGTCCTGGAAGACGCTGCGGTAGGCCAACACCACGAGGGAGGTGGTCGCATCGACGGGGCCGCCGCCGGTGAGCAGGTAGATGGTGGGGAAGTCGTTGACACAGAAGATCGTCATGAGGATCCAACTGATGTAGGTGGAGCGGGAGATCAGCGGCAGCGTGATCTGGGTGAACTGCTGCCAGCGGCTCGCGCCGTCCATGCTGGAGGCCTCGTAGACGGTGCTGTCCACGGAGGCCAGGGCCGCTGAAATCATCATCATCATGAACGGGAAACTGATCCACACCTTGAACACCATGACGGTGACGGCGGCGAGGGTCGGGTCCGCCAGGAAGAGAGGTGTGCCCAGGCCCAGGTTCCGGAACAGGGACGGAACCAGGCTCCCCGGCGTGGCGACGAGCCAGTTCCATGCGGTCGAGGACACCACGATCGGGACCACCCACGGCAGGAGCAGGAGAACCTTGAAGATTCCGCCGGCCGGAATCTTGGTGCGAAGCAGGAGCGCAAGGCCCAGGCCGACGAGCCAGGAGCCGAACACGCCGACGATCGTGAACAGCAGGGTGAACCGGGTTGCCTTCCAGAAGGCGTCGGAGCTCAGGACGTTGCCGAAGTTTTCGCCGCCTACGAAATTGCCGGTTTCAATGAGCGAGCCGTCGTGCGTGGCCTGGATGCCCGCATGAAAGAGCGGATAGCCGTGGATGAGGACGAGCAGGATGACAGACGGCAGCAGGAGCCAGAAGAATGTCTTGCTGGTCTGTGCGCTCAGTTTGCTTTTACGGTTGGCGGTTTTCCCGCCACCGCCGGGGGCAACCCCCCGGCGGGCCCGGCTGAGGCCGGTCTGGGCTGTGGTCAGTGACATGGAAGGGTCGCTTACTTCTTCAGAACGGATTGGAGGCCGGACTGGAACGCCTGCAGGGACGACTTCGCGTCGGTCTTGCCGGTAAGGATCGTCTGGGTGAACTGGTTGAGCGCCTGGCCGCCGTCGAGGACGGCGAGGTTGGCGTTGAGCTCGGTCCCCTGGGCGGCAAAGGTCTTGGCAATGGGCTGCCATTCCTTGACGATCTTGACGTTGTTCGCGTCTGCCGTGAACTCGGGAAGTTCGGTGATGGACTTGAACACCGGCAGGGCGTTCATGAGCTTCTGCTGCCACAGTTCCTTGAGCTGTCCCAGGTAGGCGACCAGGAAGGCCTCAGACGAGGCCTGCGAGGGTGTGTTCGTGTACATCATGATGTTGTTGGGGAACACCAGGCCAGCCTTGTCCCCGTGGGGTCCGGCGATCGGGCTGGCCACGACGATGTCCCCGGAGGTGTCGCCGACGCGTTCGGGGACGCCCAGCACGTAGGGGCCGAAGGCTGCCTTTTTGTCCTTCCACTGGGCGTTGAGGTTCTCAGTCGTGTAGCTCACCGCGGCCGGGTCGATGATCCCGTTGGAGACCATCTCGAGGAGGAACTCGACTGCTTCGACGTTGCGGGCGTTCATGACGTCGAGCTGGCCGTCCGGGGTGAACACCCCTCCGCCGTTGTTGATCATCATCATGATCATCGAGTGGTTGCCGATGTTGTTGCCGGCGCCGGAGCCGGTGGCGAAGCCGAAGGCTCCGATTTTCTTGAGCGCCTTGCCTGCCTCAAGGAGGGAGGCCCAGTCCTTCGGTACCTCTACGCCCGCCTGCTCGAAGAGCGACTTGCGGTACCAGAACACGCGCATGTCCAGCTGCCACGGGACGGCCACGTAGCCCTTGGCCGACTTGAACGGTTCGAGTACGCCCGGCAGGAAGTCGTCGTACATGCCGTTCTTCTTGAGTTCCTCGACGACCTTGTCCGCGTAGGCGATCTGGCCCTGCTGTTCGAACTGGAAGGCCTGGAAACCGCCGCCGGTGGACACCGCGGGCCCGGTCTTGGAGGCGATGGCCGAGGAGAAGGTCTGGTAGAAGTTGTTCCACTGGATGGTCTGGTAGCTGGCCTTGAGATTGCCCGAGGCCGGTGCGTAGCCCTCCGCGATCTTCTTGGCGGCCTCGTTGTAGGCGGGTGTGGCCCATGGCATGTCCCAGAACTTGAGGACGCCGCTGCCACCCCCAGCCTGGGTCGCGGAACCGCCGCCGCAGGCGGCGAGGAGCGGCGCAGAGGCCGCGGCTGCGGCGAAGCCCAGGAACCCCCGGCGGGAGAAGGCGGAGGAAGCTGCTGAGGACATGATGGTCACAATTATTTCCTTTCAGGAGCCGACCTTTGCGGGCCGGCGTGTCTCGACATTGAGTTGGAGCGGAGCAGGTGCTTCTGGCTATGCGTTGAGACGGGAGAGAAGCGAGTTGAGGGCGGCGAACTGTTGCAGATCGGCGGATGGTCCGCCCGATTCAATCCGTTCGTGGAGACGCCTCCAGCTATGGCGGTGGGCGGATTCATAGATTGAGGGAAGCGTCGTCGCTCCCGCGGTGGTGACCGAGCGGACCTCCGCGGGCCAGGCCGCCGAGGCATCAGGCAAGGTGATGTCCGTTCGTCCGGTTGAGGTGAGGATGGAAACCGTGGCCGTCGGCGGGACGGACGAGGTGGTGATGCCGTGCAGGGCCGCAGGGGCGCCGTTGGCCATCTGGCCGACAACCGTGTAGCCATGGGCGCTGCGCTGGAGAACGCGAAGACCGTGGAGTTCCACGCCCGCCTGGAGCACCGCAGCGAGGTGGTTCGTCAGCAGGTCCGCGGGATCATGGCCGGGTGCGGAGTACGCAACGGAATCCAGCAGGACCGCGTCCGCCAATGCATCCGCGATCACCTTCCTTACCGGGGCCTGGGTGGCCGCGAGGACGGGGTTCCCCGCCCACTGCTGGTCCAGGACGACGACGGCGCCCCGTTCGGCTGCTGCCACGGCGAGCGCAGCGGGATCCTCGGCCACGGGGTCGGCGACGACGACGCCGCGGACCCCTTGCCGGACAGTCTGGGCGGCCCTTTCGGTCCAGCCCGGATGTCCAGCTACAGCGACCACATCGGCGCTGCCTGTTGCCGGGGCAAAGGACACTGGCAGGGAGGCCACCACAGAGCCGACGGCGCCGGCGATTTCGGCGGCGGGGCTGGCGTGAACATACAGCGGAGTGGTCATGCTTTCGTCTCCTCGTAAACGCCTGCCTCGGAGTCGACGCAGGCGGTGGCGGCATCGGCGATGGCGAGGGCAAATTCAAGATCGTGGATTAGCGTCTCTGCGCTCGGAGCGGATCCGGTGCCGCGGGCTATTTCGGCGAGTTTGCGCCATTCGCCTTCATAACCGTTGTGGCCGAACGGGCCAAGCAGCGTGGTGCTTCCTGCTTTCCTGATTTTGGCCACTGCCGAGCCGGCGTGGACGTAGGACGGCGTGAAGTCGATGCTCAACGAGGCGTCGTCTCCGATGGCCTCGAAGGTCCATGACGGCTCCCAGGTACCGTTCATGGCAGCGCGGAGTTCGATGTCCACCGAGCCCGCCCGCAGCGAGATCACGTAGCCGAAGGGCCTGATGATTTCGGCGTGAAGGACCTCGACGGACCGGAAATCCGGTGCGAACCTCCGGACGAGCGGCAGGTCGTGAATCGCCAGGCCCATAACTCCGCCGGTCAGCATGGCCTTGATGACGGCAGGATCGGTGGTGTCCCGGAGCGGCAGGGCGGTACGCCCGACGATTTCCGTGGCGAAATCCTCGAAGCGCGGGTTCGGCGGGAGGATGATCGATGACCTGACGGTGTGGACCTGGTCCGGCAGGCTGCCCCAGACGGCTTCAGCGGCCAGCCAGCCCGGATCAAAAGTGTGCATGGCGCCGACCACGATCGGCACTCCGGTTTCGGCTGATACTGCGGCGATGGCCGCGGCTTCCTCGCCGTTCATGGCGAAAGGCTTTTCGCACAGGACGGCTTTCTTGCCGGCGCGGCAGGCCGCGATCACCTGTGCGGCGTGGAATTGGTGCGGGCTGCAGATTGCGACGGCATCGACGGCTGGATCCGCCAGCAGGTCCTCCATGCTGGTGCTGAAGCGCGCACCGACCCTGCCGGCGACGGATTCCGCCACGGCAGGATCAACATCCATGATGTGGCGGACTTCGAGGACGCCGCCCAGCCTCGCCAAGGACGGCAGATGGATCGCTTGTGTGACAGGCCCCGCGCCCAGAATGCCGACGCCAAGTGGTGACGGCGCTCCCTGTGGTTGGCTCGACAAGATCATTACCTCTTTGTAATCGACGGAACAATGTCTGCCCGGCTTCGACCTGAAGCGTTTGTGGTGCGGCTCACGACCAAAGCTAGAAGCACTTTTGTCGAGCGTCAAGCAAAAGGTGAAAAAATTTGCAAATCTTATGTGGCGTGACACACAAAAGCATTCGTGCTATCACTGATTCATGAGTGCAATTCAGCGTCAAGGCGCAGCCACCGAGCCGGCTAAAGTCGGTCCTGCGCCGGATGCTGCGGGTAACCTTTCGCGGGCCGGGGACTTGTTCCAGCTGCTACGTGACGGAAAAGCCCGCACCCGGGCCGAGCTCGCCATGACCACCGGGCTTGCCCGTTCAACGGTGGCCTCCCGCATCGACGCACTCATTTCCTCCGGGCTGGTCGGACCTGCTGGCGAGGCAAGCTCGAGCGGGGGCAGGCCGCCGTCGCGCTTTGCCTTTAAACCCTCGGCGCGTACGGTGCTGGCTGTCGACGTCGGTGCCACCCACGTGATCGTGGCAGTTACCGATCTCGGCGGCAGTATACTGGCCGAACGCCGTCTTTCCCAGGAAGTCTCCGCTGGCCCGGAAGCAGTGCTGGACCGCGTGCTGGAGGAGGCAGCCTCACTTCTGCTGGAGTCCGGCCGCACCAAGGCTGACCTGGCCGGCATCGGAATCGGGCTTCCCGGTCCCGTGGAACACGCCACCGGGATGCCGGTGAAGCCCCCCATCATGCCCGGCTGGGACGGGTTTGACGTCGTTCGTCACGTCCAGCGCTCCCTGCCTGTCCCGGTGCTGGTCGACAACGACGTCAACATCATGGCGCTGGGGGAGCGGACCGCGTACTGGCCCGACGACGACAACCTGGTCTTCATCAAGGTGGCAACAGGCATCGGTGCGGGCATCATCAGCAGCGGGGAGTTGCAGCGCGGTGCAAACGGCACCGCCGGCGACCTCGGTCATGTGCGGGTGCCCCGTGGCGACGAGGTGCTGTGCCGCTGCGGCAACCACGGCTGCCTCGAGGCGCTGGCCTCCGGCCCCGGAGTCGCGCGCGCGTTGAGCGCGCAGGGCTTGCAAGCGGACAGCGGCACCGACGTGCTGCGCCTCGTGGCCGAGGGGAACCTGCAGGCCATCCAGGCCCTGCGCCAGGCCGGCCGTGACCTCGGCGACGTGCTGGCCACGGTGGTCAACCTGCTCAACCCCTCCACGATCGTGATCGGCGGAAGCCTGGGCCAGGCCGGCGAACACCTCATGGCCGGCGTCCGCGAGGTGGTCTACCGGCGCTCGCTGCCGCTGGCCACGACCCACCTGCGGATCGGCCTGTCAGTGGCCGGCGACCGGGCTGCGATCCTGGGCGCCAGCCAGATGGTCACGCAGTACGTTCTTTCGCCCGCCGTGATCGAGGCGACCTTGCAAGCTGCCGGCTGAGCCCGGTGCCATTGCCCGCCGTGTCCCGGCCGTTCCGGTCCCTGCGTCATGTTCCGTCCGCGGGAGGGGCGCGTGATAGCAATGGGACTGATGAAACGACTTTTTTGCCCGCCGGCCCAGCCGCGGCACCGCCCATGACCGGCAACATTCTTTCCAGGGTGCCGCGCGGCTGGATCCTGCTGGCTGCGATCGGGCTCATCGCACTGAACATGCGCGGCCCGTTCGTGGCCGTGGCCCCGGTGGTCGGCGCGATGCAGCGGGACCTCGGATTCACGCCGGTGGAGCTGGGCTTCCTCACCGGAATTCCAGTGCTGTGCTTCGCCCTGGCGGCGCCGCTGGCCTCCCTGGCCGGCCGCAAGCTTGGGGCGGAAGTAGCCATCACGCTCACCCTGCTCGGAGTTCTTTTGGGCGTGATAGTGCGCTCGGCGGGCGGCGGCGCCCTCGTCATGATCGGCACGGTCATCCTCGGCATCGCCATCACGGTGGGAAATATCACCGTTCCGCTGATTATCCGGCGCGATTTCGCCCCGGCACGGCAGGGCACGGCCATGGGCATTTACACCGCGGCGCTGAACATCGGCTCCTTCGTGACCTCGGTGGTGACGGCGCCGCTGGCCGAGCTGCTCGGCTGGCGGCCGGCTTTGGCGGCCTGCGGGCTGTTCGCCCTCGGCGCGGGGGTGGTCTGGGTGCTGGCGTTCGGCAGTCGGGCTTTCCGGCCCGAGGCCGTTCCCGGCTCGAACCCGGGACGCGCCGCTGGCAAACCGGCGTCGCGCTGGATCACCGTCGGCCTGACCGCAGGATTCGCCGGCCAGGCATTCTCCTATTATGGTGTGACCGCCTGGCTGCCCAGCCTGCTGGCCGACGAGCTCGGCATGACGCCCGCCGCGGCCGGCGCCGGATCCTCGCTCTTCCAGATCCTCGCCATCAGCGGAAGCCTGGGGGTTCCGTTCGCGGCCCGTTTCGCCAGCACGACGACGGTCGGCCTCATATTGGGGCTCCTGTGGCTGACCGTGCCCGTGGGCCTGTTGCTGGCTCCGGAGCTGTGGTGGCTGTGGTGCTCCTTCGGCGGCATCGCCCAGGGCGGCGGTATCACCCTGATCTTCATCGCCATCATCCGGCTGGCCCGGGATCAGGCCTCGGCGGGCCGGATGTCCGCCGTCGTGCAGGGTGCGGGTTACTGCTTCGGTGCCGCGGCACCGACCCTGCTGGGCTACGTACACGGGGTGTCCGGTTCCTGGACCGGGCCGCTGCTGATGATCCTGGCTTCGGTGGCGGTGTTCATCCTCGGCACCGCGTTGTCCCTGCGCCACGTCCCCAAGGTCCGCTGAGTCACCGGCTCCTATCGCCCGCCGAGACAACAGCTGGGGCCCATGTTCGCGAAGAACGTGGGCCCCAACGGACGGAAATCCCTGCGGTCCCGCGGGTTGCCGGGACCGCCCTAGGCGGGCACCAGCGCAGGGTCCCCGGCGTGGACCCCGCCGCCGCGCGCTTCGTGCAGGAAGCGGTCGTAGGCCGGCAGCGTCAGGAAGGCCGGGAACTCCGTGCTGAGCGTGATTTCCTCGAAGATGTCCAGCGCGTCGGCGAAGCGGTCGCCTTCGAAGCGTTCCAACTTCGCGAATTCCTCGTCCAGCATCTCTTCCACCCCCTCACGGGTGATGACGTCACCCGCGTCGGTGATGGCACGGGAGAAGATCCACTGCCAGAGCTGGGAACGGGAGATCTCCGCGGTGGCGGCATCCTCCATCAGGTTGTGGATGGCCACGGCGCCATTCCCGGACAGCCACACGGCCGTGTAGGCAACGGCCACGTACAGGTTCAACCGCAGTCCGGCTTCGGTGACCTGGCCTTCGGCGGAGGAGACATCCAGCAGCTGCTCTGCCGTGACTGAGACCTCGGGGCGCTGCTTGTCCACCTGGTTGGGCTTGTCTCCCAGCACCGCATCAAACACCTCGCGGCAGGTGGGGACCAGGTCCGGGTGCGCCACCCAGGAGCCGTCAAAGCCGTCGCCGGCCTCTCGGGTCTTGTCGGCACGGACCCTCTCGAAAGCGATCGCGTTGGCTTCCTGGTCCTT
>JAODMS010000097.1 GCA_025464925.1 Arthrobacter sp.
GCAGCGGCTCGTCCACCTCTACCCGGTCACCTACCTGCTTGAGCCAGCGGGTGACGGTTCCTTCGGTGACGCTCTCACCGAGGGCGGGCAAGTTAACGGATTCAGACATATCGTCCCCGTTCTCCTTTATTGATCTTTAGTGCGGATGATTGCTGCCGTGATCGAGCTTAGTGCACCCGGCAGTTTGTGCCGGGTGCACTAAGCCTTGTTCTCTTGCGGGACTGCTTAGCCGTGGAGCGGCTTGCCCGCCAGAGCCAGGTGGGCCTCGCCCAGGGACTCGTTCTGGGTCGGGTGGGCGTGGACCAGCTGGGCCACGTCCTCCGGGTAGGCTTCCCAGTTCACGATCAGCTGGGCTTCACCGATCTGCTCGCCCATGCGGGCGCCGATCATGTGGACGCCGATTACGGGGCCGTCCTTCTGGCGGACCAGCTTGACGAGGCCGCTGGTGCCCAGGATGGAGCTCTTGCCGTTGCCGGCCAGATTGTATTCCTGGGTCAGGACCTGGTCGTCGCCGAACTTCGCCTTGGCGGCTTTTTCGGTGTAGCCGACCGTGGCGATTTCCGGGTCCGAGTAGGTGACCTTGGGGATGTTGACGTCTTCGACGACGACGGGCTTGAGGCCGGCGATCTCTTCGGCGACGAAGATGCCCTGCTGGTAGCCGCGGTGCGCCAGCTGCACACCCGGAACGATGTCACCGATCGCGTAGACGTTGCCGACGCCGGTGTGGAGACGCTCGTTGGTGATAACGAAGCCGCGGTCGATGGTGACTCCGGCGTCTTCGTAGCCGAGGTCTGCCGTGACGGGGCCGCGGCCGACGGCTACGAGCAGAAGGTCAGCTTCGAAGGTCTTGCCGTCGACAAGGGTGACCTTGACGCCGTCGTCGTTCTGCTCGACGCCCTGGAAGAAGACGCCGGTGGAGAACTTGATGCCGCGCTTCTTGAACGCGCGCTCAAAGTTCTTGACGATCGTCGCGTCCTCGTTCGGGACGAGCGAGGGCAGGCCCTCGACGATGGTGACGTCGACGCCGAAGGACTTCCAGACGGAAGCGAACTCGACGCCGATCACGCCGCCGCCCAGGATGATCGCGCTCTTGGGGATGAAATCCATGGTGAGGGCTTCGTCGGAGGTGATGACCTTGCCGCCGATTTCCAGCCCCGGCAGCGTGCGGGAGTAGGACCCGGTGGCAAGGACGATGTTCTTACCCTTGTAAGCGTTGCCGTTCACCACGATGGTGTCGGTGCCCTGGAGCTTGCCCTCACCCTCAATGACGGTGATGCCCTTTTTGCCCTTGATCAGGCCCTGCAGGCCCTTGAACTTGCCGGCAACGATGCCGTCCTTGTAGGCGTTGACAGCGGTTATGTCGATGCTGTCGAGGGTGACGTTGACGCCGTACTTCGCCGCGTCGCGGGCGTGGTCGGCCAGCTCTGCCGAGTGCAGCAGGGCCTTGGTGGGGATACAGCCGTTGTGCAGGCAGGTGCCTCCGAGCTTGGCCTTTTCGATCAGGCCGACGGTGAGGCCAAGCTGAACAGCACGCAGGGCAGTGGCGTAGCCGCCGCTGCCGCCGCCGAGTACCAGGATGTCGAATTCTTGCGCAGTTGCCTGATCGGCCACTAAAACGCTCCCTCGCGTGAACGATGACACGAGAGTACGCATCATCTGGTCGTGGAACTCCCTGCCGAAATTATGCCGGCAGGCCGGTTCCCTTTCATTTGGAACTACCGAGGTTCACCTTAGCGAACCACTTATATATGCTCCACCTTGCCGGAGCTTTTGTGGAGTGCTTGTGTCGAGTGTCACGCGGCTTGGGGCCGGGGCGTCAGCACCCCGGCCCCAAGCCGGCTGCGGTGCTAGACGGCCCTGGCCACGACGTCCTCCGCATAGGCGACCAGGGTTCGGACGGTGCAGCCCGTTCCCTGCTTGTGGGTGTAGCCGTAGGGGCTGCCGTTGTTGAATGATGGCCCGGCGATGTCGATGTGTGCCCAGGGGATCGGCTCGCCGTCCTTGCCCTTGCCCACGAATTCACGCAGGAACACGGCCGCGGTCATCATCCCGCCGTGGCGCTCGCCGATGTTGGCAATGTCGGCCACCTGCGAGTCGAGGCTGGGCCGCAGCTCTTCCGGCAACGGCATCGGCCAGACGAGCTCGCCCGCGCGGTCCGCGGCGGCTTTGATCTGGCCGGTGACGGCGTCGGACCCCATGACGCCAGCGGTGCGGTCGCCCAGGGCGATCAACTGTGCACCGGTGAGCGTGGCGACGTCGATGATGGCGTCCGGGTATTCCTGGCTCGCGGCGACAATGCCGTCCGCCATGACCAGTCGGCCCTCGGCATCGGTGTTCAGGACCTCCACGGTTTTTCCGCCGAGCATGGTCAGGACGTCAGCGGGACGCTGCGCGGCGCCGGAGGGCATGTTCTCCGCGATGCACAGCCAGGCGGTTGCCTTGACGGGCAGGCGGAGGCCGGCGAGGGCCAGCACGGTGTTGAGGACAACGGCGGCACCCGCCATGTCGCTTTTCATGTCCCCCATGCCCAGGGCCGGCTTGATGGAGATGCCGCCGGTATCAAAAGTGATGCCCTTGCCCACGAGGGCGATCTTGGCCGTGGCCTTGGCCGGGGCGTATTCCACCTTGACCAGGCGAGGCTGCCGGGTGGAGCCCTTGCCGACGCCGAGGATGCCGCCGAAGCCTTCCTTCGCCAGTCGCTTTTCGTCCCACACGGTCACCTTGACGGGCAGGCCCTTGGAGAGTTCCTTGGCCGCTTCCGCAAAGGATTCGGGGTAGAGATGGCTCGGTGGCTGGTTGACCAGCGTGCGGGTCGCGTTCACGGCCCTGCCAATCAGGCCGGCGCGGTCCAGGGCGGGCTGGAGGGCCTTGTCCGCGGCGAAGTCGGTGCTGATGACGACGTTCTTCACCGGGTCCTTCAGTCCCTCGTTGGTGGAGCGGTGCTCGGTGAAGGCGTAGGCACCCATCGCGGCACCCTCGGCGACGGCCGCGACGTCGGCCAGGGACGCCGTCGGCAGCGCGAGGGTGACGGTGGCGACACCGGCCAGCTGGCGGACGGCCGAACCGGCGGCCCGGCGCAGCGCCTCCTCGGAGAGCGGCTGCCTGGCATCCAGCTTGCCGACGCCGGCGATCACCAGGACGGTGGCCCCGGTTTCCGGCAGGCCCGGCAGGCGGTGGGCCTGGTCCGCCGCCCCCGTGATACCAAGAACGGTCAAGGATTCCGCCAAGGCCTCGGCGGCCCTCGCCGTCAGCGGGTTATCCAGCAGCACGGGACCGTCCGCGCCCTGTCCCACGCCGATGACAAGGGCATCGCTGGGGGACTTCAACAAGCCCCCGGCGATCGCACTCAATTTGACTTCAGTATTCTTGACCACGAGGACAGTCCTCAATTCTCTGTGATTTTTCGGCAGGAACCGTATGTTCGGCGCCCTGCCCTGGGGGCCTGAGCCACAGTCGGATCGAGACGTAACCCGAGGTGTCTTCAAAGCCGTCAATAAGGCCAGTTCCGATCGTAGTCTCTCCGCGGTGCGGGAATTCAACCGCATGAGAGCTGGAGCACACCGCGGTCAGGAATTAGCCCGGCCGCCGGGGCGTTATACCAGTAACAGGTGCTCTCGCCGTGCCCGGCGACAGCTGCCGCGCAGGATTCGACTCCTCCCCCCACCGCCGCTACCGCGAAAGGAACATGCCGTGATTGAACGGATTTCCGGCTCCTTGCTGGACCCCGAATCGCTTTATTTGCGTGATGACGGGCCGTTCCACAGCCCCGAGCTGCGCGGACTGAACCTCGTGATGGGTTTCACCGGTTTCGCTGACGCCGGCCACGTCGTCCGGCAGATCACCGACGAAATGCTGGACGTGCTCGATTCCGAGATGGTCGTCGAATTCGACGCCGACCAGCTGATCGACTACCGGACCCGCCGTCCGCAGATCAGCTTCGTCGAGGATCACCTGCAGGATTACCAGGCCCCGACTCTGGCGTTATACCGGCTCGTCGACGGATTGGGCAGCCCGTTCCTGTTGCTTGCCGGGTTTGAGCCGGACCTGCAGTGGGAGCGGTTCGCCCGCGCCGTCGTCGGGATCGTGGAGGCGTTGGAGGTCAATCTCGTCACCTGGATCCATTCCATCCCCATGCCGGTTCCCCATACCCGCCCCGTGGGTGTCACCGTCCATGGCAACCGTCCGGATTTGATCGAGGGCATCTCGGTCTGGAAGCCGACCGTTGAGGTGCCCGCGGCGGTGGGCCACATCCTGGAGCTGCGGCTGGTGGAGGCCGGCCGCCACGTTGCCGGCTACGTGATCCACGTTCCGCACTACCTCGCCGAGGCCGAGTATCCGAGCGCTGCCGTGGCCGGGCTGGAGTACCTCGGCGCGGCCACCTCGCTCATGCTCCCGACGGACCGGCTGCGGGAGGCGGGCCGGGAGGTGGGACGCCAGATCGCCGAGCAGATCGATGCCTCGGAGGAGGTCCAGCAGGTGGTGTCCCGGCTGGAGACCCGATTTGACGAGAACGCCGAAGGCACCGTACGGCGGTCCCTGCTGGCCGACGAGAACGACCAGCTGCCCAGCGCGGATACTCTCGGTGCCGCCGTCGAGGCGTACCTGGCCCGTAAAGAACCCGGCGAATAAATATCATTTGTCGTGACGATGGGCATAATGGGGGAGTGACCTCACCCCGTGCCTGGCTGATCTGGATCATCGGGATCTTTGCATACCTGGTGGCGGTCTGTCAGCGCACATCCTTTGGCGTCGTGGGGCTGGAAGCCACCGAACGCTTCTCTGCCACCGCGGCTGAAGTCTCCTTCTTCACCGTCCTGCAGCTTCTTGTCTACGCCGGTCTGCAAATCCCGGTGGGCGTGCTGGTGGACCGTTTCGGCTCCCGGGCTATGGTTGCCGGCGGTGCCCTGCTGATGGGGCTCGGGCAGCTCCAGCTGGCCTTCGCGGATAACATTCCGGGTGGTGTGCTGGGCCGCGTCCTGGTGGGAGCCGGCGACGCCATGACCTTCATCTCCGTGATCCGGCTTCTCCCCCTTTGGTTTGACCCTGCCCGCGTGCCGCTGCTGACCCAGCTGACGGGCATGTCGGGGCAGCTGGGTCAGCTCTTCAGCGTCGTGCCGTTCGCCATGATCCTGCACGCCGCCGGCTGGACCCCTGCGTTCCTGACGCTGGCCGCAATGTCCGGCCTCGCCGTCGTGCTGGTGCTCGTCCTGCTCCAGGATTTGCCGCCGGGACATCCGCCGCCGGAACAGTCGCCGGGACTGCGCGCCATCGGCGTTGCGCTCGCCCAGGCGTGGCGGGAGCCCGGGACACGGCTCGGGCTGTGGTGCCACTTCACGGTCCAGTTCAGCGGCACCGTCTTCGCGATGACCTGGGGCTACCCCTTCCTGATTTCTGCGCAGGGCCTCGATACCGGCACGGTCTCGGCCCTGATGGCGCTCTATGTGGCCGCGGCCATCGCTGCCGGACCGCTGATGGGCAGCTTCGTCTCCCGACACCCCCTGCGCCGGTCCACCATGGTGCTGCTGATTTCGGCCGGCACCGCCGCGGCCTGGGCGGCCGTGCTGCTACTGCCGGGCAGGTCCCCGTTGTGGCTGTTGGCCGCCCTGGTCGCGATCCTGGCCATCGGTGGGCCCGGCTCCATGATCGGCTTCGACTTCGCGCGGACCTTCAACCCGGCCCACCGGATCGGAACGGCCACCGGGATCGTGAATGTGGGCGGCTTTATCGCCTCGCTCGTTGCCATCTTCCTGATCGGCCTCGTGCTTGACGTGCTGTTCGTCGCCGGGTACTCCCGGGGGGAGCTTTATGCCCTCGATCCGTTCCGCATCGCCTTGAGTGTGCAGTTCCTGCTGCTGGCAGGCGGGGCAGGAGCGATCCTCGCCGCCCGGCGGAAAGTCCGCCGGCAACTCGAAGTCCAGGGGGTTGTGGTGCCGCCGTTGCTCACAGCTCTGGCGCGGCAGCGCAGGCTCAGCGCGGTTCGCCGCCGCACTCCCTGATGACGTTGTGCTTTTCCACATAGTGCCTTCCGGGGCTGACGCGTCGGTCCCGCGACGGGAAAGCTGGCCACATGACAGCCCCCGATCATTTGCGGATCACCGGCCCCGAAGACATCCTCGGGTTCATCCCACATTCACTGGGCTACTGGCCGGACAAGAGCCTTGTGGCCCTGACCCTGCAGGGCAAACGGCTTGGCGCCACCTTACGGGTTGACCTGCCCGGGGCCGCCAGGGTGGCCGGCGGCCCGGGCCTTGCCGGTTTCGCCCGCATGGTGGTGTCCTACCTCGAGGCCGACGAGGAGGCGGACGGTTCCCTGCTGGCGCTCTTCACCGGCAGCGACGAAGACGGTGCCCCCTGGGCGGAGCTCCTGGCGGAGTTGGAGCTCGCCCTGACGGAGTCGGGCATGCCCTTGCGGGACGCCTGGATCATCGGGGCCGAATTCTGGCGGAACGCCCACTGCGGAACGCCCACTGCGGTGACCCTGCGTGCTGTCCGCCCGGGCGCCCCGTCGACCAGATCAGGAACAGCCCGCTCAATGCCGAGATGGTCTTCCGCGGCAGCACGGTAGGCGCCGCGCCCGGGACCGCAGCCGTTGGACCGTCTCCGCGGCTCCCGGATCCTGCTGCGCTCAAGGCCGAGCGGGACTGGTCGCAGGAGTTCTCCGGACGCCGGCGGGACCGCGCGCAGTTCCGGCAGGTGCTGGACGTCTGGAGGCGGGTCCTGCAGGCCGCCCCGGAATCCGGGCCGGCCCGGGAGCTTCCCCTCGGGCTCGCCGGCTACCTGCGGGCCACCCTGTGCGTGCAGGCCTGGCGGGACGCCGTGCTGGTGATGGCGGCCGCCGGACGGGTCGCGGCCGAATACGGCGCCGAAAAATTTGGTGTGTTCGACGGCGGCGCCCGCGCTCCTGCCGCGCCGCCGTCCTGCCCGATGCCGCCGCCGGGCGCCTCCTCGGCGGACACCGCACCCGGGGATGCACCCGGCAGCGTCAGCGGACCCCACGAGCCGCCGGGCTACGGGGACGTCCTGCTCGGCTTGGCGCCGCCGGTTCCGGACTGGAGCCGGATGGCAAAGCTGGAGCGGATCCTGGTGGAACTGGGCGGGGACGGTGGCGGGGAGGCGCGGGCGGCCGCATTGACGGCGCGGGGCTGGATCGAATGGTGCCGGGGCAAGGGCTCCTTCGCCGACGCACTGTTCCGGCAGGCAGCGCAGGAATGTCCGGGATACCGGCTGGCCGAACTGCTGGCAGAACTTGCCCGGCGGGGGACGCTCTGTGGCTGGGCGGCCAGGCGGGACGCCGCCTGGCCGAAGTTCGCCCCGGACGTGGGCTGACATTGGGCCGATTGTGGCCGGCCCGTCGCCCGGACAGCACCGATTTCAAAAACCGTGAGACAATGGTTGCCGAGACCCGGTTGGGTCCGTGTATCAAGTGCGTGTGGTGAACCTTGGAAACAGGGAACATTACGGCCTCCCCGGCAGTTCTACTTAGTGGCCCTGCCGGTTGTGGTCGCACCTGAAGTGAAACACGGACTTGACAGGGTCATAGTGGTGTTGCCCGCATGGTGATTCCACAGACCGCCGCTAGAAAGGTTTTCTGTGACCCCGTCTTCCGCGAAGAAGGAACCCGCCGACCAGGCCGAATTGTCCCCCGAGGATAAGAAGGCGGCGACGAACGCCAAGCGCGCCGCCACGCGTGCAGCCAACAAGGCTGTCAAAGACGCAGCTTCCGCCGAGGACGGCGACAGCCCATCGGCAGTCGCCAAGCCTGAGCCCAAGAAGCGCGGGCCTAAGCCCGGCGCTAAAGCCGCGGCAGAAGCCGCCGGCAAACCCGGTCGCTCCGACGACGACTCCGATGATGCTGACGTCGATGAGGACCTCGATGAGGCAACCCCCGACGCCGCTGAACTCGGCGAAGACGGCGAAGAGGTTGCAGCCAAGGCCGCAGCCACTACCGGCACCGGTTTTGTCTACTCCGATGCCGACGACGATGACGCCCCCGTGCAGCAGGTCATGTCCGCCGGCGCCACGGCCGACCCGGTCAAGGACTACCTGAAGCAGATCGGCAAGGTCGCGCTGCTGAACGCCGAGCAGGAAGTGGACCTGGCCCTGCGCATCGAGGCCGGGCTGTTTGCCGAGGAGAAAATCAACGCCGACGACGGGACGATGGATCCGAAGTTCAGGCGTGAACTCGAATTCGTCATCCATGACGGCAAGCGCGCCAAGAACCACCTGCTGGAAGCCAACCTCCGCCTGGTTGTCTCTTTGGCCAAGCGCTACACCGGCCGCGGCATGCTGTTCCTGGACCTGATCCAGGAAGGAAACCTGGGCCTGATCCGTGCAGTCGAGAAGTTCGACTACACCAAGGGCTTCAAGTTCTCCACCTACGCCACCTGGTGGATCCGCCAGGCGATCACCCGGGCCATGGCCGACCAGGCCCGCACCATCC
>JAODMS010000135.1 GCA_025464925.1 Arthrobacter sp.
AAGGTCCAGTTCTTCCTGGAAGACACCATCAACGCCTTCATCGAGGAAGCCACCGCCGAGGGCACCGGCGATGATTGGGACTTCAACCTGCTCTGGTCCAATCTCAAGACGCTGTATCCGGTGAGCGTCACGGCTGACGACGTGATCGACGAAGCCGGCGGGAAGTCACGGATCACCGTTGATTTCCTCAAGGAAGAGATCCTGTCCGATGCCCGTCTGGTCTACCAGGCCAGGGAAGAGGCGATCGGCGCCGAGAGCATGCGCGAACTCGAGCGCCGGGTGGTCCTCTCCGTGATCGGACGCAAGTGGCAGGAACACCTCTACGAGATGGACTATTTAAAGGAAGGCATTGGGCTGCGGGCAATGGCCCAGCGTGATCCCCTGGTGGAGTACCAGCGCGAGGGATTCATCATGTTCCAGGCCATGATGGAGGCCATCCGCGAGGAAAGCGTCGGTTTCCTGTTCAACCTGGAGGTCGAGGTGTCGCCGGCCGAGGACGTTGTCGTGGCCGACACCGAGGGCCAGCACACGGAGCACCACGTGCCGCAGATCCATGCTGCCGGGCTCCAGGCCCCGGAAAAGCCCGCCCAGTTGCAGTACACCGCCCCCGGCGAGGACGGCGCGGCCCAGACCCGCATCGAGAGCAAGAGTTCCGGACGCTCGGGCAACCCGGCCAGGTCCGCCGGGCAGGACGCCAACCGGCGTGCCAGCAAGAAGAAGCGGCGCTGAACCGCGCCTGACACCGTCCCCTAGCTTGGACGAAACGAAGGAGGACCGGAACGGTAGTTCCGGTCCTCCTTCGTTTCGCACCTCCTTTCATGAGCCTCGCGGTTCGCTCAGCCGCCCCCCAGCCGGGCCACTCAGCCGATCTCCAACGCAGTGATCCGCCAGGCAAGCTTGTTGCGCTCCAGCCGCAGGGCGACGGCTCGGACGCGCAAATCATCGACAACGACGGCGCTGGCCTCGTAGACGTCCTCGGACACCCGGCAGGCCCGGACCGAGCGGACCGAAGGGTTCCGGTGCAGCCGCCCCGCGGTCGGCGAGCTGCCGCACGCTACCCGGCGAGTCAGTGCCGCCCGGTGCTGCAGGGCCGCAAGGCAGTGCTGGTCCAGGCGCCGGGCGAGCTGCTGCGCAGGCCGGGTACCCGACAGGACTTCGATGGCTGCCTGTACCGTGCTCCGGCAGATCGCACATATCTCGATGCACTCATCCGCTACGCGCAGGGAAGCAGAGCCGGCGGATCCGGCACGGTCCGGCGGGTGCAGACGCGCGGCGGAGGGCTGCCCGGGACGGACGTCCGGTCCTGGGGCGGGGACCAGACGGAGGGGCGTGGCTTGTGAAGCGGGGCCGGCAACTGCGCCGGTCCCGGGCATTGCGCTCATGGTGCTTCCTTTGCGGTGGGGGATGGATTCCTGCGTTGCTACTGCACTTCCTGGCTGCTGCTGTACTGCTGTCCGGGCACGGGCGGCGCCGTCCGGCGCTGTCAGGGGCCCGGCGGCAGCCGGAGAACCTGCCCCGGGAACAAGATGTCGGGGTTCTCTCCGATGACTGCACGGTTGGCCCGGTAGAGCCGGGGCCACTCCCTGGCGATGTCGACGTCTGAGGCGAACGGGCCCAGTTCCGCGGCGGAAAGGCTCCACAGCGAATCCCCGGCGCGGACAATCAACTCGCCGCGCTCCGCTGCCGGCTCCTGGGTCCGCAGCTGGCGGGCCGCGAGCGGTCCGGGCTCCACGACCGGGCCGGACGGCTTCCACCGCGGATCCAGTCCGGCCCCGCGGTCGCCAACCGGTGCGGGCGGCGGTGGGGGTGCCGGGAGCGAAGCGGCCGGCCCGGCGCCCGGCGGGTTCCTGGATCCCGGAAGGGAGGCCTCCGCCGTTGGGGTCCACGCCGCCGAAACCGCTGCCTGCGAGGACCCGCCGGCGCCGGGTACGGCGGGCGGGGTGGCTGCGCTGGCCAGCGGGGCGGTGACGAGCTGGAGTCCTAAGGCGGCCAAGGCCAGCCGGCGCATAAAGGCGGGGCTGAACCTTCCGGCGGCCGCTGCTGCCAGTGAGCTGCCTCTGCGCTCCAGCAGCGCCGCTGCGACAGCCATCGCCAGGGACATCGCCCACCAAGTGACGACGGTAAGGCCCACAGTGTTCGCCGCTATCCCGAGCTGGTCCTCGAACGAAAGAGACTGCTGGCGTCCCGAGGCGGAACGCCAGCGCTGCAGAAGGTTGTCTCCCGTAGCCGCAAGAAAGGTTCCCAGCAGCAGGATCACTGTGGCCATCGCTGCGTCCGCCCCCACGTGGCAGCGGGGTGCAGCTTGCCGGCGTTGCGTCGTGTCCATCGCCAAAGCCTCCAACAGAACTAGATGCTGTTTGATATCATTTGAATCTGTTTAATCAACTAAAAGCCAGTGTGAGCCCAAATGATTCATTTTGTCTAGCGATGCCCCTGACCGTGTGGATTGACCGCCCCGCCGCGCACGCCTACGCTGACGCCATGCGTTGGGATGCCCTGTTTGAAGACATGGAGGCACAGCTGGCTGCGAGTGAGCGGCTGGATCTTGAGGTGGAAATCGCGGAGCGGGCGCGGGTGGATGCCGCCGAGGTGGAACTTGCCGACAGGCTTCGTGGGTCTTTGGGGCTCGGGATCCGCGTCCACCTCGGGTCCGGATCCATGTTCGAGGGATCGTTGAGCCATGCCGGTAGCCAATTGCTGGTGCTCAACGAACCGCGGCACCAGCTGCTCATTCCCTATGCGGCGGTGACGCAGTATTTCGGTCTGGCCCGGCTGGCGGTGCCGGAGCCTTCTCCGGTCCGTCAACGGCTCGGCCTGGCCAGTGCCCTGCGCGGACTGGCCAGGAGCCGGGCCAGTCTGGCCGTCGTGGTCTCGCGGGGGTCGTCGGAATCGACGCTCCGTGGCGTCATCGACAGGGTCGGACGGGATTTCCTGGACCTGGCCGTGACGCAGGAGGATGAGGCCCGGCGCGCGGTCGCTGCCTGCCCGGTGGCGACCATTCCATTCCAGGCCCTGGCAGCCCTCAGGTCCGCCCGGTCCGCCAACGGCTAGTCCGTTCCGGCCCCAGGAAGAAGCCGGGATCGGTCGGCGGCGCCCGTGTGCAGTCCTAGACGGACTTGGACTTGGCCTCTTCGATCATTCGGCTTGCCTCGGCGTAGCGCTCCTCGATGTATTGTTCGAGCATCTTTTCCTCAATGCGCCACTGGCCGCGCCCACCCACCTGGATGGCCTTCAGTTCCCCGCTCCGTACAAGAGCATAGGCGGCGGGAGAATTGATCTGGAGCTGTTCGGCGACGTCTGCGAGGGTCAGGAATCGGGGCATGACACCATTTTGCCACCGTTGGGCCCAGCCGGTGCCGTTATCCACAATTTGGAAGTGTTTGTTCCTGCATCTTCCCGTCGGGGCTTTCGGGCGGAACAATGATGGTGTCCGGCACCGTAAGCCCGGGCGGCGACTACGGGGGGACCAGGGCGCATATGAGTGGCACCACGGCAGCCGGCGGGGCGCGTCTGAAGAAGCCGTCCTGGAAGGACCCCCGGCTGCTCGTCGGAATCCTGCTGGTCCTGGCTTCGGTGGTGGGCGTCATCTCGCTCGTGGGCGCCGCCGACCAAACCACCGAGGCATATGCGGCGCGGGATCCGATCGCCGTCGGCGAGACGCTCACCGCTGACAAGCTGCATCGGGTCAAGGTCCGTCTCGGTGACGTGGAGCAGCGTTACCTCACTCCGGACACCGGACTGGTCGACGGGCTGGTGGCCCTCCAGCGGATCGGCAAGGACCAGTTGCTGCCCCGCGAGAGCCTGGGACACCTCGACGCGCTGGACCGCAAACCGGTGGCCGTCACGATTGAAGAGAGCCTGCCCACCCAAGCCGCGGCGGGCACGCGGGTGGATGTCTGGGTGGCGCTACCGGATGCCCGTAATGGCTTCAGTGAGCCGACGCTGCTGCTGCCGGGCGCTGAGATCGCGCAACTCACCGCCGGCAGCACCGCCCTCGGCTCCACACGGTCCACCGTCGTGATGGTTCTTGTTCCGGACGAGCAGATGCCGAAGCTGTTGGGAGCGCAGGCCAACAAGGCAAAAATATCCGTCGTCTGGAATCCGGGTGGTACGTTCCGATGAGCATTCCGGTGGTGACAGTCGGTCGTTCCCGCGACGATCTGGTCGGTGGACTGGAGCGCCTCCACGGTCCGGTATCAGTCGTCCGAAGGTGCAGTGAACTCGCGGAACTGCTCGCAGCCTGCCAGAGCGGGCTGGCCCGCGCTGCCGTCGTGGCTGAGGGCAGCGGGGAGCTGACGGCGTCGCTCGTGGACCGGTTGTCCGCCGTCGGAGTCGCTGTTCTGGCGCTGACCGACAGCCCAGAGGAAATGGCACGGCTGCAGGGGATTGGCGTGGCCGCGGAGTGGCACGCGGTGGATGCGGCCACCCTTGCCGCCCGCATCACCGGGGCGGTGGCGCAGCTGAGCGGAGCCGGGCCCTGGCCCCGGCCTGCCGCGGACAGCTTCCTTGCGGATGCCGGGCCTGAGCTTCGGGCATCGGGCGGCGGCCCCGGCGGCGCTCCGGCTTCCGCCGGGAAGGGGCAGGTCATTGCGGTCTGGGGGCCCGCCGGGTCGCCCGGTAGGACCCTGGTGGCCGCCAATATCGCCGGGGAACTGGCTGCGGAAGGCAAATCCGTGCTGCTCGTCGACGCTGACAGCTACGGGGCCAGCGTGGCCGCCACGCTCGGCCTGCTGGATGAAGCGGCCGGACTGGCGCAGGCCTGCCGGTTGGCGGATCAGGGACTGCTCGACGCCGATGCCCTGCTGCGGATCGCGACCCCCGTGGCGAGCCGGTCCGGCACGTTCCGGGTCCTCACAGGAATCACGCGCGCGGACCGGTGGACGGAACTCCGCAGTGCGGCGCTTTCCCTGGTGCTGGAGCGGTCGAGGGAGATGGCCGAGGTTACGGTGGTGGACACCGGTTTCTGCCTGGAGGCCGATGAGCTGGGTTTTGACACGATGGGGCCGCGCCGGAACGCAGCGACGCTGCGGACCCTGGAACTGGCGGACACCATCTTTGCCATCGGGGCTGCCGACTCGATCGGTGTACCCCGGCTGGTGCGGGGCCTGGCCGAACTGGAGAACGCCGTCCCGCATGCTTCGCCAAAGGTGGTGATGAACAAGGTCCGGGCCGCAGCCGTGGGACGTTCCCCGGAGCGGCAGCTGCGGGAAGCCTGGGAACGTTACGGTCCGGGACCGGCGCTTTCAGCGTTCCTTCCGGCCGACCCGGCCGCCAGTGATGCGGCGTTGCTCTCCGGTTCACTGTTGCTGGAGAGCGCCCCCGAATCCGAGCTCCGGAGGGCAATCGCCAATCTGGTTTGTGCATCTGCCCAGCGGAACTCCAAGGCCTCTGTCTTTTCTTCCACAGCGAAGCGCCGGGCAAAGGGCTAGGGTCAACTTAAGGGCCGCAAAGATGCGGCCATGAACTTCTTGATGGAGGCGTTTGTCGATGTCGTCTGGGTCCAGCGTGGAGGATCAGCCCGTTTCGATCGGTACCGGTGAGAACTACCTCGGGGATTACTACGAGCATCTCGCGGAAGAGGACTCCCGGGGCTACGCCCCGGAAACCCTGGCCGCGAGAGCCGGAACGCATCTCCAGCTGGCCGCCAAGCGGCTCCCCGGGGTCGCCAACATCGCCATTCTCGATGAGGCCGACTGCAGCGTCGTCTACATCATTACCGACGACATGCCCTTCCTGGTCGACTCCGTCAATGCTGAACTGGTGCGGCAGAACGCCCCGATCCACTTGGTGCTGCACCCACTTTTCGTGGTGGCCCGCAACAATGAGACTGGTGAGCCGGTGAAGGTTTCCCGCGTCCCGTCCCATCTGGGCTTCTCCAGCGGGGATACGGCCGCGATGCCGAATCTGTCCCACCTGCTCGCCCCGGGGGACAGCTCCTCCCATATGGAATCCTGGATCGCCGTCGAGATCGACCTGGTTGACGACGAAAAGCGCGCCGAGCTTGTCGAGGGCATCGGCCGGGTGCTGGGAGACGTCCGCGCCGCCATCGAGGACTGGCCGAAGATGCGCACCAAGGCGCTGGAAATCGCCGCCGGTTTGGACAAGGTCGCCAATCCGGCCCAGATCGCCGAACTGCGGCAGGCCCAGGAGCTGCTCCGCTGGCTGGACGACGGGAACTTCACCTTCCTCGGCTACCGCGAATACGACCTCAAGAACGAATCCGGAGAGGACGTGCTGGTCCTGCGGGAAGAGAGCGGGCTCGGCCTGCTCCGCGGCGGCACCGACACGCGCCAGGTGCAGCACCTCACCGAGGCCGGCAGAAAGAAAGCGCGTGAAAAGCGTGCGCTCGTGATCACGAAGGCCAACTCCCGCTCCACAGTGCACCGCCCGGCATACCTGGACTACATTGGGGTCAAGAGCTTCGACGCGGCCGGCAACGTCAACGGCGAGCGCCGCTTCATCGGCCTTTTCGCCACGAGCGCCTACGCCGGATCCGTCCGGAACATTCCCGTCGTCCGGGAGAAGGTCGCCGCCGTGCTGGGCGCGGCGGGTTTCCCGCCGGATTCACACTCGGGCAAGGACCTGCTGGGAATCCTCGAAACCTATCCCCGCGATGAGCTCTTCCAGATCGAGATCCCCGACCTTGCCGCCACCGCCACCGGCATCCAGCGGCTGCAGGAACGCCGCCGGACACGGCTGTTCCTCAGGCCGGACATCTACGGCAGGTTCATGTCCGCCGTGGTGTATCTTCCGCGTGACCGTTACACCACGAATGTGCGCCTGCGCATTGAACAGGAACTGCGGGAGACCTTCGACGCCGTGTCCATCGACTACGAGGCGCGGATGACCGAATCTGCGCTCGCGCGGCTGTTCTTCCGGATCCGGCTGCCCAAGGACGCCGACGTCAGCAGCATCAACAGTGACGAGCTGGAGAAGAGGCTGGTCCGGGCGGCACGGTCCTGGAGCGAGGGCATTGTCGAGGTCCTGCACGCGCGGGCCGCGGATGACAGCGCCGACGGCGCCAAGGAACTGGCCACCATCTGGGCGGAAGCCTTTCCTGCGAGCTACCGCGTCGACTACGAGGTGGAAGACGCGCTGGAAGACATCGCCCGCTTCGAGAAATACGGCGCGGCGGCCGAACGGGCGGGGGAGGACGTCAAAGAAATGCCCGGCGTCCATGTGTACCTTCCGGAAGGTGCCGGCGCCACGCTGGAGGAAAACGCGCGCGTCAAGCTCTACATGCTGGACCCCAAGAGCCTGAGCCAGATCCTGCCGTACTTCCACAACCTCGGGCTCGAGGTACTGGACGAACGCCCGTTCGAAATCGAAACAGCGGATGGCCGTGACTTCTTCCTCTACGACCTCGGACTAAAGTATCCGGCCGGGGTGGATCCCCAGACCACGGGCCAGCTGCTCGCGGAGTCCTTCGGGGCAGCCGTTTCCGGGGTGGTGGAATCGGACAGTTTCGACCGGTTGGTGCTGCGCGAAGGGATGCACTGGCGCCAGGTCGTCGTGCTGCGCAGCTACGCCAAGTACATGCGCCAGATGGGGAACACCAACTCGCTCGAGTTCATGTCGGACACCCTGCTGGCGAATTCCGACGTGACCCGGGCGCTGGTGGCGCTGTTCGCGGCGCGTTTCGATCCGGCGCTCAGCGGTGCCGACCGCCAGCGCAGGCAGGACGAGGTCCGCGCCGAGCTGGACTTAACCATCGAACAGGTCGCCACACTCGACGCCGACCGGGTGCTGCGGACTTTCAGGAACCTGATCCAGGCAACGCTGCGGACCAACTACTTCCAGGACAAGACACACCTCAGCTTCAAGCTGAATCCTGCCGCCATTGAGGGGCTGCCCTTCCCCAGGCCCGTGTTCGAGATCTGGGTCTACTCCCCCCGGGTCGAAGGCGTGCATCTGCGCTTCGGCAAGGTGGCCCGCGGGGGACTGCGATGGTCGGACCGGCGGGAAGACTTCCGCACCGAAATCCTCGGCCTCGTCAAGGCCCAGACGGTCAAGAACGCAGTTATCGTGCCCACCGGAGCCAAGGGCGGCTTCTACGCCAAGCAGCTGCCGAACCCGGCATCCGACCGGAGCGCCTGGATGACAGAGGGAATCGAGAGCTACAAGACGTTCATCCGCGGACTCCTGGACATCACGGACAACCTCATCACCACGCCGGACGGTGAAACGGTCGTGCCGCCGTCCGACGTCGTCCGGCACGACGGCGACGATTCCTACCTCGTGGTCGCGGCCGACAAGGGGACGGCGTCGTTCTCCGACATCGCCAACGGGCTGGCCGCGGAATACGGCTTCTGGCTCGGCGACGCCTTCGCCTCCGGAGGCTCGGTGGGCTATGACCACAAGGCCATGGGCATCACCGCCCGCGGCGCCTGGGAATCGGTCAAGCGCCACTTCAGCGAGCTGGACCTGGACACGCAGTCCGAACCGTTCACCGTCGTGGGCGTCGGCGACATGTCCGGCGACGTCTTCGGGAACGGCATGCTTCTCTCGCAGCACATCCGCCTGCTGGCTGCCTTCGACCACCGGCACATCTTCCTCGATCCCACTCCGGACGAGGCCGTTTCCTTCGCGGAGCGCCAGCGGCTCTTTGAGCTGCCCCGGTCCTCCTGGGACGACTACGACAAGTCACTGATCAGCGAAGGCGGGGGTGTCTACCCGCGCCAGGCCAAATCCATTCCCGTCTCGGCGCAGGTCAGGGCCGCGCTGGGACTGCCGGCAGGCACGACGCAGCTGAGCCCGCCGGAACTCCTGCGGGCGATTCTCCTGGCGCCGGCCGACCTGCTCTACAACGGCGGCATCGGCACCTACGTCAAAGCCAGCACGGAAACCAACGCCGAGGTCGGCGACAAAGCCAACGATGCCATCCGCGTCGACGGGCGTCACCTCCGCGTGAAGGTGGTCGGCGAAGGCGGCAACCTGGGCATGACCCAGCGCGGACGCATCGAGGCCGCGCTGCAGGGCGTCATCCTCAACACCGACGCCATCGACAACTCTGCCGGGGTGGACTGCTCCGACCACGAGGTCAACATCAAGATCTTCGTCGACCGGATGGTGGCGGCGGGCAAGCTTGATCCCGCCGAACGGGCGGAGTTCCTGGCGTCGATGACCGACGAAGTCGGCCGGCTGGTCCTTGAGGACAACGTCGACCAGAACATCCTGCTGCTTAACGACCGGATGCGGGTGGCCGAATGGAGCCCCAGCTACGAGCGGCTGATGGACTGGCTGGAAAAAACGGCCGGGCTGAAACGCGACCTGGAGGCCCTCCCCACGACGGAGACGCTGCGCGAGCGCCTGGAGCAGGGCCAGGGACTCACCTCGCCGGAGCTTTCCGTCCTGGCGGCCTACGCCAAGATCGAACTTGCCACCGCGCTGCGGGACAGCGACCTCGCCGACGATCCCTGGTTCCGGCAGACCCTGCGGGCTTACTTCCCGAAGCAGCTGCGTGAAAGGTTCGACACGGAACTGGACACCCATCCGCTGCGCCGGGAAATCATCGCGACCGTGGTGGCAAACGACATGATCAACCTGGGCGGGATTACCTTCGCGTTCCGGGCCATGGAGGAGACTTCGGCCCCGGAGGCCGCCGTGGCCAAGGCGTTCGTCGCGCTCCGCGAGCTCTATGAGCTGAACGTCATGGTCGCGGAACTCAACGAACTGCCGGCTTCCTTCCCGACCGAACACTGGAGCACCGTCCACCTGGACATCCGCCGGCTCCTGGACCGCGCCGTGCGGTGGGTCCTCGGCCAGGGAAACACCTCCCGGCCGATTGCCGAAATCGTGGCGGAGTTCAAGCCGCTGATGGACCCCATGCGGTCCCGGCTGCTGGACTACCTGCGCGGCGACGACCGCGCCCGGGTGGCCGGCTGGCTCGAGAAGGCCAGAAGCTGGGGACTGCCGGAAGATTTGGCACACCGCTGGGCGGAGCTGTTCGAGAGCTTCGTGCTCCTGGACATCGCCAAGATCGTCCATGTGAGCCCCGAGCCGGTGGAAGCCATCGCCCACGTCTACTACACGGTGTTCAACCGCTTCCACGCCGATTCCCTGCTGGAACGCATCACGAAGCTGCCCAGGCAGGACCGCTGGCAGGCCCTGGCCCGGGCGGCCCTCCGCGATGACCTGTACTCCACCGTCTCGGACATGACGACGGCCGTGCTGGAGACCACGCCGCCGGGAACTCCCGCGGAAGAGAGGCTGACGCTCTGGGAAAGCCAGAACGTGGAGCAGCTGAGCCGGGCCCAGAGCATGTTCGATGAGGTCAACGCCCTCGAAGCGGACGACATGGCCTCGCTGTCGGTAGCATTGAGGCTCTTGAGGTCAATCGTTCGACGCTGAGGCGGTCCCCCGCTCCCGCGTTGCAAATGGAGGTGCTGTGGCAATCTTTACGGACCCTATCAGGGAGCATGCTGATTTCGGGCCGGGGGATGCCGAGTGGCTGCACCTCCTGGTCGGTGACTGGCAGATGGTCGCGGACCTTGCCTTCGCCGACCTGGCGCTGTGGTTTCCGCATCCCGAATTGGGCTACGTGGCGCTCGCCCACGTCCGCCCCTCCACCTCGCATACGGTGTTCCATGCCGACTTTGTGGGGGAGGGGATCAGGTCGGACCTGTTGCCGCTGGTCGACAAGGCCTGGGACAGCCGCACGATCGAGCGCTCCAACGAGACCAACTGGAACAGCGATACGCCCCTCCGGGTCGAGGCCGTCCCGATGGTCCGCAACGGCCGGACCCTTGCCGTCGTGACCTCCCACATGGACCTCTCCAGCTCCCGGATGCCGTCCCGGCTGGAGCTCACCTACCGGCAGTGCGCCTACGACCTGTTGCGCATGGGCACGCTTGGCCTGTGGCCCGACTTCGCCTCGCCCACAGGATCGCGCCGCGGTGCCCCCCGGGTGGGTGACGGCCTGATCAGGCTCGACGCCGAGGGAATCGTGCAGTATGCCAGCCCGAACGGCGTTTCCGCCTTCCGCCGCCTTGGCGACGGTGAATCCCTCGAAGGCCGGTCCCTGGCCGAAGTGACCGCCGGTCTCCTCAGGGACCGGCGTCTGGTCGACGAAACACTGCCGCTGGTGGTCACCGGCCGCATGCCGTGGCGCAGCGAAATCGAATCCCGCGGTGTCAGTCTCTCCCTGCGGGCGATCCCTCTGCGCGATGAACAGCAGCGGTTCGGCGCACTGGTCCTCTGCCGCGACGTCTCCGAGCTCCGGCGGCGGGAGATGGAACTCGTCACGAAGGACGCCACGATCCGCGAGATCCACCACCGGGTGAAGAACAACCTGCAGACCGTGGCGGCGCTGTTGCGGATGCAGTCGCGACGCATGGTCAGCGATGAGGCCAAGCAGGGGCTCGAACAGGCCATGCGGCGGGTCGCGACCATTGCGCTGGTGCACGAAACGCTATCCCAGGGGCTGACCCAGAGCGTCGACTTCGATGAACTCATCGGGAGGCAGTTCCGCTTGTCGGCCGAAGTCGCCTCGCCGTCGCAGCAGGTCAAGACCCAGCGCTCGGGACTGTTCGGTGACTTGCCGAGCGACTTCGCCACACCGCTGGCCCTGGTCATCAACGAGCTGGTGACCAACGCCGTCGAACACGGGCTGGAAGGGCGAACCGGCACCGTCCGGCTGATCGCGGACCGCTCCGAAAGCGAGGACGGGGAGGAATTGCTCACCGTGACAGTGGAGGACGACGGCGTGGGCCTCCCCGCAACGCCCTACGTGGAGGGGCTGGGCCTGCAGATCGTCCGCACCCTTGTCACCAGCGAGCTCGGCGGGACGATCCAATGGAAGGCCCGGGAGGGCGGCGGCACCGCAGTCCAGATCGTGCTGAGCCTGGCCACGCGCTGAAGGCGCACCGACGCCGCCCCGGGCAGGCCGCGCTGAGCGGTTAAACGGGCAATGGCCGCGGACCAGGAGGTCTGCGGCCATTGCTTCGCGGCGCCCGGAGACGGCGCGCGCCATGCGGCGAAGAATCAGGAGGCGCGGCGGGCCCGTGCTGCACGGCGCTTCAAGGCCCGGCGCTCGTCCTCGCTCATGCCGCCCCAGACGCCCGCGTCCTGGCCGGATTCCAGGGCCCACTGCAGGCAGGTGTCAATGACGGGGCACCGCCGGCAGACGCTTTTGGCTTCCTCGATCTGCAGGAGGGCCGGCCCGGTGTTGCCTACGGGGAAAAACAGCTCCGGGTCCTTGTCAAGACACGCTGCGCGGTTACGCCAATCCATGCTGATCAGTCACTCCATTCGAGGGAACTCGTTAAAACCACCTTTGTGAAATTATTCACTAGGGGCTTCATAAGAAAGGGGCCCTCTGGGGCCCCCTCGGTCATCTGAATTAAGCGTGTCATGTTAAGGCTGCGTAAACAAGGGGTAATAGGCTTCGAATTGCCTCGGAATCATGAGCGATACGTCACATTGACTGGTGGCTTCCTCACACTTAGTCGACTATGTCCGGTACTGTGCCAGTGTGTCAAGACCTCCCGTGGACTCCCCCGATCCTGCCGAGGATCCCGCCCGTGGACCTGCAGGGGTGCCCGCGGACAAAGCCGCCGGGACCGCGAGGCCGGCGGGCGTACTCGTCATCGTCATCATTGTGGCGCTTGAGGCAACTGCCCTTTTACTGGCGGCGGCCTGGTACGGAACCCAGCTACTGACCGGGTCGCCGGTGCTCTCGTTCTGGGGCGCTGTCTTTACCCTGGGTTTGCTGCTGGCCTTTTCCGCCTGGCTCTTCGCTGTGGCGCGCTTTTTGTTCCGCGGCTACCGCTGGCCCCGGGCCGGCGCCCTGGTGGCCCAGCTCTTCGTACTCACCATAGGTTTCCCGACCCTGACCGGTGGTTACCCGTTCGCCGGCCTGGCGATGCTGTTGCCGGCCGTCACCGGAATCGTCCTGCTGTTCGACAAGCGCGTTGTTGCTTTCGCTTCCAGGCCGGGCGGCGCCCCGGCTGCCCTGTAATGGCCGGTACTCCACAACAGGCCCTCCTCTGCCGGCAGTCTCACGACGCCGGGGCCTCCGCCTGGTCCCAAGCCAGCTGAACGGCTGCTGCCCGCCCGTCAAGGATCACCACGGCTCGTCCAGGCGGAGGCCCGTGCTCCAGCTCGAACCGGACGCCGAATAGCTCGCCGTCCAGAAGGCTACGTGGACGAAGCAGGATGCCCCGTCCCTGGCTGCGCGCGTTGAGCGCGAGGGGCACCTTCTGGTGGAAGGCCGGGCCGAAGCCGGCAGTCATGATCATTGACCAACCGAGGCTGTTAAGGCCAAAAAGCCGGGCGTTGGTTTCCGTGGACCGAAGGTCGATATCGTCCACCAATGCTGTCGCGTTCCGGTCAAGGGTGCCAGCGACGGCACTGGCGTGCGCTTCGGACCAGTATTGCTCAGGATCTGTCCCCGGTCCGGGCACCAGCCAGCCGCCGGCAGAGGGATTGAGGCCGGGAAGGGCGGCCAGCAAAGAGCTCTTACCGGAAGCGGGACCGCCCAGCACGGCCAGCACACAGCCGGCCGGGACGGGAACTGTGAATGGCCGGAGTTCGTCTCCGCCGACTCCGATGCACAGGGAGCCGGGGGACGGCATTGGAGGACGTGCCGCTGCCAGCGTTGCCACCGGTGCGTCTGCGCGCAGCCCGGAAGGACGTGCACCCGGACGGGTGAAGCCGAACCCGGCAAGTACTTCGGACACGGTCACGAGTACGGGTAGTGCATCCACCCTGAAAGGTCTCCAGCGCACCGCCCCGCTCCGCCGTTCGGCCGGGGGAGGCAGTTCGAAGAGCTGGCCGATGTGGCCGTCCGACGAGGGGCTCTCCACAAAGGTGCCGAAAACGGCCACACGGCCGGGCTTTGCCTCCACAGCAGGCAGTCTCGGCCACGCAAGCCGTGCCTCCTCGGTCGACCCGGCGGGAAAGAAAACGCGGTTTGGAAGGCTGGCGAAGAATCTCGAGGTCACCAGCTCGCGTTCGCCGGAGACAACCACCGTGATTCCGGCCTTCGCACCGTCGCGGACAATGTCCTGGACGAGATCCTCGGCCCACGCCAACGGGCAGGACCGGAACGCCGACACCCAGGATCCCCAGCCGCTGAGCACCAGGACCAGGCGCGGGGTTTCCTTGAGCGCGGGCGCGCTCAACCTCCAGGTCACTTCCGCCGCAATGCGTTCCAGCACCCTGACGGCGCGGCGGAGTTCGTGCAGGCCCACCACGGCACCGACGCGCGGCGACGTTGTCGCGGCATCGAAGGAGCCCGCGGCGTCCAGGATATAGAGGTGGAACTCTTCCTCCCCGGTCAGCAGCTGGTCCACGGCCAGCGCTACGGCGCGGTCGCCGCTGCCAGCGGTGCCGCCGACCAGTCCAAGGTGCCCGTGTTCGGCCGGTAGCCAGCGCAGCTCGGCGACGCGTTGCTGTTCCGGCAGATCCACCCGTCCGAGCCGGACCGTGCCGCCGTCCCCGGCCTCACTTGCGGAGCCGCTGCCGAGCGGTGCGCCGCCCGGAGCATCCCCCGCTGGATACGGGAGCGGCGCGGGGAGCGGGGCAGCCACCGGGCGGCGGGGCAGGTCGCGGCCCAGGGCCGCCCACAGCCGCGACGTCACGTCGACAAGGGGCGCCGCCGCCTGCTCCGGCGTCAGGGCAGCCTCGGTTCCGCCGGCGGTGCCGGAGCCGGCGTCGGCAGGCGCGCGTGTGAGGACATCCCTGACAGCCAGCACGGTGACGCTGGGGATCTGAGCGGACACCCGGGGGGTGAGTGCTGCCGTCTGGAATTCCTCCGGCGCTTCGGTTCCCCGGGCCAGGAAGGCGCGGCCTGGACTCGTTATGGGGATGCCCGCAGCGAGCTTGGAATTCAGAATGTCGATCGATTCCATGTCGGACTGGACCCGCAGGGCGACACAGCTGGTGACATTGGCCCGGATATCCGGTGTCAGCGCTCCCTGCGGGCGCTGCGTCGCCATGATGAGGTGGATCCCCAGTGAGCGGCCGATGGCGGCAACTCTCATGAGCTCCGACAGTGCTCCCGGCGCTTCCTCCACCAGCATCCTGAACTCGTCAATGACCAGTATCAGGTGGGGCAGGGAAGGGACCCGCGAATCCAGCGACTCGTACGCCGTGAGATCACAGACCTGTGCCGCGGCGAGCAGCTTCTCCCTGCGACGCACTTCCGCCCGCAATGAGACCAAAGCACGTTCCACTTCATTCGCGCCCAGGTCCGTCAGCAGGCCGACGCAGTGCGGCAGCCCGGACAGGGGTCCCAGACCGGAGCCGCCTTTGAAATCCACGAACAGCAGATTGACGCGGTCCGGTGGATAGCTGGCCGCCAGGCCTGCTGCGAGTGTCCGCAGGAACTGCGACTTTCCGGACCCCGTGGTGCCGGCAACCAGGAAGTGGGGACCGTCTGCCTGGAGATCCACCAGGAACGGTCCGGAGCAGCCGGTGCCGACGGGAACAGGCAGCCCAGGCCCGGGCCGGACCCGGGACCAACGCCGGGAAATGTCCGCCGCCGTGAGCGGAAGGACGTCCCCCAGGCCGCAGACGCTGGGAATGACCGCCGGAGACGCTTTGCTCGCACATCCAGCGGCACCCAACCGGCGGCAGTAGCGGTCGAAGATCGGAAGGGGAACCAGGTCAGGAACAAAGTCAGTCTCCTCGGAGCCGTCCGTGAGCAGAGCCGTGCGCCCGCCCAGAACAAGGCCCGGGTAGGCCGCCGGACCGGCCTCCGGTGAGCAATCGAGCACCCGCCAACCGTGGCCGGTGGCCAGGGCAGGCAGCAGGGCGCTGCCGGTAGCCGCCCCCGGAGCCGGCGTGCCCAGGAGCGCGTCGGTGCTATCCAGGATGATCAACAGCCCGTAGTCGTATCCCGCACCCGGACCAGCGATCAACCGGGCAGCCGTGGCAGCCCCGTTTCCCGACAGCGTCACGCCGGGAAGGAACCGGGAGGCGAGGGGTAGAGCCTCCGGAGTGCCATGAATCAGGACCCGGGTGCGGTGGCCGAGCGGGTAGCCGGCGAGCTGCATGACGACGGAGCGGACCAGCCCGGCCACAACGGGCCCCGGGCCACGGACGGTTGTAACACTGGCGGAGGGGTCCAGTGTTAGAGGCATCGGGCCGAGTGAGGGGGGCCGGAACCTTGGCTCAGCCGGTTCCAGCCGGATGTTCGCCGTTTGTTCTGCCAACCCGAGCCTGAGCCATACCGGCTCCGATTGGCTTGGGGGTTGCGGCCGGCCCGGTTCCGCGCCAGCGCCCAGACGGTAAAGGTCCGCGGCGGACGGTGCTGACCGCCGTCGTCGTCTCGCGTCCTCCTGCACCGCTGCTGCGACGGCGGCCCTGAGCTCCCGGCGTTGACGCCGGCCGGACGCGAGCGGAACGAGGACGGAGACTGCAGAAACGGCGGTAAAGGCCAGGAACATCCACATTCCCGTCACAAGCGCCAGGCCCACTCCGGCCACCACCGGCAGGGCGCCGGTCAGGACCAAGGCTGCCCGGTTGCTGCTCGGGGCGGCGTTGTGGACCACAAGCGGCTCAGTGACGCCGGATCCCGCCGACACAAGTTGGAGCTCTGCGCCGCCGGTAGCTACAAAGGCACCGCCGAAAATGACGGACATTGTCGAGTTGCCGCAACGGATCAAGGAACCGGTTGTCACCGCCGACTCCCGCACTTTCCTGCCGTCGACGGTGGTTCCGTTGGCGCTGTCGAGGTCCAGGATGGTGACCCTCGAGTCCGATACGTCCAGCCGGGCGTGTTCCCGGGAAAGGTCAGCATCGGCGAGGAGGATTTCCGTTCCGCTGCGCCCGATCCGGAATCGTCCGCGCCGCAAGGCGACGATCGTGCCTGCGCCGGGTCCGCTGTGGACGGCAAGGATGAGCGGGGGCGGCTCCGGCTGTCCGGTCCCGACCCGGTGGGCTGCTGCGGGGAGGCCGTCGACCAGAACGGCTCCCTGAACGAGGGGAGACTCGCCGACGGTCATGACGGCGACCGGGGCGCCTCGGAGGGACAGTTCGCCCGTTCCGAAGCGCCGGGCCAGGGCAGCTTGAAGGTCCGCGCCGGCGCAGTCCGCGGGCGCATCGACGGCCAGCTCGATCGGCTCCCCTGCGAACGCAGAGCCCGGTGCCGCTACCAGCGTGCAATGCAGCATCATCGGGGAAATCCTTTCCGGCGGAGCCGCCTACATTCCACGCTAGGAGGCGGCGGGGGCGCCGCGCGCCCCGGAAATCGGCGGATGTGGATAACACCGTGCACGCGGAAGCCCGCCGGAACGTGCGCAGGCCGCCGGGGTCCCGTGCGGGAGGGCGGTCGCTGACGCGGATTGCGCCTCGGGTAGGCTAGAGCAGCAGACAATGCGCAACATTGGGCTGCCCGCATTCGAATCAGGAGAGTTTGTGACCGCTGACCTCGTCATCGTAGGGTCGGGCTTCTTTGGCCTGACAATCGCAGAA
>JAODMS010000140.1 GCA_025464925.1 Arthrobacter sp.
ACGCCCGTGCTGCCGATCTCCCGGGCCAGGGCCTTGGTGAAGCCGAGGATGGCGGCCTTGGCGGCCGAGTACGGGACCTTGCCGAAGACGCCGCCGCCGCGCTGGGCGGAGACCGAGGACATGTTCACGATCCGGCCCCAGCCGCTGGTGATCATGTCCGGCAGGAAGGCCTTCGTCACGAGGTACGTCCCGGTGGAGTTCACCGCCATGACCTTGTTCCACAGCTCCAGTGTGGTTTCCAGGAACGGCACCGGAGAGGTGATGCCGGCAATGTTGGCCAGGGCTCCGACCGGGGGCAGGTTTCCGGAGCGGACTTCCGCCGCCACGGCCCGGTAGGCGGCGTTGACGGATTCCTCGCTGGCGACGTCGATCTCATGGCCGAACGCGGGGACGTTGAATTCGTTGCCGATCTCCGTGGCGACCTTCGCTGACTTCTCGCCGTCGAGGTCCAGGACGACTACGGCCCAGCCCTGGCTGGCGTAGCGGCGCGCGGTGGTGATGCCGATTCCCCGGTCCGAGGTGGCTCCGGTCAGGACGGCTGTGCGCTGGATGGTGTTGCTCATGGTGCTCCTTGGGATTGTTGCTGTTTCGGTAGTTATTGGGGACGGTTCAGATGAGGTCGGTGATGAAGCTGGCCGCCTTGGCGGCCGCGGCAGGGCGTTCGTCGTGCTCGAGGTCCCGGGTTTCGAGCTCCAGCGAGAAATGCCCGCTGTAGCCCTGCGCGGCGAGGGCCCGGAGGCCCGCGGCAAAGTCCGCCTGCCCGTTGCTGATGCTGAGGTTGATGTTCCCCGGCGCCGCGTCGCGCAGGTGGACGTGGGCGATCCTGCCCTCGTGGCGCCGGAGGTACTCGAGGGGGTCCTCGCCGGCGGCGACGATGTGGCTGAAGTCCATCACGATGCCGACGCCGGTTCCCGCCAGGCGTTGGGCCAGCTGTTCGGCGCGCTCGAGGTTCCAGCAGAATCGCAGGAAGTGAAGGGACTCGGTCCACAGTTCGACGCCGAACTCCGCTGCGCGCTCCCCGGCGCTGGCCAGCTCGGCCGCGATCGTGTCCAGGTCCTCCTCGAGGCTTCGGACGGGTTCGTGGCTCAGGGCCCCGCAGGGAAGAACCAGCGCCCGGGCCCCAATGTTGGCCGTGAGGGTAAGGAGCGCGTCGAGGTGCCGCCGCCGGGCGGTTTCGCCGGCGGCGTCGAGCACGGCGTTGAGGTCCCCGACGTCACCGTTGACCGAACGGACGCGAAGCCCGGAAGCTGCGACGTCGGCCGCGACGGAGGCGACGGCCTCCGGGCTCAGGTCGTAGGGGACGTGATTGCAGACGCCCGGCAGGGCACCCAAGTCGATTGCCTCGAAACCCAGGCTGCTGATGGTCCGCAGCGCCGCGCTCAGCTCCACATGGCGGAAGCTGATGGACGAGCAGCCGAGTCGGGAGTTGAACATCGTCGTTATTCCTCTGAACGGGCGGGAGAGATGTAGATCACTTTAGAGCGCAGACTGTCAACAGTCAACGTCCGACATTGACTGTTGACATGATCCATGACGCAGGTCACACTGGTTCCATCATGTGTTAACAGTCGACAGTGCTGGAGTGGTCAATGCTTCGGTCGCTATTCGAAAGGGATTCACCAATGAGCAACGAAGCTCTGAAAATGCGCGGCCATGTGCATGGCACGAAGGACGCGAAGCGTGTCGCCATCGGCTCCGGCGTCGGCGCCGTCATTGAGACGTATGACTTCATCGGCTTCGGCACCGCCGCGGCCCTGTATTTCGGTACGGCGTTCTTTCCCACCGGCGATCCGGTGACCGGGACCCTGGCTGCGTTCGCCACCCTGGGTGTCGGCTTCGCGGCCCGCCCGATCGGCGGCATCATCGGCGGCCACCTCGGCGACAAGGTCGGCCGCAAGCCCGTCCTCGTCGCCTCCCTGATCCTGATGGGCGTCGCGACGTTCATGATCGGCCTGCTCCCGACCTACAGCCAGGTCGGTTTGCTGGCCCCGGCGCTGCTGGTCTTTGTCCGCGTCGTCCAGGGCCTGGCTTTCGGCGCGGAATGGGGAGGTGCGATCCTGATGAGCTACGAACACGCGCCCTGGAAGTCCAAGGGCAGGTACACCGGCATCGTGCAGGCCGGCTTCCCGGTCGGGCTGCTGCTGGCCAACCTCGTCTTCCTGGTCAGCGTGAACCTCGGCGGCGAACTGGCCTGGCGCGTACCGTTCCTGGCGAGCATCGTGCTCGTCGCTGTCGGCCTGATCATCCGCTCCAAGGTCCCGGAGTCCCCGGTCTTTGACGAGGTCAAGGAGAGCGGCTCCATCGTGAAGTCCCCGATCATCGAGGTCATCAGGACCGACTGGCGCAGCATCGTGAAGGGCATCGGGCTCCGGATCGCGGAAACGGCCGGCTACGCCGTGTCCATCACCTACATGATCTCCTACCTCCACACCCAGCAGCTGGCGGACAAGACCCAGACTCTGGTGGCCCTCTGCATCGCCTCGGCGATCGGCATCTTCGCCACCATGGCCTGGGCCCGTCTGACCGACCGGATCGGCCGGCGCCCGCTGTACATCTGGTCCTGCGCCTTCGCGGTGCTCTTCGGCATTCCGATGTTCCTGCTGGTGAACACGGGCATGTTTGTCTTTGTCATCGCCACCATCGTGATCTCCTACGCCGTCTGCCAGAACTCCCTCGCCGGCGCCCAGGGCCCTTGGTTCCCCGAACTGTTTCAGGCCAAGACCCGCTCCTCCGGCGCCTCCCTGGCCTACCAGATCTCCGCGATGGTCTCCGGATTCACACCTTTCGTCACCACGCTCCTGTTCGTCAGCTTCGGCTGGATGGGTCCGGCCTTGCTTTTCAGCTTCTACGCCGCCATCGGGCTCTGGGCCGCCCTCGTCACCCGCGAAACCTGGGGCAAGCGCGAACGCCAGCTCGCCGAGGAAGCCACCAACAGCACGCCCGCCCGCGTGAACGCATAAGTCCGACACTCATCCGGGCGCCAGCCAAAGCATCCTCAGAACGCATCCACCACTTTCGAAAGGCAGAATCGTGGTTCTCACACAGGAAACAACATCCCCCGGCAAGACAGTGGAATCCCCCACCGAACGCATTCAACGCGTCGCAGCCGCGGCCTACCGGATCCGGCACTACGCCCTGACCATGGGCGAGGTCCAGGGGCAGGGCTACGTGGGCCAGGCTCTCGGCGCGGCGGACATGCTGGCCGCCGTGTACGCGGATCAGCTCCGCTTCCAGGCCGCAGACCCCGAATGGGAAGGGCGGGACCGGTTCCTGCTCTCCACCGGCCACTACGCCATCGGGCACTACGCGGCCCTGGCCGAGGCCGGCATCATTCCCGTCGAGGAACTCGAAACGTACGGGTCCGACGATTCCCGGCTGCCGATGTCCGGAATGTCCACGTACACCCCCGGCATGGAGATCTCCGGCGGGTCCCTGGGCCACGGGCTCTCCATCGCCGTCGGCATGGCACTGGGCCTGCGGCACCAGGGCTCCGCGGCGAGAATCTACAACTTCCTCTCCGACGGCGAACTTGACGAAGGCTCCACCTGGGAGGCGGCCATGGGCGCCCACCACCACCAGCTGGGCAACCTCACCGCCATGGTGGACATCAACGCCCTGCAGGCGGACGGCAAGACGGACACAGTGCTCCGCACCGAACCCGTCACGGAAAAGTGGGAAGCCTTCGGGTGGTACACCCAACGTGTCGACGGGAACAACATGGCCGACCTGCTGGCAGCGTTCGACAACGCCGCGACCCAGGCCGCCGCCACGGGCCGGCCCTCGGTAATCCTCTGCGACACCAAGGTCGGCCGCGGCGTGCCGCTGCTCGAAGACCGCGAAAAGGCGCACTTCATGCGTATCGAGGAACACGAATGGCAGACCTGCCGCGAGCAGCTGACCGCAGGATACGAAGAAAAGGCCAGCCGATGAGCACCTCCACCGCACCCAAGCTGAAGACCTCGGCCATGATCGCGTCCTTCGCCGATCCAGGCCAGAAGACCGTGTCGGCACCATTCGGGCACGCCCTGGCCAAGGCCGCCCAGGACAACGACAAGATCGTCGGCCTGACAGCGGACCTGGGCAAATACACCGACATGCACATCTTCGCCCAGGCCTACCCGGAGCGCTTCTTCCAGATGGGTATGGCCGAGCAGCTGCTCTTCGGTGCCGCCGCCGGATTTGCCGAGACCGGCCTGGTGCCGTTCGCGTCTACGTACTCCGTGTTCGCCGCCAGGCGGGCCTACGACTTCCTCTGCCTGGACAGTGCGGAGCCGAACCTCAACGTGAATATCGTGGGTGGGCTGCCCGGCCTGACCACCGGCTACGGACCCAGCCACCAGGCCACCGAGGACATGGCGATCTTCCGTGGCATGCCCAACCTGACCATCGTGGACCCGTGCGACTCCCTCGACATCGAGCAGGCGGTGCCCCAGCTCGCAGCCAGTGAAGGCCCCACTTACCTGCGCCTGCTGCGCGGCAACGTCCCCGCCGTCCTGGACGAATACGCCTACACCTTCGAACTCGGCAAGGCCAAGGTCCTGCGCGGCGGCAACGACGTGGTCTTCATCTCCAGCGGGCTGATGACCATGCGCGCCCTCCAGGCCGCCAAGGCCCTGGCTGCACACAACGTGGACGTCGCCGTCGTCCACACACCCACCATCAAGCCCTTCGACGCGGCGACAGTCCTGGCCGAAATCAACACGGACCGTCTGGCGGTGACGCTGGAAAACCACAGCGTGATCGGCGGGCTGTTCGAGACCGTCGCCTCGGCCGTAGTCACCGCCGGCCTCGGCAAGAGGGTGATTCCGGTTGCGCTGCCGGACGAGTTCCTTGACGCCGGCGCCCTGCCCACCCTGCACGAGCGCTACGGCCTCTCGGTCCA
>JAODMS010000206.1 GCA_025464925.1 Arthrobacter sp.
CCCGGGGAACCCGTTTTTCGCCGGGAAGTGCCCGAAGTCCAGCTCCTCCACGGTGAGCCCGACCGGGGACGCCCGCCGGGCATACCGGGCCTGCAGCCGCGCCGCCTGTTCCGGGTTCATAACACCATCGTAGAACATATCTTCGAATGCATCTTACAAGTATAGAATATGTATTCGAATAAATGCGTTGTAAAAGGCGGGGTCTCCACCATGTTGCATCCAATGCAGGATGGGCTAGGTGTCTCAATTTCTGCTGACGCCCCGGCCATGACGGGAATGTACGCCCCCAGAGGCTCCAGCGTCGGGGTTGAGATGACGGTCACCGTGAAGTAGACAGCCACCACGGTAAGGGCGGCCTGGGCTATCCGGAAGCGGTACAGCATCAGGAATCTGGACAGCCTCCGAGAACGACGGATGAACGAGCGCATTCCTGAGTGGCAAGGCCCAAAAATAGCAGTAGATTCACGAGCGCGGACTACATGCCTTGAGCAGATCGACAATGCTCTTGACCATGGCAATAGCGTCTTCTAGTCGGTCGGCGTGGTCGCGCGCGTTCGTGTAGGGAGCCGACGGCTCACCAGGGTCCTGCCAGCTCCGGTCATGACTGATGAACTCGTGTAGTTCATTAGTGATCAATTCGTGGGCATCGATATTAACATCGTGCAGATCTTCGCTATCCGATATACCCGTCTCCAACAACAGTCTGGTTAGTTCCCAAACTTCGCGAGAACCAGAACTTTCAAAATCTTCCCAAGATGGCTTGTGGTGGAACCACAGCCCAACAGCTATCTTCAGTGCGAATTGTTCGAGGTCTTCCTGCCACTCATCTTTACCCTGGCCAATGACATCTAGTAGCCAGTCAAGTGAGCTCTGCATGCTCATGGCAGGGAAAAACGACCAAAAATGGACGAGGGTGCCAAACTCTAGCTCGTCATACTTATGCTTTTCTAGCGGCTCCACTTTCTCTTTGGCGCGGCTGGTTGCTTCGGGCCGTATCTCAGCTTCAGCAGGTTCTTTGGCAAACTGTGCGATCCATTGCTTCAAGGCCTGGGGTGTGACATAGTCCCATTCCTCCTGATTGTTCTTGATGAAGAGGAAGGTTGGCGGCCCACCAGTAGAGACACCCGAAACCCAACCGCGAACTGTGCGCATTGCAAGGGCTGGTCTCTGGGCGTTCTTGACCTGAATATGGCAAGTTCGTCCTGACATTCCCCAAGATTTCTTGGGATCTCTTGTCTCGGCCTCGGTCATAGGAAACAGCGGCAACTGCGCATGTAAGTCCCATCCAGCATCTGACTGTGTCAGGCTGTTGATCACCATTCCATGGCGTATCAACATGATAATGACTTCCATCTCTCCGATGTCGCCTTTGACCTGACCGCTTGTTCTGTTTGCCACGCACTCATCCTAGGCGCAGCCCGGTCGTGGTCGTCTCGTCGGTCATACCGAAAGTTCTAAACACGGAGGCGAGAGCCCCCTCCAAGGACGATTATGGAATCCTGTGCACGAAAACGATTGTTCTGGCAGCCACTTCACTGACTCCAACTGTTTACGTGCAGCAAACATCCGTTCTGCTCACCGGGGAAGCCGGTGCCCGGGTCTGATGATGGCCGGACCGGCAGCCTGCGATTATCTTGTCCACCGCGAACTCCCGCTCGTCGTGCTGGACGCACGTGCCGGACGTCCTCGCCTGATGTCACCGCCGGTCCCCGAACGCGTCGCGCCGCTCCCAGGCGGGCCGGCCGAGGGAGTCCGCGGCTCCGGGCCGGCCGCCGGACGTGTCCGCGGCTGTGTAGATGACGGGATCCCTCCCGGACGCGTATCCGGTTTTGATCGCACTGCTTGGCAGCAGCGCGGATTTATCGGGCCTATGAGGAAGCCTCTGCGCGAATCCAGGACTCAAGCGCGGAGGCTCCCGGTTCTCCAAGCTGGGGGGACTGGAGAACCACTCCAAGTGTACTAGCCGGCGTGACGTCCCGGCCGCCGGGCGGCGCGACTTTCCGGTCACCGCAGGGAAGGGCGGCCCCGGGTCCTTCCGGCCTGCCATCCGGGGACTGCATCGTCCAGGAGTTTGACCTTGACGGGATCGAGTTCGTCGCGGCGGCGTTTGTACCGCTGCGCGTGGATCCACACCCTGAGGGTGTGTTCACGCTCCGAGTCGTAGTCGTGGTGGCGTGGCCAGTCGTTGCCTTCCTCCCGGAAGACCGCGAGTTCGGCCAAGCGGTCGTGCCACCGCGCTTCGTCCGCCGCTTCCCGGCGGTTTTCGGCCCAACCGGGTACCCGGGCAAGGCCTTCGCTGTAGGCGGGGTCCAGGGTGCCTCGGCGGCTTCGCGCCGACGCCCGGACAGCCACCGCGCCATCGGCCGTTCGCCCCGAACGGCCGTGTGGCAGCCGGCCTGCGGCCGAGATCCAGGCGATGACCTCCTCCATGCGGGCAAGGTCCCTGGGGGAAGGGCAAGGGATGGGTGCGGCGCCGGCCTGGTGGCCGGCCTCGAGTCCCGGATCCTGGCGGCGGGCGATGGCCAGGTGGTAGCCGACGACGGCCGGCGGAACCGCCACGAGGGCAGCGATGCGTTGCCGGCTCAGTCCGAGCCGGTACATCAGCACCCATTCCGCGTCAGGAGCGCGCCGCAACCGCCTGTCCATAATGGACCCCATCCTGCCACGGCCTGCCCACAAGACGAGTCGGCACCGCGGGTCCGAAGACACTGCTCTCGGGCGTCCGCTGGCGCGGCCGGCTGTGGGGTCCAGTGCCTCCGTCGCAGGGCTCCGGATGCCCTGGCCCCGTTTCCACGTCTTCGACGTTTTCTGGTTGCTGTCCTTATGGTGTTGACGGGTGGTTCCGTGGCCGTTGTAGGGTCGTGGCTACCCGGGGGAGGCGGGTATGGCTTTGTTGCTGTGGCCGGACGACTCACGTCGTGACGGCTTCGAAGGATTGGCCGCCCGCCACCCCGCGATGACCCGACCGCTCATTGAGAAATGCGACATGATCGCCGGATAAGGACACGACGGCGCGGTTATCTGCCGGGTTACATGTAACCGACAGACTGGAGGCTGCTTTGGCGAAATTGTGGGCCGGTATCGACGCCGGCAAAGCCCACCATCACTGCGTCGTGATCGACGCCGACGGAAACCGGTTGCTCTCGCAGAAAATCCCCAACGACGAACCGGCCCTGCTCGAGCTCATCGCCGGCGTCCTGAAACTCGCCAGCGGGGGGCGAGGTGGTCTGGGCAACGGACCTGAACCACGGGGGGCCCGCGCCGCTGATCGCCATCCTCGTCGCCCACGGCCAGAAC
>JAODMS010000237.1 GCA_025464925.1 Arthrobacter sp.
CCGGTGGTGGTGAGGGCCAGGTCGGTGCTGCCCCAGTCGTGGTCGAGGGTCGTGACGATCCTGGTGGTCGTGGTGGTGGCGTCGTGCAGCTCGATGCGTTCCAGCCCGTCGTCGAACTTCACGGTCCGGGTGCCGGCCGTGCCGACGACCGCCAGCGTGCGGTTGCCCAGCGTCAAGCCGGCACCGGCCGAGGTGAAGGTGTCCATCACCAGCACGTCGGTGCCGCGGCCCGCGGTGAGGGTCAGCGTGCCGACCTGGCCGATGCGGATGGTGTCGTCGCCGTCGCCCAGGTCGACCGTGTTGGTGCCGCCGTCCACCCGCACCTGGTCGTTGCCGCCCGCGGTGAAGATGGTGTTGGTGCCGGCGCCCATGTCGACGATCTCGCCGGCTTCGCCGCCGACGAAGCGGTCGTCGCCCAGGCCGCCCAGGTAGCTCATGCCCTGGCCCGATCCGCCGGTGAACTTGTCGTTGCCGTCGCCGCCCTGGATGAGGCTGGTGGCCAGGACGCCGCCGACGGTGCCGGTGGCCAGGCCGCCGCCGATGATGAAGCTGTCGTCGCCCGAGGCGCCGTCGAACTGCAGGACCGCCTGGACGTCGGGCGAGACGGAAATCGAGTCGTTGCCCGCGCCGCCGTAGGCGACGATGCGCTTGACGCTGGAGGCTGCGTAGGTCTCCTTGACGCCCAGGGCCTGCACCACGATGTTCTGGTCGACCTTGTAGATGTTGAACGACTCGTGCACCGTGTCGTCGAACAGGGTCTTCTCGCTGGCCTTGTTGCCGTTCCAGTAGCGGCCCGAGTCGTCGCCCATGTGCAGGTACAGCGTGTCGCCGACCATGTGCGAGATCTTGGGCGGGTCGCCCCAGCTCCAGAGGTAGGAGCCCGAGACCGAGATGCCCACCACGGTGACGCGCGCCGCCAGGTAGGCGCTGGTGTCGGTGAGCTCGACGGTGCCGGAGAAGCCGGCCAGGGTCTCGTGGATCTCGAACAGTCCCAGGTCGATGTCGATGTCCAGCGAACCGTAGATGGATGCGCGCGCCAGGAAGCCGTGGGCCTGCGTGTAGCCGAACGTCATCGACATGCCGGCATTGAGCTCGATGATGCCCATGTCGACGTGCAGGTCCGACGAGCCGGTGATCTCGAAGTCGCCGTTGCTCGAGATGTAGCCGCCGATGTCGACCTTGAAGACCGAGAAGAAGTCCAGCTTGGTCTGGAAATCGAGCTTGAAGACGTCGTCGACGACGCTCACGCCGCCTTCGAAGGCGAGCTTGAACGCCAGGATGGTGATGTCGCCCTTGAGGCGCAGGTCGAACAGCGTTCCCGCGTCCACGCCCGCGTACTTGTGCAGGTCGCTGGTGTTGATCTGCAGCGTGGCGCCGGCCGACAGGCCCAGGCTGCTGATGCCGACGTTGATGGTCGACGTCGCCTTCAGCGCGAAGACCAGGCCTTCGTCGTCGGTGTTCAGGATGGCGATGTCGCCGGTGATGCCCACGCTGCCCAGGACGTCCAGGTCCAGGGTCATCTTGACCGACGCCTGCAGGCCGTCCTCGTTGATCTTGATGTCCATCGCGCCGAGCAGCTCGACGCCGCCGACCTTGATGCTGGCGCTGCCGGCCATGCGGAGGCTGGTGGGGTCCAGGTCCGTCATCACCAGGGCGCCGGTGGGCTGGCCGCTGGCATCCAGCGCCAGCGTGCGCACCTGCTGGATCTTGCTGGTGGTGTTGACCTGCAGCAGGAAGCCGCCACGGACCTCGAACAGGCCGCCGTCGATCAGCAGCGAGCCGCCGTTGTCGCTGGCATGGCCGACCTCGAAACTGCCCGCCAGTCCGCCGTCGACGAACAGCAGCGAGCCGGCCACCGACAGCGGCTCGAACACCGGCAGGTCCAGCGTCGCGGCGGCGGACAGCTCCATGCCGCTTTCGGAAATGATGATCGCGAACTGGCCTTCCAGCTTGAGCGCGCCGTCCAGCAGCGACAGGCTGCCGTCACCCTCGAGGGCGACGTACATGCCCGTCCAGTCGGGCCGGCCCGGGGGCGTGGCGGGAATGGTGTAGGTGGCGAAGTCGATCTTGTCGCGGAAGCGTTGCGGGACCTCGTAGGTGATGTCCTCCTCGAACGTGTTGAGCGTGAGGTTCAGGTGGGCGTTGAGCGAAGCGATGTCGCCCAGGTCCAGGTTGGCCTCGAGCTCCATGCCCAGCGCGATACCGTCGCGGATGACCAGCAGGCCTGTGGCTTCGGAGACGAAGCTGAAGTCGCCGGTGCCGATGGTGAGCTCGGCGTGCAGGAAGGCCGTGAGGCCTTCGGCGTCGGCAGTGATGTCGATCTCGCCGTCGGCCTTGACGAAGCCGTAGACGTCCAGCTGCATCTCGCCCTGCACCCGCAGGTACTGGCCGCTGTACTTGAGCACGATCGGCTCTTCGGCGTTGCCGGTCGGGATGGCATACCCGGCGACATCCACGGTCGGCGCCGACGGCAGCCGGTGCGTGCTCTGGGAGAAGTCGATGGTGGTGAGCGCCGCCGCCACCGAGACGTTGCCGTAGGTCACCACGCCGTCGGCGCCCTGTGTGACCTCGTTGACGCCCAGCGTGAAACGGGCCCCGGTGTTGATCTCCAGCAGCAGGTCGTCCGCGTCCAGCGTGACCTTGTCGACGCCGACCAGCTTGACGTCGGTGACGTGGGCCTGCGCGGCCAGGTAGACGCCGATGTCCACGCCGTCGGCGGAGATGACCAGTTCCTTGGCCAGGAGCACGCCCAGGTCGAGGTCCTCGATGGCCAGGCCGATGGCGGTCTGGCTGCGGCCGATTGTCGGGTCGGTCGCGCTCTGGTCGGCTTCCGTGATGCGGTGGTCGTTGTTGGTGTCCAGCCAGTACGGGCCGCCGATGCCGATGAAGCCGTAGGCGTCATTGATCCCCACCGCCAGGGTGGTGACGGTCGTGTGGGTGCCGTCGGACAGCGTGACTTCCTCCGAGCCCTTCTTGGTGAAGGCCATCGAGGCGGTCA
>JAODMS010000005.1 GCA_025464925.1 Arthrobacter sp.
GCTCCGAGTCCGTCACCAGTGCGGCCACCTCGATGAGGGCGTCGTTCTTGGTGTCCAGGCCGGTCATTTCGCAGTCGATCCAGACGATGCGTTCATTAGATATAGGCACCCGCCCAGCCTACCGTTACGTCGCTCCAGGGCCGTCCGGTGCTAGGATTTCGGGTACGCGGGCGGCGAATTTTTCGTCCTCCCGGCGCGCCCCGTGCCGGATGCATCGGCAGGCCGAGGGCAGCTTTGTGCCCCAAAACAGATTGGACAATCCTGAGATGACGGCGCCTGTACCTGCGGCAGTTGCGGTGGAGAAATCGACTGCCGCCACGTCCTCCGCGGCAGTCGTTGCTGAAGTGGATAACGCCCGATCGCCTCTCCTCGCGGGGTTCCTGGGCTCGATGTTCATGGCCATCGGTTCGCTCGGCGTCGGGTGGCTCGCGCCGGCGTCGGAGCTTCGACGCCTTCCGCTATTCATCTGGATGCGCACCGAAGCGGTCGGCGTCAGCCTGTCGATTGTGCTGCTGGCCTTCGGCGGCATGCTGCTGGTCCGCGCCTGGCTGCGGCTGGGCCAAAGGGTGCGCGTCTGGGGAGCAGACGCCCGCAAGGCCACGCTCCAGGCCGTCGTGGCCTGGGGCCTGCCGATGATGTTCTCGGTTCCGCTGTTCAGCCGCGACGTCTATGCCTTCATCGGCCAGGGCCGTCTGATGGTGGAGGGGTTCAACCCCTACGAAAACGGCATCTCCGCGCTGTCCAACTATTTCCAGCTGGGCGCCGACAAGATGTGGACCGAAGCCCCTGTTCCGTATGGGCAGCTGTTCCTCTGGATCGAACAGTTCGTCGTCTGGTCCACCAACGTGCACCCGGAAGCCAGCATCATGCTGTTCCGCCTCGCCGCGCTGATCGGCATCGTGCTGTGCGTGATCTATGTGCCCAAGCTCGCCGACCTTCACGGTGTCAATCCGCACCGGGCCCTGTGGCTGACCGCCGCCAACCCGCTGTTCCTCACCAACTTCATCGCCAGCGTCCACAACGACGCCCTGATGATCGGCCTGGCCCTCGCCGGCCTCTACTACTGCGCGACCCGGCGGGTCATCCTCGGCCTCGTGCTCGTGACCCTCTCCATCGCGGTCAAGCCCATCACCGTGGTCTTCCTGCCCTTCATCGGCCTGCTGTGGGCGGGAAAGAACGCCAACTGGCCACGGAAGTTCGTGTTCTGGGGGCTCACCGCCGGGATCAGCTTCGGGCTGCTGTACGCCATGAGCCTGGTCAACGGCTTCGGCTTCGGCTGGATCAACGGGCTGTCCGCGCCGGGCAGCATCTGGATCTGGTACGCGCCCGTCGGCCTGCTCGGCCTGGTGGTGGCCTCCATCTCCAACGCCTTCGGACTCGACGGCTGGGGCCTGGCCAAGTGGGTGTACGACGCCGGCAAGCTGCTCGCCGTCGGGATCGTCGCCTGGCAGATTTTCCGCGGCGACCACGACCGCCTGATGCGCCGGCTTACCCTCGCGTTCGCCGCCGTCGTCGTGCTCGCCCCGATGATCCAGTCCTGGTACATCGTCTGGCTCATTCCCCTGTTCGCCGTCACCGGCATCCGCGATGACTGGCAGGTCAAGGCGCTGTACTTCATCGTGTCCTTCTTCATGGTGTACGCGATCTCGGACCAGCTGGAAGTCTTCCCCTACCTGCAGACCTCGGACCTTGGGCTGGCCCTGGCGCTGGCCCGCAACGCCGCCGCGATCATCGCCCTGCTGTTTGCCCTTTACCTGATCTTCCTTGATCCACGCACCAAGCTGCTGTTCAGCAAATCGGACGAACCGGTCACCACCCGCCCGGTGATCTGAGCCCCGGGAAGATGCGGCTTTCGACAGGGTCCTGCTGTCGTTGGAGTTGAAGCGGCGTCGGTTTTCGACGCGGGAGCCGCCCCGGTGGTGCACGGCATTCCGGACGACTACCGGCTGCAGGACGGTGACCTGCCGGGACTAAGGGGCTTTTTGGTACGGCTGGTGGGGGAATGCCGCCGTCAGTTTCGCCGAGGGAACGGCGGACCGGCGGACCAGACGCTCATCGGTGCCACGGATGCCGCCCCGGCCCGGGGGAGTGAGGCCGCCCGGACCGGGAACAAGACGGTGGCCATCACCGCCGACGGCCGGTCATCCGGACCTTGCCGCACGGCGACGGTCGCTGCGTCCGCCGAGACAGGACTGGCAGCGGACCACGGCCCAGGTCCGGGCCGCGCCGCTGGCAGGCGGGACCCGGTGGCCCCGAACAGGCTCAGCGTCCCCTGGCGGGATCCGGAGGACCGGCATGGTCGCTCAGGACGGCTTCAGCGGTGTCCGCCGGCTTTGACGCGCTGGCGGTGTGCCGCGAGCCGGAGCTGGATGATCCGGGCGGCTCCGGCGATGGCAACCAGCACTCCGCCGCCGACTGCTGCAATGAACAGGGCGATGCCAAGCGAGACGGCACCCTGCAGGCCAAAGAACTTAACCAGCACGGAGTCCTGGTTCTGCAGGATGAAGGCGATGAGCAGGATCAGCACCACCAGGGCGCTGGCCACGGCCACCCAGACCATTCCGGCGCGGGTGACCTGGTTTCGTTCCGGGCCTGCGGCAGGCATCGGCTCAGGCCTATCCTCGCGCGGCGGCGCCGTCACCGCGTCAGTCCGCGGCGCCCCTGCCGTGGATCCGGGTCCACCGCCCGGCAGCTGCCCCGCCGTTTCATCGGCGGTGTAGCCGAAGGAAGCGGAGGACGTGTCTCCTGGGAGCGCGGACTCCGTGCGCTGGTTCGGCGCCGGCTCGCTAGGGTCGAAATCGCGGGGTGTCTGGGTCATGGCGGCTGTTCCTTTCATATGTTGATCCGCCGAAGCGGGAAGAGCGGCAACGCCGTTACGCAGCTGTCGTTGTTGGGGCGAGGCTGGCCGGAGGAGCCCGGTTGCCTGCCCACCAAGATAATAATAAGCATACTGATGGTAACTGCGGCGTGTGCCCGCCCAGGGGACGGTAAACCGGCGTGCGAAACGGCCCCAGAATCCTGGAGTGCCGCGGCCACGCGGGTCTTCGGGCGGCCCAGGACGACTCCAGGAGGCCGTTGGGGCCATCTACGGACCCGGCCGGGTTTGCGGCCATCCGATGGCCCTGGGCCTGATGGCCGGAATGGGTCCGGCCTGTATGTGGCGTTCAAATGCACCACGTGGATATAGCGGCCGGCGCGCCCAGGGCGGCGGTGCTGCTCTTGGCTGCAGGATCCGGGGCTTTGACCTGCGGAGCGCTATCCGCAGGTCAAAGCCGCATCCTTGTGCCCCAGGAGGGAATCGAACCCCCGACCGGCGGATTAGAAGGCCGCTGCTCTATCCCCTGAGCTACTGGGGCACGTCGGCATGCCATCCGCTGCTGCGGAGGGCGCCTCCAAAAGTTTACCGTGCGTTGCGGCCCCGGGCGATCAGGATTGCCCAGCGGTTTGTCCTGACGGCTCCGGGCTCGTCCCCGACACCGCTTTTGTTCTCCGGTTTTCCACATGGCGCAGTCCGTCCCTCGCCGCAGGCTGCCCCCCGGCGCGAAGCTGGAAGTGCCTGCTAGGGCATGACAATTCGAGACAGGACAGAAGAATGAGTGACAACATCACAGTCCGTGGCTTCGTCGCCTCGGAGATCAAAACCTCAACAACCCCCGGTGGCGTGGCCACGGCGTCTTTCCGCCTGGGTTCCACCGAGCGGCGTTTTGACCGCGCCTCCAGCGCGTGGGTTGATGGAAACACCAACTGGTTCACGGTCCAGGGCTACCGCCAACTGGCTGGAAATGTCGGCTGCAGCATCAAGAAGGGCCAGCGGGTCATCGTCATCGGCAGGCTGAAGATGCGGAGCTGGGAAAAGGACGGCAGGGTCTATCACGTGGCCGAAATCGACGCCGAGTCCGTCGGGCATGACCTCATGTGGGGTTCGGCCAATTTCACGCGGATGGCCGGAGCCGGCAACCAGGCGGCCGCGGGGCAGTCTGCCACTGCCACGACGGGCCAGGAGGACAGCCCGGACGAGCACCGGCCCCCCGAGGACGAGGAAGTAGATGACACAGGCGGCGAGGTGGAGGAGGTCGATGAGGAGACCGGCGAACTGAAAGGAGCCGCAGCCTGAACTCGTCCCGCCGCGAGGCCCGACCGCGTTGGAGCCATGGCGCTGGGAGCCGGACTCCGAATGCCGCATGGCAGAATTGCCGGATGATGCGAGCCAGAACAAGCAGAGGCCGGACGGCACCCCATGCTTTCGCGGGCGATGGGCTCCGCCCCCGTTACCGGCGTGCCGCGGCTCTGGGAGTCCTGGCCCTGGCGCTGGTGTCTGCTGCCTGCTCCGCACCGACAAATGAAAACGGGGAAGCCGCTGCGCCGCCGGCTCGAACCGCAGCTGCCTCCGCCGTAACGGGGGAGGGCGCGGCATCAGCCGGCGGTTCCGGCACTCACCCGCCGGCGGACCTGGCGCCAGCGGGCCCTGCACCGGCGGACCTTGCCGCGGCGGACGTTAAAGCCAGAGTGGAGGCGGCCCTGACGGGAGCTGTCGCCGGCGGGCGTCTGCCAGCCACCGAACAGCTCCGGGCCGCGCTGGCCGGGGCGGGCCTGGCGGCCGAAGCCGTGGAAGTAACCGCGAGCCGGACGCCCACGGGCCTGGCAGCCGACGCCGTCGAAGCCGCCGTGAGGGAGGGCGACAGCTGTGTCGTTGCCCAGGTTCGGAAGGGCAGCGTTGTCGTCAGTGTTCTCCCGGCACTGGCGGAGGGCCGGTGCCTGGTGGGTGCTGAGGGCTGAGGGCTGCCTCCGGCAGCAGGGACCGGAAGTCCAGCAGCGCATCGCGGACCCGTTGAATGTGAGTTATCCGCGCCGAGCCACTAGATTTGTAGGCATGGCGGAATTTATTTACACAATGACCAAGGCCCGCAAGGCCGTTGGCGAAAAACTTATCCTCGACGATGTCAGCATGTCCTTCTTCCCGGGGGCCAAGATCGGTGTCGTCGGCCCGAATGGTGCCGGTAAGTCCACCATTCTCAAGATCATGGCAGGTCTGGACACCCCCTCGAACGGTGAGGCCAGGCTTAGCCCCGGGTACTCCGTCGGCATCCTTCTGCAGGAACCGCCGCTGAACGAAGACAAGACCGTCCTGGGCAACGTCCAGGAAGGCGTCGGTGAAATCTACGGGAAGATCCAGCGCTTCAACGAGATCTCCGAGGAAATGGCCAACCCGGACGCTGACTACGATGCCCTCCTCGAGGAAATGGGCCAGCTGCAGGAGGCGATCGACGACGCCGATGCATGGGACCTCGATTCCCAGCTCGAACAGGCCATGGACGCCCTGCGCTGCCCGCCGGCCGATGCGGACGTCACGCTCCTCTCCGGTGGTGAGCGCCGCCGCGTAGCGCTGTGCAAGCTGCTGCTGCAGAAGCCGGACCTGCTGCTGCTCGACGAGCCCACCAACCACCTCGACGCCGAGAGCGTGCTGTGGCTCGAGCAGCACCTCTCCAACTACCCCGGTGCCGTCCTCGCCGTGACCCACGACCGGTACTTCCTGGACCACGTGGCCCAGTGGATCGCCGAAGTGGACCGCGGACACCTGTATCCGTACGAGGGCAACTACTCCACGTACCTGGTGAAGAAGCGCGCCCGCCTGGAAGGCCAGGGCAAGAAGGACGCCAAGCAGGCCTAGCGCCTCACCGAGGAACTCGACTGGGTCCGCTCCAACGCCAAGGGACGACAGACCAAGTCCAAGGCCCGCCTGGCCCGCTATGAGGAGATGGCAGCCGAGGCAGACCGCACCCGCAAGCTCGATTTCGAAGAAATCCAGATCCCGCCGGGACCGCGCCTCGGCGGGCTGGTCCTGGAGGCGAAGGGCCTCCAGAAGGGCTTCGAGGACCGCACACTGATCGACGGGCTGTCCTTCACGCTGCCCCGCAACGGCATCGTCGGCGTCATCGGACCGAACGGTGTCGGCAAGACCACCCTGTTCAAGACCATCGTCGGGCTCGAGCCCCTCGACGGCGGCGAACTGAAGATCGGCGATTCCGTCAAGATCTCCTACGCCGACCAGAGCCGCGGCGGCATCGACCCGAACAAGACCCTGTGGGAGGTCGTGTCCGACGGTCTCGACTACATCCAGGTCGGCCACGTCGAGATGCCGTCCCGCGCCTATGTGGCCGCCTTCGGTTTCAAGGGCCCGGACCAGCAGAAGAAGGCAGGCGTGCTCTCCGGTGGTGAGCGCAACCGCCTGAACCTTGCCCTGACCCTGAAGCAGGGTGGTAACCTGCTGCTCCTCGACGAACCGACTAACGACCTGGACGTCGAGACCCTGAGCAGCCTCGAAAACGCCTTGCTCGAATTCCCGGGCTGCGCCGTCGTGGTCTCGCACGACCGCTGGTTCCTGGACCGGGTCGCCACGCACATCCTCTCCTACGAAGGTGACGAGGAGAACCCCTCCAAGTGGTACTGGTTCGAGGGCAACTTCGAGTCCTACGAGGAGAACAAGGTTGAGCGCCTGGGTCCGGACGCGGCCAAGCCGCACCGCGTGACCCACCGCCGCCTGACCCGCGACTAAGTCCGCGACAAGGTCCAGGGCAGGCCTCTTCAGCAAGGCAGAAGGCCGGCTCCCCGTCCGGGGGCCGGCCTTCTGCCTGCGCCGCGCCAGCTGGCTCGCCCGGCGTCAGCCGCGCTCGCCCTTGCGCATCTGGTGCTGCAGGACCTCGGACTGGAAGGCGCCGGCCGCCTTGTGCTTCAGGTCGGTCGGGACCCGGACCATGCCTTCCTGCGCCACGGTGGCCACGTGCCGGCCGTCGCGGCTGAAGACTTTGCCGGTGGCCAGGCCCCGGGCGCCCTGGGCGCTGGGGGAGTCCTGGACGTAGAGCAGCCACTCATCCACCCGGACCGGGCGGTGCCACCACATGGCGTGGTCCAGGCTCGCCACGGACATCCCCGGGGTGATCCAGCTCAATCCATGCTTGCGGAGGACCGGCTCCAGCAACGTGTAGTCGCTCGCGTAGGCCAGGGCTGCGCGGTGCAGGTCGGGATTGTCCGGCATGGGGCCGAAGGTCTTCATCCAGACCGCGTTACGTGCTTCCTTGGGGCCCTCGGCCGAGACATACAGTGCCGGGTCGACGTGCCGGATGTCGAAGGGGCGCTCGTAGGCCCAGTGCCGCGCCACCGGGTGGTCGAACTTCCCGAGCAGGTCCGCGGTACTGGGCAGGGATTCCGGGCTCGGAATGCCGGCGGGCATCTCCGACTGGTGTTCGATCCCCTCGTCCTCCTCCTGGAACGACGCGATCATCGACAGGATGGGCGTTCCCTCCTGGTACGCGTGGACCCGCCGGGCCGAAAAAGACCGGCCGTCGCGCAGGCGCTCGACGCCGAAGGTGATCGGCTTGTCGGCGTCGCCGGGACGCAGGAAATAGCCGTGCATCGAGTGCACGCTGCGTCCGGGCGAAACGGTCCGGCTGCCGGCCACGAGGGACTGGGCCAGCACCTGGCCGCCGAAGACCCGCTTCCGGGGCTGCTGCTGCGAGGGGCCCAGGAAAATATCCTCGTCCGTCCGGACGCCCTCCAAGTCACCGAGGTCCAGGAGCTGGATGAGTGAGGAGGTGGGGTCCTGGGTGGGCAGCGCCTGCAATCCGGCTTCGGCTTCAGTCATGGTTTGACTCTAGACGTCATCCCGGCACTGCTCAAAAGAGGCGCAGCCGGTAGAGTCCATTGTGTGTCTGACGTACTCACCGAGCCCTTGCAGTTCACCGACCCCCGCGACCTCGCCGATCTGCGCACCTTCGCCACCCGGGCCAAGTCCATCGACGACGGTGCCATCCGGCTCCAGGCATCGGGCCCGGTCCTGGCCGCCTACGTCTGCGTGCTGCGGCCACGGATCCTGGGCGAGGCCACGCCCACCATCCTCGGCCTGCGCACCATGGCGCTGGCCCGGCCGGCAGAGACCGATGTGACAGTACCGTTGTCGGCCGTGCTGGACCGCCTGGCGCGTGCGGCGTCGGACGACGTCGACCTGCCGCTGCCGCCGGTCGCCGTCAGCGAATCGTGGGCCGGGATCGGGGCCCCCCGGGGCGGCTGGGAGCTGCTCGGAACGCTCCAGGACGCCGCACTGCGGCAGGCCGCGGAGGCCGGCATCACCGAGGTGGCCGCCATCATGCCGGACAAGCCGGGCGCGCTGATCGTCAACAACGCCCGAGCCACGGTCTGGGGCAGGGAACTGCCCGACGCCGGAGGACTCCCGGCAGGCGCCGCCTTCGCGGCCCTTACCCTGGGCTTCCTCGCCGACGGCGAACAGAGGCTCTACCGCGCGGGCCGCTGGTTCCGCCTCAGCGGCACCCGCGGGCACGTCCTGGTCCGCAGCGGGTCAGGAATCTGACCGGCAGCCCGTCCGGGAACCTCGCTGCACCTCCGGGGCAGGCCTGCGGCGGGGCAGTTCAGGTCTCTGACGGGCTGTTCACCATGGAGAGGGCGGCCCGCTCCATGTAGTCCCAGAGTGTCCCCTCGTAGAGTGGCGGCAGCTCCAGGGCATCCACCGCGGCGCGCATATGGTGCAGCCAGCGGTCCTTCGCCTCGGGAGTGACCCGGAAGGGCTGGTGGCGCATCCGCAGCCGCGGGTGCCCCCTCTCCTCGCCGTACGCCGTCGGGCCGCCCCAGTACTGTTCCAGGAACATCAGGAAGCGCCGCTTGGCGGGGCCGAGGTCCTCTTCCGGATACATGGCGCGCAGCAGCGGATCGGTCGCGACCCCGTCATAGAACACGTCGATCAGCCGGACGAACGTCTCATGGCCGCCGACGGCGTTGTAGAAATTGTCCGTGTAGCCGGGCTGGTTGAACGGATCGTTCTGCAGAAGCATCTTGGGCTGCCGCGGTTCGCCGGCGAGGGGGATCGTCATGGTTATTCTCCGGCCGTCTGGGGGGTCGCGGCGTCGCCCGCGGAGGGAGGGACGTAGGTGCCCTGGGACCGGTTGCCCAGGCGCAGGATCTCGCCGTTGCGCAGGTACCAGATCGTTCCGTCCTCGGACCTGACCCGGGTGAGGCGCAGACCCATGGATTCGACCGTGCCCACCACCTCGGAAGTCTCGATGACGTCGCCAATCCCGTATTGGTCCTCGATGGTGATGAAGATGCCGGCCAGGAAGTCCCGGATCAGCTGCTGGGCGCCGAAGCCGATCGCCACGCCGAGGATTCCCACGCTGGTCAGCAGCGGGGCAATGTCCACGTTCAGGTTTTTGAACACGTAAATGGTGGTGATGACGGCAACCAGGACGCCGACCACGCTGTTCAGCAGCGAGCCGATGGTGTTGGCCCGCAGCACCCGCCGTTCATGGTCCAGGGCGCGCAGGGCGGGGGTGACCCAGCGGAATTGCCGATTCCGAAAGAAGGTGGTGCCGGCAGCGACGCTCTTGGTGATCCCGGCGATGACGAAGGACGCTCCAAGCCACACGGCTACGCCTACCCCGATGCTGATGAGGAGGCCGGGGACATTGATGGCCGTAATGTCTGCTGCGGTTATCGGGGCGGTCGAGGACATGCTGTACATCGGCGGGGGTGCTCCTTAGTGCTGCGCTTGCTGCTCGCTGGCAGTGTCCGTATGAGTGGCCGGACAGATGGCCGGCGGTCGCCGGGCGCATAACGTTTTGCTCACCTTCAACACTAACGCCGCAGCGGCAGCCGTTCCGAATTTCAGTTCCGGCGCTCCACTGTGGCGGTGGGCTCGTGGTGCACCGGGAAACTGACGCTCCGCGCGATGAAGCAGACCCTGTTCGCCTCGGCGTGCAGTTCCTCCAGCAGCTCCGCAGGCGCCGGGCCTGCCACGGTCACACGGGGCCTGAGCGTGACCGATTCGAACTGGCCGCTGCCGTCCCGGTTGGTCCGCATCAGTCCGGCGGCCTGGTCCTCGTAGGCCGTCACCACGACGCCGTGCTTCACGGCCACGTGCAGGAAGGACAGCATATGGCACTGGGAGAGGGCCGCCAGGAGCAGCTGCTCGGGGTTGTAGCGGTTCCGGTCGCCGTGGAAGGCCGGATCGGCTGAGCCCTTGAGCACCGGAAGGCCGGGGATCTCGACGTCGTGGTCCCGTGAGTAGCCCCGGTACGACGCCGTTCCCTCGCCCAGGTTTCCGGTCCAGCGGACTGTCAGCGCGTAGCGGTGCTCATCGATGCTCATGCGGTTAGTCTATTCGTGCGGACGTGGCCGGACCCCGGCGCTGCGAAGCCGCAGCGCCGGGGCCCGGAAGCCAGCGAACCGTCGTCGGCAGCCTAGCCCACGTCGGCCTGGCGGGCCCGCAGGGCGCGGGCCACGCCGTCGCGGTTTTCCAGCATCATCCGCCGCAGCGCGGTGCTGTCCTCCGGCAGTGAGGCGAGGAACTCATCCGTCCGGTCCACGGTCGCCTGCGTGGTCAGTTGCGCCGGGTAGAGCCCGACGACGATCTGCTGGGCCAGCGCGTGGGTGCGGTTGGCCACGATGCCCGGCACGGCCTCGAAGTACTTCTCCGAGTAGGGCTCCAGCAGGCTGGTGTCCAGCACCCGGGTGAAGCCGTTCACAGCCGAGCCCTGCAGGGCGTTGGACAGTTCGCCCTGGACCACAATCGCCTCCCACGCCGCCGCCTTCGCCTCGGGGGTGGGAATGGCGGCCGTGGCGAGGGCCGCCGCGTTCTGTCCGTTGGAGGTGTTGTCCTGTTCCAGTTCGGCGTCGATCTGGTCCTGGCCCGCGCGGCCCCCGGTGACGAGTGAGGCGAGCAGTTCCCAGCGGAGGTCCTGGTCCACGGTCAGGCCCTCCAGCGTCAATGACCCCTCCAGCAGGCCGGAGACGTTGTCCAGCTGCCCGTCGCTGCGCGCCAGCAGGGCGTAGGACTTCACGAACTGCAGCTGCGCGTCGGAGCCTGCCGGCACGCCGGCGGCGAGCTCCCAGAGCCGGTCGGCCGCGGCGACGGCCGTGGCCTCCTTGTGCTCCTCGGCCACGTAGAAGGCCAGCGTGGTGGCCAGTTGGCGAAGCTGGACCAGGATTACGGAGGAATCGGACTCCTCGGCGATGTTGGCGAGGATCAGTTCCACGTAGCCGCGGGCAGGGCTTTCGCCGTCCCGGGCGGCGTCCCAGGCCGAGCCCCACACCAGGGTCCGGGGAAGGCTTGCGCTGAAGTCCTTCAGATGGGCCGTGGCCGTGGCGAGGGACGGAGGATCGAGGCGGACCTTGGCGTAGGCGAGGTCATCGTCGTTGAGCAGGACCAGGTCCGGCCGGGGGAGTCCGGCGAGCGCGGGGACTGAAGTGCGCTCGCCGTCGACGTCGAGTTCCTCGCGGTGGACGCGCTCCAGCTTGCCGGCAGCGCTGAGGTTGTAGAAGCCGACGGCGAGCCGGTGCGGCCGCAGCGTGGGCTCGCTTTCGATGGCCGACTGCAGGATCGCGAAGGAGGAGATCAGGCCATCCTCGCCGACCGAGAGCTCAGGCGTGAGGGTGTTGACGCCGGCGGTTTCCAGCCAGAGCTGGCCCCACCGGTCGAGGTCCCGGCCGCTGGCCTTCTCCAGCTCGACCATCAGGTCACTGAGCTCGGTGTTCTGCCAGGCGTGCTTGCGGAAGTACTCGCCGACGCCGGCCATGAACTCTTCCGGGCCCACCCAGGCCACCAGCTGGCGGAGCACCGAAGCGCCCTTGGCGTAGGTGATGCCGTCGAAGTTCACCTCGACGTCCTGCAGATTGTTGATCTCGGCGAAGATCGGGTGCGTGGTGGGGAGCTGGTCCAGCCGGTAGGCCCAGGACTTCTCCACCGAGGCGAAGGTGGTCCAGGCGGAGCCGAACCGGGTGTTCTCCACGGCGGCCAGGTGGGACATGTACTCGGCGAAGGATTCGTTGAGCCACAGGTCGTTCCACCAGCGCATCGTGACGAGGTCGCCGAACCACATGTGGGCGAGCTCGTGCAGCACGGTGATGGCGCGGCGCTCCACCTGGGC
>JAODMS010000019.1 GCA_025464925.1 Arthrobacter sp.
GTGTTGGCGTTGGAGATGTCCAGGCCGGTCTCGATGATGGTGGTGCAGACCAGCACGTCGAAGCGCTTTTCCCAGAAGTCCACGATGATCTGCTCCAGGCGGCTCTCGGACATCTTTCCGTGCGCCACCTCCACGCGGGCCTCCGGAACAAGCTCACGGATTTTCGCCGCGGTGCGGTCGATCGAGGACACCCGGTTGTGGACGAAGAACACCTGCCCTTCGCGCATCAGTTCACGGCGGATGGCAGCCGAAGTCTGCTTGTCCGTGTACGGCCCCACATAGGTCAGCACGGGGTGCCGCTCCTCCGGCGGGGTGGCCAGGGTGGAGGTCTCGCGGATGCCTGTCAGCGACATCTCCAGGGTCCGGGGAATCGGGGTGGCACTCATGGCCAGGACGTCCACGTTGGTGCGCATCTTCTTCAGCGCCTCCTTGTGTTCGACGCCGAAGCGCTGCTCCTCGTCCACGATCACGAGGCCAAGGTCCTTGAAACCGAAGTCCTTCGACAGCAACCGATGCGTGCCGATCACGACGTCGACGGTGCCGTTCCTGACCCCTTCGGCCGTCTCCTTGGCCTCCTTTGCGCCCTGGAAACGGGAAAGCGGCTTGACCCGCAACGGAAAACCGGAGAACCGCTCGGTGAAGGTCTCGTAGTGCTGCTGGGCGAGCAGGGTGGTGGGCACGAGCACGGCCACCTGTTTGCCGTCCTGGACGGCCTTGAAGGCCGCCCGGACCGCGATTTCGGTTTTGCCGTAGCCCACGTCGCCGGAGATGAGGCGGTCCATGGGAATCTCGCGCTCCATGTCGGCCTTGACCTCGTTGATGGTGGTCAGCTGGTCGGGGGTCTCCACGTAGGGGAAGGCTTCCTCAAGTTCGCGCTGCCACGGTGTGTCCGGGCCGAACGCATATCCGCGGGAGGCCATCCGGGCCGAGTAGAGGCGGATCAGCTCGCCGGCGATTTCCTTGACGGCCTTGCGCGCCTTGGACTTGGTGCTGGCCCAGTCCGCGCCGCCCATCTTGCTCAGTACCGGGGTGTCCCCGCCGACATAACGGGTGACCTGGTCCAGCTGGTCGGTGGGCACGAAGAGCCTGTCGCCCGGGGCGCCGCGCTTGGACGGCGCGTACTCGAGGACCAGGTATTCGCGCACCCCGTCCCCGCCGCCGGCCACTTTACGCTGGATGAGCTCCACGAAGCGGCCGATGCCGTGCTGTTCATGCACCACAGAGTCGCCGGCCAGCAACTGCAGCGGGTCCACGGCGTTCCGCCGTTTGGACGGCATCCGGCGCATGTCCTTCGTGGAGCCCGCGGACGTCCGTCCCAACAGATCCGCTTCGGTCAGCAGGGCAAGCTTAAGCCGCTCGAGCACAAAGCCGCGGCCGACGGCGGCAGTGGTCACCTCGATGAGGCCGGCCTGTGGCTCCTCGACGAGAGAGTCGACGCGGGCACACGGGATGTCGTTGTCATGGAAAAGTTCGGCCAGGCGCTGCGCGGGTCCGGGGCCTTCCGTGACGACCACGATCCGCCACTGGTCCCGCACGTGGGAGCCGATGAAGTCCATCATTTCCGCCACCTCGCCCTGGTAACCGCGGGGCTCCCGGGCAAAAAGGTTGAGCACGTCGATATCCGGGACCAGCTCCTCATCGGTGGCCAGTGAGGTGATGGACCACCAGGACACGGCGTGCGCGAGCGCGGCGGAGCGGGTCTCGGCCAGCGAGCGGAAGCTCGCCGAGTGCAGGGCCGCCGAGGCCTGGGAGCTCAAATCCAGGGGCGCGGTACCACCGTCGGAGGCCGTGGACCAGGCCGCTTCGAGGAACTCCTCGTTGGTGGCGGCGAGGTCATGGGCGCGCGCCCTGACCTTCTCCGGTTCAATCACCACCGAGATGGAACCGGATGGGAGCTGGTCCAGGAACGGAACCATGGCATCCACCAGCACGGGGGCCAGGGATTCCATGCCCTCAACGGCAATGCCGCCGGCGATCTTCTCCAGCATGTCCGCCGCAGCCGGCAGCTCGGACTTCAGCGTCGCCGCGCGGGACATGACCGAGGGGGTGATGAGGATTTCCCGGCACGGCGGGGCATAAAACCCGGTGGGGTGGTGCACACCGGGAGCGGACAGCGAGCGCTGGTCCGCCACGGCGAACCAACGCATTTGGTCCACTTCATCCCCGAAGAACTCAACCCGGACCGGATGGTCCTCGGTGGGAGGGAAGACGTCCAGCATGCCGCCGCGGACAGCAAACTCGCCGCGCCGGGTCACCATGTCCACCCGGGCGTAGGCGGCGTCGGCCAGGCTCCGGACGACATCGCTGAACGGGACTTCCTGGCCGACCCTCAAGGTCACAGGCACCAGCTCGCCCAGGCCCGCCACGATCGGCTGGACGACGGCGCGCACCGGGGCGACCACCACGCGCAGCGCGCCACTCGCGGACGTTTCGGGGTGCGCGAGCCTCCTGAGCACGGACAGCCGCCGCCCGACGGTGTCCGAGCGGGGAGAGAGCCGTTCGTGCGGCAGGGTCTCCCAGCTCGGAAACTCCGCTACGGCATCCGCCGGCAGGTAGGCCCGCAGGGCGGCGGTCAGGTCCTCTGCCTCGCGGCCCGTGGCGGTGACTGCCAGGACTGCCGGCACTGCCGTGTCGGCGGAGCCAGCCGCGGAGGAGCCCATGGCGAGACCCTCAGCCATCTCCGCCAGCAGGGCGGCGCGCAGGCCTGCCGGGGCGCTGATCTGGTAGTCCTCGCTGCGGGCGCCGAAACTGCGGGAGGCTTCGGCCTGGACCCGGGCGTAGTTTCTATCCTTGGCAAGGATACGGCGCAAACCGGTGAGAGAGGGGCCGTTGAGGCTCATAGCTGTTGCTCCTGATGGGATCACGGGGTGCAGGCAACACGAATAGCCGAAATTCATCAGAATCCCGGGTGTTCTAAGCCTACCGCCCAGTCGGAGAGGGCCCCGCACCGGTTGCTAGGCTGGCAGCACCGGCAGTGCCGCGCCCGTCCTTGGCCGCCGGCACTCCGAATGGCTAGTATGCGCAATGACAAGGAGCCACCCATGAACGGCATGCCCCAGGCCTCGAACCCGAAGACGGTGCTGGTCACAGGCGCCACCGGCTATATCGGCGGGCGGCTGGTCCCCCGGCTCCTCGAAGCCGGGCACACGGTCAAGGTCCTCGTCCGGACTCCGACGAAGATCGCCGGCGTGCCGTGGCTGGCGGACGTGGAGGTTGTCCAGGCCAGCCTCGACGACGGCGAGGCGCTGAGCCAGGCGCTGGACGGCGTCGATGTCCTGTACTACCTGGTCCATTCGATGGCGACCGGCACCGGCTTCGAGTCCAAGGAAAAGGCGATGGCCGAGACCGCGGCCACGGCGGCCACCGCCGCCGGAGTGGACAGGATCATCTACCTCGGCGGTCTTCACCCTGCCAATGAAGAGCTTTCCACGCACATGAGGTCCCGGGAAACCGTCGGCAAGGTCTTCCTCGACGCTCCGGTCGACGCCATCGTGTTCCAGGCCGGCGTCGTGATCGGCTCCGGCTCCGCGTCTTTCGAGATGATCCGGCACCTGTCCGACACGCTCCCGGTGATGCCGGCCCCGAGCTGGGTGCGCAACAAGATCGAGGCCATCGCCGTCCGCGACGTCCTCCACTACCTCGTGGCCGCGGCGTCGCTGGAAGGCACCATCAACCGGACCTTCGACATCGGCTCGCGCCAGGTGCTCAGCTACGCCGGAATGATGAACGAATATGCCGCCGAGGCCGGACTCCCCCGGCGCCTGGTGCTCGCACTGCCGGTGCCGGCTCCCAAGCTGGCCGGGCTGTGGGTGGCGTTGGTGACCCCGATACCGCTGTCCATGTCCCTGCCCCTGGTCGAATCCCTCCAGCACGATGCGGTCTCGCGCGAACACGACATCGATGCCTTGATTCCGCTCCCGGACGGCGGCCTGACCCCGTACCGGCGAGCCGTGGCCCTCGCCCTGGGCAAGGAACGTGACGGGCAGGTGGAGACCACCTGGTCCAGTGCCGGCGCCGACGCCGATCCGCTTCCCAGTGACCCCGACTGGGCCGGCCACCGGGTGTACCTCGACGAGCGGACATACTCCAGCCCGGTGGACCCCGAGCACGTCTGGACCATCATCGAAGGGATCGGCGGCCGCAACGGCTGGTACTCCCTGCCGCTGGCCTGGCGCGTGCGGGGATGGCTGGACAAGCTCACCGGCGGCGCCGGGCTGCTCCGCGGCCGCAGGCACCCGCATCTGCTCGCCGAGGGCGAGGTGGTGGACTGGTGGCGGGCGGAGGAGATCGACCGCGGCCGCCTGCTCCGGCTGCGGGCCGAAATGCGGGCCCCGGGCCGGGCCTGGCTGGAGCTGTCCGTGGAACCCGAGGGAACCGGCAGCCGGTACCGGCAGCGGGCCATCTTCTTTCCTAAGGGCCTCAGCGGACGCCTCTACTGGCTGGCCGTGCTGCCGTTCCACAGCCTCATCTTCCCCGCCATGTCACGGAATATCACGGCTGCCGCCCGGGACCTCCAGAACATCGACGCGAAGCCGGCCGGGCACACCCCGTAGGATGTTTGAAGCCCGAAACGACCAGTCCCACACCACGGAGGACCCCCATGGCCCTGAGTGCATCCACCACCGTTCCGCACAGCGTTGACCGCGTCACCGCCGTTTTCGTCAACGAGGATTTCCTGCGCCACACGAGCAAACTCGTCGGCGGCACCCTGGAATCGTTCACCGTCGACGGCGACCCCGCCGGTGCTTTCAGCACGACGACCGTGCGGACCGTCCCCACCACGCGGATGCCGGACATGGCCCGGAAGTTCCTCGGTGAAAGCCTCACGGTGACGCAGCTGGAGATCTGGGAGGCGCCCGCGGCGGACGGTTCACGGCAGAGCAGGATCTCCCTGAAGATCACCGGAGCACCCCTTGACGTGAGCGCCGTCCAGCGTCTCGTGTCCAACAACGGCAGCACCCGGATCGAGCTTGAGGGCAATGTGACGTCCTCGGTGCCTTTCCTGGGCAGCAAGATCGCGGACGCGGCCGAACCGATGGTCGGCAAGGCCCTGAACATCCAGTCGCAGCAGGCCCACGCCTGGCTCGAGAGCCACTAGCGGCATGGAACTGCCGGTATTCCTGGCTGTCGTCCTGATTGTCGCCGGCCTGTGGTCCCTTGCCGTCTGGCCGCAGTTCCTGCGCCGGGTGATAAAGGACCCGCGGTCCCGCGACGCCGGCGGCAGGGCCACCCGCTTCCTGACGGTCCATGTCGTCCTCGTCAGTATCTCCATGGTGCTCGGAGCCGCGACGGCGGCAATCGGTATTGCCGGGCTGCTCAACTAGCGACAGGCTGCCCTGCAGGGAAACGACGATCCAGCCACGCCGACTTTTCCCTCAGCTGGCACGCCCGCTAGTGGCCGCCGGGCACGACTGCTAGTATTCCGATTCAGGGCGCCGGCCGCAGAGGCTATTTGGCGCCGCTTTTCTGCGGACTCGGGGGACAGATGACAGGGCAATTGACGTCTGCGGTTACAGGCGTGCAGAAACGTTCGGTTCGAATCGACATCGTGCGCCTTTTGGGCCTGGTCGTCGTCACCGCCGGGCACGTCTGGACCCAGTACCCCATCGGCGGGTACGTGGCGATTTTCTTTGTCCTTGCCGGCTACCTGTGGTCCGCCAAACGAACTGTTTCAGAAGACCTCCGGTACCAGTCCTGGAAACTCCTCGTCCCGTATTTTGCCTGGCTGGGAATCCTCGCGATTCCCTATTTCGCCCAGTTGATGACCGGCAGCAAGCAAGATGCAGCGCTCGGCCAGCGTGCCCTTGACCTGCTCTGGGGCGGAGAGCGTGCCACTACTCCGTTCACGGCGTTTTGGTTTATGACCGCGATCTTCGTCGCGGCGATACTCTTCCGCATCCTCATGCGGGCGCCCCGTTGGGTGTACCTCGGCTGCCTCGCTGTGGCACTCGCCGCGACCGTCTTTGACGGGCAGCTCCTCGGGGACAAGCCTGGTGCGGTGGACGTGGGAGCGGTCTCTGTCCTGTTCATGGCGGCGGGGCACGCCTACCGCCAGATCGAAGCAAGAGTCGACCGCTTCCCTGCGGGCGCCGCCGCGGTCATCGTGATCTGCGGCATCCTGGTCGCGTCCGGGACCAGTGCCAGGATGACGCTCAAGAGCGGAGACTTCGGGACTCCGGTGCTGAGCATCACCGTCGCCGTCCTGATAGCTCTGGCCGCAATTTTGCTGGCCCGCCCGCTGGCCGCTGCCCTGCCCGAGAGCACAGGGCGCGCAATTACGCGCGTCGTCCAGATGGGGACGCCCATCATCCTGCTCCACACCGTCCCGCTCTGGCTGCTGCCGAACAGCGTGCCGCAGATCCTGGAATTTGTTGCCGCCTGGGTTTTCCCGATCTCCGTCGCGTTGCTGCTCCTCCGTTTTCCGGAATCCCTGGCCAGGCGCATACTGATGCCGGACAAGAACCACCATTTGCTGTGACAGGGGATGCTCTTGCAAGCCCACCGCATAGCCCAATGGGGACTCACCGCCTACATCGGAGTCCTGGGCCTTGTCGCGCTCTGGCCCACACCCGTGGACCGGGCCTGGGCCGAAATTCTGCTGAAGGTGCTGCGGAAGGTGCTGCGGAAGTTGCACCGGTGGGGTATCCCGGAGTGGGTGGACTACAGCTTCGTGGAGTCGGCGTCGAACGTGCTCTTGTTTGTTCCGCTGGGCGCTTTGGTCGTCGGCATGATGGGCCGCCGTTACTGGTGGGTCGGCACTGCCGCCGGAATCCTGCTGTCCTGCCTCAGCGAACTGGCCCAGTTCTTCTTCTTGCCGGCCCGCTACCCCACCCTCGCTGACGTCGCCGCCAATACGCTCGGCGCCACGCTCGGAGGCTTGCTCGCCCTGCTGGCCATGGCGCGTAGCAAATCTGTGCGAATCCGGCGCTGAACCCGTACGCTGTCAACAAACCATGGGAGGAAATCGGAATGCGGATCTCGGTTATCGGGTGCGGTTATTTAGGGGCAGTCCATGCGGCCTGCATGGCGAAACTCGGTCATGATGTGGTCGGCATCGACGTGGACGAAAGTAAAGTGGCGCAGCTGTCAGCAGGCCACGCTCCTTTCTATGAGCCTGTGCTGGACGATCTGCTGTCCGAGCTTGAACAATCGGGGCGGCTGCGGTTCACCACCGACATGGCGGCCGCCCGCGGCTCCGAGGTCCACTTCATCTGTGTGGGTACGCCGCAGAAGCGCGGCGAGAACGGCGCGGACCTCCGTTTCGTCGATGCGGCCGTGGCATCCCTGGCCGCCTATGTGTCGCCGGGAGACGTGATCGCCGGAAAGTCCACGGTGCCGGTCGGCACCGCAGCGCGGCTTGCCGAGGTCATCGCCGACAGCGAGCCGGGCGCCACGCTGGTCTGGAACCCCGAGTTCCTGCGCGAAGGCCATGCGGTGTCGGACACCTTGAATCCGGACAGGTTCATCTACGGCATGCCCGACGGCAGCGAAGAAAACCCCGCCGTGACTGTCCTGGACCGGGTGTATGAGACGCCCCTCGCGAGCGGAACGCCGAGGCTCGTGACCGACTACGCCACGGCGGAGCTGGTGAAGACTGCCGCCAACTCGTTCCTCGCCACCAAGATTTCCTTCATCAACGCCATGGCCGAGCTGTGCGAGGCGACCGGCGCCGACGTGAAGCTCCTCGCCGATGCCATCGGCTACGACGACCGGATCGGCCGCAAGTTCCTGAATGCGGGGCTGGGGTTCGGCGGTGGCTGCCTGCCGAAGGACATCCGCGCCTTCATGGCGCGCGCCGGCGAACTGGGTGCCGACCAGGCGCTGACGTTCCTGCGCGAGGTGGACAACATCAACATGCGGCGCCGAATTCGCATGGTGGAGCTCGCGCGGGAGGTCTGTGACGGCTCCCTGCTCGGCAAGCGGGTCGCCGTCCTGGGCGCGGCGTTCAAGCCCGACAGTGACGACATCCGCGACTCCCCGGCCCTTGATGTCGCAGCCCAGCTGTAGCTCCAGGGCGCGGTGGTACGGGTAACCGACCCGGCAGCCGTTGAGAACAGTCGCCGGCTCTGGCCCCAGCTGGACTACGCGGACACCGCCGAAGAGGCGGCCGAGCGCGCCGACGCCGTTCTGGTGCTGACGGAATGGAAGCAGTACCGGGAGCTCGACCCGGTGGTGTTCGGGAGAATCGTCAAGCAGAAGCGCGT
>JAODMS010000034.1 GCA_025464925.1 Arthrobacter sp.
GGGTGCTTGCCGGCGGTGGTGGCGGACAGCAGCGCGGTCTCTTCGTCGATGTAGACCATCGCTGCGCCGGCTGCCTGCTTGGCAAGGCGGCCGGTTTCAAAGCGGATTACACGCTTACCGAAGCGGCCGTTATCAATGACTGCGTCTGAGAACTGGATTTCGGGACCCTCCATAGAGAGTCACCTCCGTTTCTTGTTTCACGGAGTCCAGCCGCATCAACCCAGTCCAGCATCTGTCTACTGGCCTGCACTGCACCCGGTCATCGATCGAGACCCACGGGCGGGGGCAACATTTCCTTGAAGCCGTTCCCGGGGATCACTACCGAGGACCGCGAATGCGTGATGCGGTTGATCCTCCTGTTGAAATTTTTTGAAAGAAGGCGGCCCTTTCCGTTACGGAAGGGGCCGCCCCTTAATGCTGACTAGCGGCGCAGGCCGAGACGCTCGATGAGCGCGCGGTAGCGGGTGATGTCAGTGTTCTTGAGGTAGGTGAGCATACGCTTGCGACGACCGACCATGGCCAGCAGACCGCGCTGGGTGTGGTAATCGTGCTTGTGCACCTTCATGTGCTCAGTGAGATCCTTGATCCGCTGAGTCAGGACTGCAACCTGGACCTCCGGTGAGCCGGTGTCGGCCTCGGACGTTGCGAAATCCTTGATGATGGACTGCTTTACAGCGGCTTCAAGTGCCACGATAACTCCTAGAGATGTGCCGTGAGGCCCGAAACGGTAATTCACCGCCGGGGACGCCGTGCCCGAGTGCTCTTTCCCCAAGGAAAGGGCCTCCGTTCACAGCAGGAGCCAGCCGCCACGGACTGCAGCCGGATCCATCGATAAGTTTACCGGCACGTCCCTCAGCTTGTCGAAACAGCTTGCCGGGCCAGCGTCTTGAGGCAGCTTGTGGAAGCACCGGCGGCCGTCCGGACGGGCGGCCGTGTCTAGGCTGCGCTCGCCAACTGCTCCCGGATGGCGGCCACGCCGCGGTACAGCTCGGCGAAGGAGGTGCTCAGCGGCGAGAGCCCGATCCGGATACCCTGCGGGGCGCGGAAGTCGGGAAGAACGTCCTGTTCCCACAAGGCGGCGGTCATGTCGCGAAAGTCCGGATGGTCCACGGTGATGTGGCTTCCACGCAGCTCCGGGTCCCGCGGCGTTGCGAGGGTGGCGCCCGCCGGTGCAAGCCAGGCGTCGTGCAGCTCGACGGCGAACGCGGTCAGCAGCCGGGATTTTTCCCGGACGGCGGCCATCCCCACAACTTCGAGCAGATCCAGCGTGCCGCGCATGGCGAGCATGCCGAAGATGGCCGGGGTGCCGCTGAGGAAGCCGCGGATGCCGGCCGCTGCCTCATAGCCGGACGCCATCTCGAACGCGTCCTTCCGTCCCATCCAGCCCCAGATCGGCTGCCGCAGCCCGGGGAGGTGCCGGGTGTTGACGTAGGCGAACGCGGGCGAGCCCGGTCCCCCGTTGAGGTACTTGTAGGTGCAGCCGGCGGCGAAATCGACCTCGGCGGCGTCCAGGGCAATGTCCACCGACCCGGCGGAATGGCACAGGTCCCACACCACGAGTCCGCCGGCGTCGTGCACCGCGGCGGTGACCCCCGGGAGGTCCGCCAGGAACCCGGAGCGGTAGGCGATCTGGCTGAGGACCACGACGGCGGTGGCCGGCCCGGTGGCGGCCCGCACCTGCTCAACGGTCACGCCGGAGGCGGGATCGGCATCGATCCAGCGCAGCGTCAGCCCCTCCTCGCGTGCGATGCCCTCGACGAGGTAGCGGTCGGTGGGGAAATTGTCCGTGTCCAGCACGATTTCGGTCCGGCCGGGGTCCGTCACGGCGGCCAGCGCGGCCCGGATCAACTTGTACAGCACCACGGTGGTGGAATCCGCGATGATCGTCTGGCCCGGGGCTGCACCCAGGACGGCACGGCCGAGCTGGTCGCCGATGGCCTGCGGCAGCTCCAGCCAGTCCTCGTCCCACCCCCGGATCAGCCGGCCGCCCCAGCTGTCCTGGATGAAGCTGCTGATGTCCGTAACAGTCCGCTTGAGCGGACGGCCCAGGGAGTTGCCGTCGAGATAGGACAGCTCCGTGTCCGTACCGACGAAGTGTTCGCGGTACCCGGCCAGCGGATCCGCGGCGTCCAGCCGCTGCGCACGCAGCCACAAGGGGTCAGTGTCTACGGCATCGGCGCGCGATGCGGCGGCTCCTGCGGTGTCTGGCTGCAGGCTGCTCACTGGCCGATCTCCGTCCGCACTGCGAAGAGCTCCGGGAAGAAGGTCAGCTCCAGGGCCTTCTGCAGGAACGCGGCGCCGCTGGAGCCGCCGGTGCCCGCCTTCATGCCGATCGTGCGCTGGACAGTGCGCAGGTGCCGGAAGCGCCACAGCTGGAAGTTGTCCTCAAGATCCACGAGCTCCTCGCAGGCCTCGTAGGCTCCCCAATGGTCAGCCGCGTTTTCGTAGATGTACTTGAATACCGGGACCAGCTCGGGGCAGAACTCGTGCGCCTGTGTGACGTCGCGGGACAGTACCGAGTCCGGCACGTCAAAGCCCTGCCGCTTGAGGTAGGCGAGGAAGTCGTCGTAGATGCTCGGCGCCTCCAGAATCTCCCGCAGCATCTCGTGGGCCTCGGGGTCGGACTCGAACACCGGCAGCATCTTGCGGTTCTTGTTGCCGAGCAGGAACTCGACGGCGCGGTACTGGCTGGACTGGAAGCCGGAGGAGTTGCCCAGGAATCCGCGGAACTGGGAGTACTCGGTGGGGGTGAGTGTGGCCAGCACGGACCACTGCTCGGTGAGCGTCTTCTGGATGTGCTTCACCCGGGCGATCGCCTTCAGCGCGGAGCCGAGATCGTCCGAACGCAGCCACGCGGCGGCGCTGCGCAGCTCGTGCAGCACCAGCTTCAGCCACAGCTCCGTGGTCTGGTGCTGGATGATGAACAGCATCTCATCGTGGTGCTCGGGGGTGCTGACCGGCTGCTGGGCGCTGAGCAGGGTGGGCAATTGCAGGTAGGACGCGTAGCTCATCCGGGAACTGAAATCGCGGACGATGTCCCTGTCCAGCTGTCTCGTATTTTTCTCAATGCTCACGGTTTGCCTTCCTTGCCGAGTGGCTGTAAATCAGCCCGCGAGCGAGCCGCGGGTCAACGCGCGAAAAGGATGTCATGGGCCTGGACCACGTCCAGGCGCATCTGGTCAACCAACGCTTCAGGGCCACGGTACGCCACCATGCCGCGGAGCCTGGCGACGAATTCCACCACTACTGTCTGGCCGTACAGATCGAAGTCCTCTATGGCTTCTGCCGGACGGTCGATGACGTGGGCCTCGACCTGCCGGCTGACGCCGTCGAAGGTGGGGTTGGAGCCCACGGAGATGGCGGCGGGCCAGCGGGTGCCGGCCTGGTCCACCAGCCAGCCGGCATAAATGCCGTCCGCGGGGACAGAGCCGCTCGCTTCGGAGGCAAGGTTGGCCGTGGGGAAGCCGAGGTCCCGGCCTCGGGCCGCGCCGTGGACGACTTCTCCCCGGACCCGGTGGGGGCGGCCCAGGACGGCGGCTGCGGTGGCGACGTCGCCGGCGCGGAGCGCCTCGCGCACCCAGGTGGAGGAGCAGCGGCGGTCAGTGCCGCCGTCGTCGTGGAGGGGGAAGCCCTCAGAGCCGAACTCGCTGATGACCAGCACCTCAAAGCCGAGTTTCTTCCCCAGCTCCTGCATGGTGTCCAGGTCTCCCGAGTTGCCGCTGCCGAAGCGGGCATCGTGGCCGATCACCACATGGCTGGCCTTGAGCCTGCCGACCAGGATGCCGGCGACGAATTCTTCGGGGGTAAGGCTGGCGAGCTCCAGTGAGTACTTCATCACGAGCACGGCGTCGAGGCCCACCTCGCCGAGGGCCACGAGTTTGTCTTCCAGCCCCATGATCAGCTCAGGGGCCGACTCGGGCCGGTGGACCTGGGCGGGGTGGGGGTCGAAAGTGATGGCGACGGCGCGGGCCTGGTTCTGGCGGGCCGTACGGATGAGTTGCGAGAGCACCTGCTGGTGACCGCGGTGCACGCCGTCGAAATTGCCGAACGTGACGACGGAAGGACCGAAGTCCGCCGGGACTTCGGACGGATCGTTCCAGATGTGGACCATCAACCTCGCCTTTGCTGCCTGCCAAGAACTCTTCCGGAGCGATGGTGCCGGCTCCGGAACTCTCTAAGATTACCCGCAATCACTGCAGGCCCACGACGGTCCGACCGCCCTGCCGGGAGCGGACTTTCGCACGCCTTTGCCCCGGTCTACGATTCAAGGGCAGCAGTTCGACGACGCCCCTTCGGGCGCTGTTTCCACGATCACCGCGGCTGGACGCGGACTGAAGGAGTACGCCATGAGCGAGCTGGACGACATCCTCAGGCAGGTTCCCATCGACCAGATTGCGGGCATGCTCGGCACGGACCGGGAGACCGCCCGGTCCGCGGTGGAAGCCGCCGTGCCGACGCTCCTGACGGGCATGCACAACAACGCCCAGGCTTCCGGCGGCGCCGCATCGCTGGAATCCGCGTTGAGCCAGCACCAGGACGGGCTGGTCGACGGCGGTGTGGACGCCTCACAGGTAGACACCGCTGACGGCGAAAAGATAGTGAACCACGTCTTCGGCGGACAGCAGGACCAGGTCGCCAACCAGCTGGCGGGGACCGGAAACCTGGGCGGTGTCGGCGGGGACCTGGTCCGCAAGCTGCTTCCGATACTGGCGCCGATCGTGATGTCCTATCTTGCGCAGAAGGTCCTCGGCGGGCGCGGGGGCCAGGCGTCCGACGGTTCTTCCGCGGGCGGCGGTTCCGGTGCGCCGGGCGGCATCGATCTCGGGGGCATCCTCGGTGGCATCCTGGGTGGTGCCGCGGGTGGTGCCGCGGCCGGCCAGGGCGGTCTCGGCGACATCCTCGGCGGGCTGCTGGGCGGAGGCCAGGCGTCAGCGCCGCCGCCGGGCACTTCGGAAGCCGGGCAGGAGCCCAGGCTGGAACCCCAGGCTTATCCGCAGGGCCAGCCGGCCGGCAGCGCGCCTTTGCCGGGAGAGGTCATCGAGATCGACCTTCAGGAAAACCAGACGGCGGAGCAGAAAACCGAGGAGCAGAAAAAGGACGACGGCGGCCTGGGCGGACTGCTGGGCGGAATCTTCGGGAAAAAGTAGGCCCGGTCTCCGGCCGGTTTCCAGACTTTGGTCCTGCCCCGCGTCTTTGCCTTGCCGGGCCAGCCAAGCGTCCAGATCCCTGGCCCGGGGCCGCCGGCCCCCGGTACCTCCTGCTGCTCTGCTGGGCTGCGCTGCCGCCAGCCCGGAAGCCAGCCGTCGTCGGCCGTCAGGAGGCCACCTGGGCCCACGACGACGACTGTGGACTGCGCTTCCTTCAGGCGCTATCGTCTGAAAATGCGGAGACCGGTGCGGACCGCGGCGATAGGGCTGCTGACCTGCGCCCTGATGGCCGGCTGCAGCTATCTGCCCGGTGCACGTACCGAGACCTGTATCGACTGGGTCCGCTTCGGGACACCCCAGGAGCAGTTCGAACAGGCCGGCCTGGTTCTCGTCGGAAAGCCCGTGGGCGAGGACGGCGAAACCAACATTTACGGCTACCTGGCCCGGATCCATCTGGTGGAGGCGGAAAGCGTCCTCAAAGGAGAAACGGGACCGGAACCGCTGCGCATCGCTTCGATGCCGGTGACCTGCAGCGGCGGCACCTCCTATCCGGACGGTGATCCGCTCGACGGTAACCAACGGATGCTGATCTACGCCAACCAACAGGACGGCTACTGGTTCACCATGACGCCGGCGCAAGGCCGTAGCAGCGATCGGTCCGGATAGCCACGGATCGGCAGCCTTCAGCCCCTACATCGCCCGGCCGCCCCGCCCCGTACCGTGGCACACTGGACGGATGGACCGCCCAGTTACGTCAAAGCCCGGAGAAGTACTGTTCACTGTGCCCGACGGACCACCGCCCGGAGAGCCTCGGCGCCCCTTTGGACCACGCGATCCGGGCGACGCGTGGGTCGAGGGGGACCTCGGAAAGTTCTGGGGACGCTTCGGCTCGGCCGGGCTCCTGGTGCACGACCCGGATAAAGGGATCCTGCTGCAGCACCGCGTTACGTGGAGCGACCATGGCGGCACCTGGGGACTCCCCGGCGGTGCCCTGCACCAGGATGAAGACGCCGTCACCGGTGCGCTCCGGGAAGCCGAGGAAGAAGCGGCTGTTCCGCCGGAGAACGTCCGGATCCTGTTCACGTCAGTGTTCGACGTCGGCTACTGGAGCTACACCACCGTAGCCGTTGAGGTCGTCGAGCCGTTTGAACCGGCCATCAGCGACCGGGAAAGCCTGGAGCTCGAGTGGGTGCCGATAGACCGTGTGAGCGACAAGGAACTGCATCCGGGGTTCGCTTCCGCGTGGCCCGGCCTGCGGCTTCGGCTTCTGGATCGGGACGCCGACAAAGCTCCCGTCCACAACCCCGGCGAGAGCTGACCGGACCGCATTCCGCACCGGCCTGGCGGCTAAAATCCCCAGGCGCCGCCGTCGACGGGTGCCTGCTGCCGTCAGCCCTGCAGCCGCGCCGGCCGCCGCCGGTACAACCAGACCAGTCCCAGGACAGGCAGCAGCAGCGGAATGAAGGCGTAACCGCGGCCGAACAGGGACCAGACGGTCTCGTGCGGGAAGTTCACGGAATCAAAGACGCTGAAGGCCCCGACCACCAGCACGCCCACAAGCTCCACCAACACCGCTGCCACCGAGATCTTGAACCAGGTGCGGCCGGGCTTCGCGAGGGACACCGTGGCCACCACATAGACGACGGCGGCGAATGCGGACAGCGAATACGCCAGCGGCGCTTCCGAAAACTTGGTAAGAATCTGGTATCCGGCCCGGGCGGTTGCCGAAATCGCGAACACGGCATAAACGGCGATCAGCAGCCGGCCGGGGCCCGTGTTGCGGGTGTCAGCCGAGGCGGGGCCGGCGCCTGCCGGGGTCGCGCCCGAGGTGGTCCCGGTGCCCTGCTGCGAAGGTTGTGCCGTCACGTTCTCTGCCTCTTCCATGTCAGTACCAGATCTGGTTCATGCGGGCGGCCATCACCAGGGCGGTGACGCCGACGGCGGCCAGCACAAAGTTGCTCCAGCGGGTCCGCTCCAGGACGGACCAGTACACCGCGCCGAGCGGCAGCATCAGGGCGGTGACCAGATAGCCCCAGAATTCCCAGGGCTCCCCCGCGATCCGCTCTCCACCGGCGACCCGGACGATTGAACCGACCAGGTAGACCAGCAGGGAAAGTTCGACGGCGGCCACCGACAGTATCGTCGTGTCGTTGGGTGCCTTCTTCAGGATCCCCGCGACGGCGCAGATGATGCTGGAGAGCAGCCCGACCACCAGGATGATATAGAAAAAGGCGTCCACTACTGGTCTGCCTGCTGTTCCGTCTGCTGTCTTGGGGCTGCGCCCGGGGCGCTTTTGGCGCTGTCACCGCCGTCGGCCCGCTTTTCGTTATCAGGCGCGAACACCAGCACGGGCTTGGCGTAGCTGCCCGCGTCGGCCAGCAGGGCCACCAGCGTGCCGTCAGGAGCGAACGCGGCCGCGGGCTTGCCGGCTGTCGCAGCCTCCGGCGTGCCGGTGCTGGCCCCGGCGGAGATCCGGCGGCCGAAGGAAATCTCGGTGGTTTCGTCATCGCTGAGTTCACGGTTGGGCATCAGGGCCCGGGCTGCCTGGGACATTTCCAGCACGTCCAGCTGCTCGGCCAGCTGCTCCAGCGTGTGCGCCTGGTCCAGGGTGTACGGGCCCACCTGGGTCCGGCGCAGCGCCGTGAGGTGGCCGCCCACGTCGAGGGCTTCGCCCAGGTCCCGGGCCAGGGCCCGGATGTAGGTGCCGGAGGAGCATTCAACCGTGACGTCCACGTCCAGCACCTCGCCGTCGCGGGCCCGGCGGACCTCGTGGACCTCGAAGCGGTGGATGGTGACCGGCCGGGAGGCCAGCTTGACCTCTTCGCCGGATCGGACCCGGGCGTAGGCACGTTCGCCGTTGACTTTGATGGCGCTGACGCTGCTGGGAACCTGTTCGATGTCCCCGGTCAGGGCGGTGACGCCGGCACGGACGGCCTCGTCGGTGACGGAAGCGGCGCTGCGGGTGGCCGTGACCTCGCCCTCGGCGTCATCAGTCACCGTGGACTCACCGAGGCGGATGGTGGCTGTGTACGTCTTGGACGTGCCCACAATGTAGGTCAGCAGCCGGGTGGCCTTGTTGATGCCGACCACCAGCACTCCGGTGGCCATCGGATCCAGGGTCCCGGCGTGGCCGACCTTTCGGGTACCGGCGAGCCGCCGCATCCGTCCAACCACATCGTGGCTGGTCCAGCCTTGCGGCTTGTCCACTATCACCAGTCCAGAAAGCACGCTCCCCAGTATATCCGCGCGGGACCGGACCCCAGCGACCGGCACCTTTCCCGGACCTGCCGGCGGTTAGGATGGCAGACATGCCCGAGCTTGCCGCACATGTCCGTGACGTTCCCGTCAACCAGATCCGTGAGATCACCGAGGCCGCCTGGGGCACCCCGGGTGCCATCGTGCTCAGCATCGGCGAGCCTGGCTTCCCGGTCCCCCGCCATATCCTCGAGGCCGGGATGGCCTGCCTGGACCGCGACGAGACCAACTACACGCCCAACGCCGGAATCCCTGCGCTGCGCGAGGCCTTCGCCGCCAGGTTCCGCGATCACAACGCGACTCCGGTCGGGGCGGAGCGGGTCTACGTCGTCGACGGCGCCCAGCAGGGCCTGCACTTCGCGATGAGTCTGCTGTTGTCCCCCGGCGACGAGATCCTCATCCCCAACCCGGGCTACCCCACCTTCGCGATGACCAGCCGGCTGCTGCACGCCGTTCCCGTGGGATATCCGCTCTACCCGGAGCACGACTTCCAGCCCCGGATCCAGGACGTCGAGGCGCTCATCACGCCACGGACCAAGGTGCTGGTCCTTAATTCACCGTCCAACCCGCTGGGCGCCGTCCTGGCTGAGGATCTCACCCGCAGCCTCGTGGAACTGGCCCGCCGGCACGAGCTGTGGATCATCTCCGACGAATGCTATGAGGCATTCACCTACGATGTCCCGCATGTCAGCCCGGCCCGCTTCGACAGCGATGTGCCCGGCGAAGCCCGCGTGTTCACTTCACTGACCTTGTCCAAGACGTACGGGCTGACCGGGCTCCGCATCGGCGCGCTGATCTGCCCGCCGGGGCTGGAGCAGAAGATGAGCAACGTGATGGAGTCGATCGTCTCCTGCGTTGCGTCGCCGTCGCAGTACGCGGCCCTGGCCGCACTGACGGGTCCGCAGGATTACGTCGGCCACGCCCATGCCCATTACCGGGCCAACCGGGACGCCGCCTCGGCCGTGCTGCGCTCCAAAGGGATCCCGTACCTTAAGGCGCAGGGAGCGTTCTATCTCTGGGCAGACGTGTCGCACGTCAGCGGCGGAGACGTGCGGGCTTGGACCCGGCGCTTCCTGGCGGACGCCGGAGTGTCCCTCGCACCGGGCACGGCATTCGGTTCCATCGGTGAAGGCTGGATTCGGGTTGCCCTCTGCGGCAGCCAGGCTGACCTCGTCGAAGGCCTCGGCCGCCTCCCCGCACGGCAGGGCTGACGGGTCCATAGCCTCTACCGCCGGTAGGCGGCGCACCCTACCCTGACCACACGGCGTGAACCGCCCGGAATTCCGGCCAAAGGGGTACATCATGTGGTGGCAAGACTTGCTGTGGGGTTTCTGGAACGGTCTCACGGCATGGATCGTGCTGATCGCCCACGTTTTGGGAGCTTGGCGGGAGTTCCCCTTCTACAACCCGGCCCGTGCCGGAAACTGGTACGACTTCGGTTTCCTGCTCGGCATGGGTTCGCCGCTCCTAGGCGGCCTGGGCGGTTTGGGCGCCCGCCGACGCCGGTCCAGGCTCTGAGGCTGAACAGCTGGCGCCGGACGGCGGGCAAAAAAATGGCCGGGCCCGTTGCCGGGTCCGGCCATTTTGCAGTACTACTTGTTGCTGTCCTCATCGACGCCGTCGTCGCCAAGAAGGTCCAGATCCTCTTCGTCGAAGTCGTCCTCATCGAGATCCACGTCCTGGGGCGTGTCGCTCTTGTAAGGATCCGCGTCCCCGGCGTGCTCGGCACTCGCGGCCAGGGCAGCCACTTCGGCGTCGCGCTTCTTCGCTGCCCGGAGCAGTTCCTCGAGATTCGAGGCGGTGACCGGGATCTGGTCCGCCACAAACTCAAGGGTGGGGGTGAGCCGCACGGTGATATTGCGGCCGACTTCCTGCCGGAGCACACCCTTCGCCTTTTCCAGCCCCTTGGCGGCATCCGCCTGGACCACCTCGTCACCGAACACCGTGTAGTAGATCGTTGCGTGCTGCAAATCATTGGTGACGCGGGCGTCCGTGACGGTAATCCCTTCAAGCCGCGGATCCTTGATCCTGCGGCTCAGAGCCTCGGCAACAACAACTTTGATCCGCTGCGCCAATTTGGCAGCCCGGGCGGGATCAGCCATGACATCCTCCTGAAAATTAGAAACCTTAGCCACGCTCTGAGGCGAGTCTATGACGGACCAGTCACGGGATTTCCCCGGCAGGCCTTGGAGCTGTCGCGGGGCACAAGAGTGCCCCCACGACGGCGGAAAGGAACGGGGCCGCCGGATAAATCCAACGGCCCCGACCCCTGTACTTCAACTAACTTGTCAAGCAACGAGCCTTAGACGCGCGGCTTTTCCCGCATCTCGAAGGTCTCGATGACGTCACCTTCGGTGATGTCGTTGAATGAGCCAAGACCGATACCGCACTCGAAGTCCGTGCGGACTTCGGTGGCATCGTCCTTGAAGCGCTTGAGCGTCTCAACGGCGAGGTTCTCGCCGATGACCTTGCCGTCGCGGCTGACCCGGGCCTTCGCATTGCGTCGGATAACACCCGAGCGGACGATCGAGCCTGCAATGTTGCCGAACTTGGAGGAACGGAACACTTCGCGGACCTCGGCGGTGCCAAGCTGGACCTCTTCGTACTCCGGCTTGAGCATGCCCTTGAGGGCCATCTCAATGTCATCAATTGCTGCGTAGATGACGGAGTAGAAGCGCATGTCCACGCCTTCGCGGTCTGCCAGATCGGCAACACGCTCGGCCGGCTTGACGTTGAAGCCGATGATAACGGCGCTGTCGACCGTTGCCAGGTTGACGTCGTTCTGCGTGATCGCACCGACACCGCGGTGGATGATCCGGAGCTGGACACCCTCGCCGACGTCGATCTTGAGCAGCGCGTCCTCGAGGGCTTCCACGGCACCGGACACGTCACCCTTGAGGATGAGGTTGAGGGTGTCGATCTTGCCTTCGGCGACGGCCTGGT
>JAODMS010000207.1 GCA_025464925.1 Arthrobacter sp.
CACGCGGCGGCCGGCGGTCCGCGCAACGGCTGCCGGCGCAGCACCCGCCACCGGCGGGCCAGTGCGCGCCGGGGGACCGGCACTGCCACGGCCGCGGGGAACAGGAACGGTACAGCGGCAATGCCTCTGAGCGGGCGAAGCCAGGCCCCCAACGCCCACAGCGCCGCCTCACCCTTGGCCAGAAGCAACGCCGTGACGAGCGTGGCAACGATATGAAGACCGAGCATTTGCGGTTCAAAATCCGTCGCCAGATGCCCGTGTGGCGCCGGCTCGGCAGGAACTGACGGGACACCGGGTGGGCCGCCGTGCACATGGACAGCAGATGCAGCCGCGGGCCGCGCGGATACGGACAGGACGGTGAACGCCGCGTGCAGGATCCCCTGGCCGGCCAACAGGATGCCGGCCAGTGCCGGGGCGGCCATTTTCCGGCCGGTCAGAACAACGGCGCAGAGGACAACCAGGGCCAGGCAGGCGCCCAGCACCGGCGCCGGCGGCAGTACCCCGCCACCCAGCAGGTGCGCCCCGGCGGCCAGGGTCAGGACGGAGCCCGCCACCGCGGCTGTACGCAGCATCCGGAACGGGGCAGGCGCGGCCGTCATCACACACCTTTTTCTTTCCGGGGATTATCGTGTTCTACGTTACGTAGAACAAGGGGTCTGAGACAAGGCGCGGATTGGCACGCAAGCCGCGGGCGGTTCTGCTATTTGGCGGCGTCGGAGAGCAGCTGACGGAACTGCTCCTCGGTGTCGAGGGTGAGCTTCTGGCCGTTGAGGAAGAACGTGGGGGTGCCGGTCACGCCCAGTGCCCTGCCGTCGGCGACGTCCTTGCGGACCCGGTCCTTGGTCTCTTCAGCTGTGACGGCGGCGTCGTAGGCGTTCAGGTCCAGGCCCAGTTCCTGGGCGAAGGTCCGGAACAGGGCCGCCTGGGAGTCCTGCTTTTCGCCCCACTCCAGCAGCCCATTGGTATTTTCATTCGTGCCGCGTTGCCACGGTGAGTGGGGATCACAGAAGTAGACCGGAATCCCGGTTGCTGCGGTGAATCCGGCGTGCTTGGCCATCTCACTTCCCTGGTCCCAGGTCAGCGAGGTTCGCAGCGCAGGCGGCAGCTGATTGAACGCCTTGATAAGTCCTTCGCGCAGGTCCTCGGCACGGTTGATTCCTGGCATGTGCACCAGGAGCAGGTAGCGGGTGCTCCTTTCCACCAACGTGGCGATGGCGGAACGGTTCTGGGTGCCCATGATCAGGTCACCTTCCCATGCTCCGGGAACGGAACGGTCGCCGGCCTCTTCGGGCCGGTCGCTGATCATCAACACGTCGCCGGCGAATCTGGAGGATCTTCTGGCAATTGAACTGTTGGGTTTCCGCCGGTCCCGGCCGGTGCGAAGACATTTGACGAGTTCCCTGGAGAGCCCGCCGCGACCCTGGATGTAGAGGGCCTGGTAGATCGTTTCGTGGACGATGTGCAGATCCTTGCGCCCCGGGAAGGCTTTCTTCAATTGACGGCAGATCAGGCCGGGGCTCCACCAGCGGTCCAGCATGGCCTGGACGTAGGCCTTCAGTTCAGGAAGCACCGCGATCTTTCCCTGCCGTGGTCGCTGCCGGCGGGTCCGGGCTTTCTTCTGGGCGTAGTGCGGGCGGTACTGTCCCGCCGGGTTTTGGTTCCGGCGCAGTTCACGGCTGATGGTGGACGGCGCTCTGCCCAGTCCCGCCGCTATCGAGCGCAGGCTCTCTCCGGTGCGTTGCCGGTCGGCAATGGTGATCCGTTCCTCTTCGGACAAGTACCGGGCAGAGATGACCGCCGACTGCTCCCGCACCATAGTGATGGCCGCGTAGCTACGAACCCGCCCGGTCACGGGATCTCGGACTGTGCGGCCGTTACGCCAGTGCGATCCGGTTTTCCGCCCAACTCCGACGATCCGGCAGGCTTCAGAATTATTGAATCCTTGCTTCATGAGCCGAATATAGTGCGCCCGCTCGGCCGTCTTCCCCGCAGGGCCCGGCTTCAACTGCCGTTTCTTCTCTACCGCCATTGCAACTCCTGAAATGCTCAGGTGTTGCGACGATGGTTAGAATCCACCTTCACCGGCGACAAGACCGCTGAAGCCACAGCCGGACTGGATTTCCACGCCTGATGTACCGGTGCCCGGTGACGGGTTCAAGGTCGTTTTCCATGAGCCAGGCCACGATCAGTACCGGCTCCGTGAGCGCCCGCCAAACTTTTGCTGGCGGTGGTTCTGACTCTGCCCATCTGGCGGACATGACGATCCAGAGCTTCCAGCCGATGAACCGGGACCCGGGTGCGTTGCGGTGTTGCGACGCACCGCCACTCAGCCTTTTCTTACTTTCTCCTCCGTAACGTAGCAAGCATGAGGACTTGCTCGGTGCTCCGATGCCAGAAGCCCGGCTCCACCTTCGTGGTGGCGGGACATAGAATCGCCGATTTTCAGGAGGTCTACGTCTGTGCCGAGCATGATGCGAAGATCGCCTCGGGTGCGTATTGGGATCTCTGCGGAGACCAGGTAGTGATGGACCAGGATATTGCGCCGGCTTTGGAAAGATGGTCGCTCCGCCCCGGCATGGGGACCAAAGGCTTCACCTTGATCCTTGAAACCGCCGGCGGGGCCGAGCCCATTGAAATGTTTCTGACCACAACCGACTCGATATCGCTGGCCTTGTTCCTTTATCCGTCAAGCGGCCTCCCGTTGCCTCCTGAGTTCGTGGAAGCTTTCTCAAAAGAAGAGGATTGGGACTCAGACTGAGAGCGCCTGACGGACCGTTGGAGGACGCGCCGGTAGTCGCGACAGCCGGTGGACCCGCAATAACCGCGCAATTCTTCATCAGCGCGCTGCGCTTATCCACCGCTGGGGCAATGACGGACTGAAGGCCTGGTTGCTCCACCGACGCCTTCGGCGGGCCGGAGCAGGTCTCACGCACATAAACCACTTTCGGGAGGTGGACATGCCATATACGCGCCGCGAGTTCCTTGGCCACGTGGGAATGGCTGGGGGCGCCGGAGTAATGTATGCCACGATGGGCGCGCTGGGGTTGGCCCCCGTAGCGGCGGATACCCCGAAATATGCGGCGCCGGGTTCAGCTGACCTTAATGGCCGCAGCAAGACAGTCGTTGTGCTCGGCGGGGGCATCGCGGGGCTGACCGCTGCCTATGAACTGGGGAAAGCAGGTTATGAAGTAGCCATTCTTGAGGCTCGCGCCAGGCCGGGGGGCCGGAACTGGACCATCCGGGGCGGGACTGAGGAGACGGATCTCAAGGGGATCACGCAGACCGCCACATTCTCCAAGGACCAGTATTTGAACCCCGGTCCTGCCCGGATTCCGCAGCATCACGTGACCCTGGACTACTGCCGCGAACTCGGCGTCCCGATCGAAGCGTTCGTGAACCAGAATGCGGCCGCCTACCTGTACCGCGATGGAAGCGCCCCCTTGTCCAACACGCCGGTGCGGCATCGCGCGGCCAAGGCTGACGTTTACGGCTATGTTTCCGAACTTCTGGCCAAGGCCACCGATCAAGGATCGCTGGACGCCTACCTGACCCCTGGGGAAAAGGATGCGCTGATCGAGTTCCTCAGCAGGTTCGGCGACATCGGGCCGAGAGTTCCCGGCGATGTTGCGGCGAGCTTTAAGTACACCGGAACCGGCCGCCGTGGCTATGAGGTGGAGCCCGGAGCGGGGATGCAGGCTGGGACTCCGCTTCCGCCCTATCCGCTAAGCGACGTACTGGCCAGCGGGTTAGGCAACTACTTCTCGTTCGAGTTCGGCTGGGACCAGGCGATGATGATGTTTCAGCCCGTGGGGGGCATGGACCGCATTCCGTATGCCTTCGAGAAAGCGATCGGCAGGGAAAAAATTACTTACGGGGCAAAGGTGATCGGGCTGCGCAACACCGCGTCCGGCGTGGAGGTCGACTACCGGAAACAGGACGGGCGTATTACACGCTTGGAGGCAGACTTTGCCATCTGCACCTTGCCTCCGCACATTGCCGCCAAGGTCCCGAGCAACCTTCCCGCAGAAATTACGGCGGCGCTGGAATTCGCCCAGCCCACCGACGCCGGCAAGATGGGCATCGAATACAGTCGGCGCTGGTGGGAACTGGACCACGGGATTTACGGCGGTATCACCAACACTGACACCGATTTACGGAACATCTGGTATCCCTCCAGCGGCTTCCAGACGGAACGTGGAATTATACTCGGCTACTACGTCGTTGAAGCAAGAGCCCTGAAATTCGGTGCCATGCACCCGGCGGCAAGGCTGGCCAGCGCATTGAAACTCGGCGCGCAGATCCACGGACCCGTCTACGCCAAGGACGTGGCGTCGTCCTTTTCTGTGGACTGGTTGAGCATCGAGCACTCCGAAGGTGCATGGGTCGAATGGCCCTCGCAGACGGATCCCAAATACAAGCAGCTGCTGGAGCCTGCTGGAAACATTTATTTTGCCGGCGACCACCTGAGCCATGCCATCACCTGGCAGCACGGTGCCATGGTGTCGGCCCGTGCGGGTGTCGAGTCCCTGCATAGCCGCGTCATGGGTGCATGACCCGCCCGTTCGGGCCACCGGGCCGCAACGAAAAGCGAGGGAGACATGGCGGGAAGGCGCCAGCCGCGTGCGTTAGCGCAGATCCCAGACCGAATACTTGGAGACCAGCTGCTCGGGATGGTCCGACGCGATGATCGCCACGCCCGGGTAGGAACCCAGGACGTTCGCCAGGACCGCGGAGCCTTCCGCCCCGAGATCGAAGTCGATGTGGTTCAGGAGTAGCAGCGGCGGGTCGCCGAGCGTGGCACGGGCAAGCTGGAGTTTGGCCCGATCGGACGCCGATAACGGTTCGCCGCCTCGCTGCAGCATGGTGCGCTCACCTTTAGGCAAGCGGGCCACCCGGTTTGCCAGTTCGACCCGCGCCAGTGCGGCCGCGGTTTCGTCCGGGGCGAGGTCCGGCCGGCGGTAGCGCACCGCCCGGCCAATGGTCCCGCGCTCTGTCACCGCTCCCTTGGCCGCATAACCGGTCAGACGACGGCGTTCCGAGCCGGGAACCGAACGCAGCTCCCGGCCGGCGACCCAGGTGTCCAGCCGGGGCTCTTCACGCAGCGCCAGCAGCGTTTCGAAAAGTTCCGTCGTTTCACCCGGGTCGGAGGTTTTGAGGATGATCCGGTCTCCCGGCTTTGCGACGAGGTCCGGCACGGGCCGGTTCCCGTTCAGATGCAGGCCGGAGATCCGCACGAGGAAGTCTGCCGGGTCCTCCGCCTCACCCCCGGTCCGGGCCGCAGCGGGATCGTCCGCCGTGGGGTGTTGAAGTTCCGGTCTTGCCGGATCAGCCGAACCACAGGCTAAGGCCGGTCCTATCATCTTCTTCGCCGCGTTGAAAGTCTGGCGGTACTCCGCGACCCGGCCAAGGTCGTTCACGGCGGACGCCAGCAGGCCCACCAGGGTCAAGGCGGCCGCTATGGTGGCTGTGTCGATCGACAGCCAGGAACCGGTGGCTGCCACGACTACCACCGTTACCGCCCCGCTGACGGCTGCGGACCCGCGGATGTAGCCGCCGACCCTGGCCCGGTCAATGGCAGCGGAGGCTACTTCGCGGCCCAGCCTGTAGATCTGCTGAACTTCACGCCTTTCGCCGCCCGCGGCCCGGACAGTCACCGCTGCTGCCACGGTGTCGGCGACCTGCGCGGCCAACCGGCCGCGTTTTCTGCGTAGCGCCTTCGCTTTATTAAACGCCGGTCGCGCCAGCAGAGCCAGAGCCACGCTGAGAACACACAGCGGAAGCACCGTGGCCACGGCCAGTGGGGGCGAGAGAAGCCAGAGCGCAATCGTTGTACCGAGGATCAGGGGTATGCCCACCGTCAACGGTGCTATGCCCATGGAGACCCAGTTCCGCACGCTGGAGAGGTCATTGGTGAGTCGGGCGATGATTATCCCCATGGATGGTCCCTTTGGCGTTGCCAGAACCGCGGTCATCAAACCCCTGCGAAGTTCCTGGATGTAGCTTTGCCCCAATCGTTCCGCCAGGACCCGCTCGGCGATGCGCCCGGCTCCGATGCCCCCTGCCATGACCAGCATCCCTGCTATCGCCGTGAAACGACTCTGACTGTCGGCGGCATTCAGCAGAAAAGTCATTAAGTACGCGCTGGCGCCGGATAGGGCCGCCATAGCAAGCCCGGTCCCGACGAGGAGCGCCATCAGCTTCCGCCGCCGTCCCACCAGCAGCTTCGGCAGCGCCGCAGCGTTTTCGTCCCGCCGTGTCATGATCATGTTGAAGCAGCGCTCCGTTCCTCACCACGGTGCGGCAGCAAAGCCACCGCCACCGACGGCTCGCACAGTGAGAGGGTGCCAAGCACGGGGGCATCGATAGCCGCCGAGGCTTCCTGAACGGCCAAAGGCGACGACGTCAAAACGCCGGAGACAGCTGCCACGCGAAGATCGGCCGCGCGGAGAAGCTGCCACCCGGCAGTAGCGCCCAGGGCGTCACTCGCGGTGAATATCACCCGGTCCACGACGGCCTGGAAGGCCGGGTCGGCAAGCAGCAGACGGGTTTCGCCCTGGTACACGCCATCGGCTATCTCCAAGACGATGAGGTCCGTGGTCGCATCGGTGAGGGCGCTGACCATACCGGTAAATACAGCACGGACGCGGTTCTGGTCCAACTGGAAGGTGGTCGGAACCCCGAAATCAGTGAAATCCAGAACTTTCGCCGCTCCCGCATCCACAAACATGCCCGTGTCGTTTCCGGATCCTGTGCCGGTGGCCTTGCCCGCGGAGACGACCAGGCCGGCTGCCGTCATACCTTTGATCAGGCAACTCATCGCTGTCGTCTTACCGGAGTTCATGGACGTCCCCAGCACAGCGATAACCGGGGGATGGGGTCGGGGAAACATCCGTGAGGACACCTCAGCACGTGTGGTGTCCAGCTGATGCGGAGCCAGGCGGCTGAGATTAAGGATGCCGGAGTCATCGGCAAGCAGCCCGATCGGGGCGATCTCCGTCGCCGGGCCCATCGAAGCGTGCTGGGCGATTACCTGGCCAGCTACTCCACCGGCAGCGATGAGCTGGCACTGGTCCAGAGCGGGAGGCACCTGGGCCAGGAACTGGTCGGGGGCGTAACGGTTGCCATAGGCGACCAGAATCTCATCGCCGACGTACAGGGCCTGACGGCGCGAGGCGGGACTTTCAAGCTTTGTGTGCTGGCCGATCTGTAAGACCTGGGCCAGCACAATATCTCCGGCGTCAGGGGCCAGGCCAGCTCCATCCGATAGAAAGAAGCCGCCGGGTGAATGCGCCAGGCGCTGCGCGAGGAAGCGGGTCGTATACGCTTTCTTGGCGTGCGCGAGGCGCCGCGGCATCAGCAGTTCCCGGGGGACCAGGCTCCGTACCTGCCGCAGCGGGCTGGCCGTCAAATCTTCTGGGTTAAGGGTATGCGCCATTTGGATTCTCCAATGCTGCAACTATTTTCCGGTGGCCCTCAGGACAGTGGTGGATCCGATGGAGAGCACCGCACTTTGCATCCGGCGTCTGAGCTTGAGTCCCTGGAGCCACGGCGAGGCCCGGCGGCCATCCTGTGTGTAAGGGTTGAAATTTCGACTGCTTTCTATTCCTGAAGAGTCCCCAGCGCCTGCGTTGCCTCCCTGGGGATCTGGCCCGGCCGCTACCGGGTGATGGTGAAGGCGTCGGTGAAGGTGTAATTTTTGGCCGGGACGAACCGGGCGGTGAGCTGGTCGGCGGTGACGGTCACGTCCAGGGTGCCGAAGGCCGGATCCTTGTTTCCGCCGGACCAGGTGGCGAAATATCCGGCCTCCGGGTCGTTGTCGTTGACGTTGTAGAAGCTCTCCCCGCCTACTCCCACGGTGGTGAACACGGTGCCGGCGCCCTTGACCATGTCGGCGTCCGGGTCGGTGATGCAGCCGGGCGCCACGGCATGGGGGACCAGGGCGGGACAGGCCGGGCCGGTCCCGAGCTGGCGGGTGCGCTGGTAGATGTGGTCATGGCCGGTCAGCACCAGGTCCACCTTCTTCTCTAGCAGCATGGTGGCGAAGTCCTGGCCGACCTTGCAGTCGTACTGGCCCATGCTCAGGCACGGGGCGTGCATGCCGACGATGGTCCAAGGGATGTTGCCCGCCCTGGCCCCGTCGATGGCCTGCGTGGTCCAGTTCCAGCGGTCGCTCCCGCTTGAAAAGTCCAGGTGCTGCTGGTTTTCGAAGTCGATGCCGGGGGAGACCATGACGAACCGCACCAGGGGGTCCTGCTGCGGGACGTCCACGTACCACTGTGTTCCGTAATCCCCCCGGAGACCGGCCAGCTTGTTGGGCAGGCACTGGACGAATTTTGCGATGTCGCCGTCGCTGTGGTCGCTTTCGTGGTTGCCGGTGAGAAGCTCATAGGGGAAGTCCGTGCCCAGCTTGTCCTTGACCATGTCGCAGAACCGGTCCTCGATCCCGGGGCGGTAGGCGAAGTCGCCGAGGGCGAGGTTGAACTGGGGCCGGAGGCCGGCGATGGTCTCCAGCACCTGCCGGGATTCTTTCCTGACGCCGATGTCGGCCTCGGCGGTGAAGTGCACCGACGCCGGCGGGTTCGATGGAGCGGAGAGTGTCGGTTCCGAAGACCCGGGTGCGGCTGAAGAGCCCGGTGGCGGCGGCGGCGCGGGCCTGTCCGTCTGGCACCCCGCCAGCAGCAAAGCCAGACCGGCTAATGCCGCGGTGAGGATGGTGGCCGTTCCGCGCTTTACTGAGTTCCTCACGATGTCTCCCGCCGGATGCGGCATCCATGACAAACGATGCATTACCAGCCTGGCCCGGCGGTGCTGAGAAATCACTGAGCGGTGCCGGCGTCGACGGCGGACCGGAGGTTTCTCAGGTTCTGCTCAATTCGTTAGGACATACTGCCTGTGTCGAAGGGAGGTCCGGATGAGGATTCTGGTCGTGGAGGATGAAAAGGGTCTGGCCGAAGCGGTCCGCCGCGGGCTGAGCAACGAAGGGTTCGTCGTGGACGTCATGAACGACGGCGTCAATGGTCTGTGGGCGGCGACGGAAAATCCCTATGACGTGATCTTATTGGATCTGATGTTGCCGCTTATGAACGGTTATGAGGTGCTGAGGGTGCTTCGGGAGCGCAAGGTCTGGACTCCGGTGCTGATGCTTACGGCGAAGGACGGCGAGTACGATCAGACCGATGCCTTCGATCTGGGCGCTGATGATTATCTGACAAAGCCTTTCAGCTTCCCGGTGCTGGTGGCACGGATCCGGGCGCTGATCCGCCGCGGGGCCCCTGAACGTCCCGTGGTGTTGACGTTGGGCACCCTGACGCTGGACCCCCTCACCCGCAGCGTCCGCCGGGGAGACACGGCGGTCAAACTCACCCCACGGGAATACGGGATCCTGCAATACCTCATCCGGCGGCACGACCAGGTCGTGACGAAGGCGGAAATACTCGACAACGTCTGGGACCCCGCTTTTGAGGGCGGGGACAACGTCGTGGAGGTCTACATCGGCTATCTCCGGCGCAAGATCGACGTTCCCTTCGGCGTGCAGACATTGTCCACGGTCCGGGGAATGGGCTATCTGCTCAGCGCCGGCCAGGACCCGGGGACCGGGTCCCCCCGGCCCTCCGGGACGTAGTGGCGCCGGGCCTCACCCGGCAGGTCCGGGGAATTCCAGCTCGAAGCGGCAGTCGCCCAGCGGGCTTTCGGTGGCGCGGATGGAGCCGTGATGGGCGGCCATGATTCCGGCCGCAATGGCCAATCCCAGTCCGCTTCCACCGCTGTCCCGGGACCTGCTCCCATTGAGCCGGACGAACCGCTCAAAGATCCGTTGCCGGTCCGCTTCGGGCACCGGGTCACCGTCGTTGTCCACGGTGATCACCGCGCCGTCTCCGCCCTCACCGGGATTCAGGCTGATCCGGATCCGTGAGAAGGCATACCGGTCGGCGTTGTCCAGGACGTTTCGAAGAACCTGTCCCACCCGGAGCGCGTCCCCGCTGATCCGGACGGGGGCGAGATCTGCTGTGATGAGGTGTGTGCTTGTCGAGCGGAGCCTGCGGGTTTCGCGGTCCAGGACGTCGTCGAGGTCAATGTCTTCCTCGTTGAGCCGAAAGCCCCCGTCGTTGGCCTTGGCCAGGGCCAGCAGGTCTTCGACGAGGTAGTGCATGCGGGAGGTTTCTTCAAAGAGGATGTCCGTCATTCCGTGCCAGGTCTCGCCCGACGGGTCCGCGGCAGCGACCTCCACCCCGGCGCGCAGGGCCGCCAGGGGACTGCGGAGTTCGTGGCTGGCGTCCGAAATGAACCGGCGCTGTTCGCGGTCCGAGGACTGCAGCCGCTCCAGCATCTTGTTCATGGTCAGCGCCAGGGACTCGATCTCGTCGTGGGTCAGCGGAACGTCGACTCTCTCGTCGAGCCGTGCGCCATCAATGTGCGAAACCTGCCGGCGGATCGTTTCCACCTGCTGCAGGGACCGTCCCACCAGCCGCCAAACCGAAATGCCGACAACCAGCAGCAGCAACGGAGTGGCGCCGAGCAGGAACCAGGAAACCGTGGAAAGCGTCTCAGCCAGGAGTTGTACCGGGGCCGCGACGACTACCGTGTGGATACCGTCGTCGAGCCGGACAGCGGTTGCGACGATCAGGAAATCACCGTCACCGCCGATGCTCTCCAGGCCG